>JBLIIL010000021.1:0-29964 GCA_047634755.1 Methylophilaceae bacterium
AATTCTCATTAGCTAAGTCCGCATGCTGATCCGTATAATGATCCCGTAATAACGCCTCAACCTCAGTAGGAAGCGCTTCCTGCGGCTGAGCACTAGGTCGCTGCACCAACACAATATGCGCATAATCCAGCAACTCCTGCCAACGATACCAAGTATTCAGATTAACAAACGCATCACTACCCATCATCAAGCAAAGCGAAGTGCCTTGGCCTAATGATTCGCGCAAACTAACCAGCGTATCAATGGTATAAGAAGATCCTTCTCTATTGAGCTCTAGTTCATCAAGTGAGAATAACGGATTGTCAGCAATGGCTAGTTTCACCATAGCAGAGCGGTGTTCTACGGAGACCATGACATTATCTTTATGCGGAGGATTAGCCGATGGAATAAACTTCACTTCGTCCATCGCTAATGCGCTAGCCAGTTCTTGTGCCATGCGTAGATGACCAAAATGAATGGGGTTAAACGTACCGCCAAAAATGCCAACTAGACGCATATTAATGTTTGGTTAGGTTCTAATGTGGCCATCGCCGAACACGATGTATTTCAATGAAGTTAAGCCGTTTAAACCAACAGGGCCGCGCGCATGTAGCTTATCTGTAGAGATGCCAATTTCAGCACCTAAACCATATTCAAAACCATCGGCAAAGCGCGTTGAGGCATTGACCATCACGCTACTAGAATCCACTTCACGTAAGAACTGACGTGCAATCGTATAGTTCTCGGTGACGATGCTTTCGGTATGTTGTGATGAGTGCTTATTGATGTGGGCAATCGCAGCATCGATACCATCGACAACTTTACAAGAAATAATGTTGTCTAAATACTCAGTGTAATAATCTTCATCGGTCGCTGGTTTAGCTTCTTTGATGATTTTGCAGGTTTCAGCACAGCCGCGAATCTCGACGCTTTTTGCAAAGAGCCTTGCTGCAATTTGTGGCAAGACATCTTTTGCAATCACACTGTCAATGAGTAAAGACTCAGCCGTGTTACACGTGCCTAAACGTTGTGTTTTGCTGTTCTCTACAATGGCGAGTGCTTTATCAAGATCGGCATCTTGATCGACATAGACATGGCAGTTGCCATCTAAATGTTTAATCACTGGGATGCGCGCATCATTTGAGATGCGTTCGATGAGGCCTTTACCGCCACGTGGCACAATGACGTCGACATAGTCTTTCATGGTGATTAGTTCGCCTACCGCAGCACGGTCAGTGGTTTCAACCACTTGCACGACTTCTTTTGGTAAGCCTGCTTTTTCTAAACCTTCATGCACCAACTTGGCTAATGCTTGGTTACAGTGAATCGCTTCTGAGCCACCACGTAAAATCGCGGCGTTACCTGATTTAATGCATAAACCAGCGGCATCTGCCGTCACGTTTGGACGGGCTTCGTAAATAATGCCGATGACGCCTAAAGGTACGCGCATCTGACCGACTTGAATGCCGCTTGGCATATATTTGAAGTCATTCATTTGACCGATAGGGTCAGCCAAGCCGGCAATTTGGATTAAGCCTTGTGCCATGCTGTCGACGGTTTTCGATGTTAGCGTTAAGCGATCTAATAAGGCGCTTTCTAAGCCGTTTTCTTTTGCTGCTGCTAGGTCTTTACCATTTGCTTCAATTAAGGCCGCTTTCTCACGAAGTATCGCATGGGCAATGAACGTGAGTGCTTGATTCTTGGCATTAGAGTCTGCATTTGCAATATGGCGGGATGCTTGTCTGGCACTCTTGCCGAGTGCATCCATATAGTCTTTAACGTTTAGGTCTGTCATATCGTTTGTTTTCTTTATCTATTTAACATGCTTGTTTAATAAGGCGAGTTAACGTCTGCTGCGTATTCTGGCGAGTCCAAAACAGAGCCTTGAAAGTTCTAGCCATGCATCACCAATCATAATGCCTTTAGCGATTCTATCAATATCACATAGCTTTTGTAAGGCGGCTTCCAATTGCGGCAAACTTAAACGTGATAATGCGTCTTTGGTTTGCAGTTGCCGGTTACCATAAATACGCGCACTGGTCATCGCGCTATTGATACTTTCACCATTGGCTTGCGCTTTTTTGACGCGCACCAAAGGGCGTAATACCCAGATTAATGGATTCATCACAGCCACTGGCTGTTCGCCTTCATCTTGCAAACCTTGCAGAATGCGAGAAGTGCGTTCTGGGTCGCCCGCTAAGACGGCTTCACCAAGTTTGAACGCATCATAACGTGACACATTCAGCACGCCAGCTTGAATGTCCTTTGCGCTGATCTCACCTTCAGGGTAGAGTAAGCCTAGCTTCTGAATTTCTTGGTGGGCAGCGAGTAAATTGCCCTCGACTTGATTTGCCATGAACTCCAATGAGGCGTTATCTGCACTTTGGTTTTGTTGCGCCAACCGTTTTGCTATCCACAGCGGTAACTGCGTAGGTGCAATATCATTTAGCTCGATGACGGTTGCCGCACTTTGTAGTTTGTTAAACCAAACGCTTTTCTTCACTTCGCGCGCTAAGGTTGGCAGAATAATGATCGTGGAGGTATCAGGTATGATATTCTCTGCTAGTTCTACTAGCGCTTTACCACCCTCAACACCGGGTTTGCCATTGGGGATTGAAATTTCTAAAATGCGTTTGGATGCGAAAAGCGATAAAGCTTGCCCGAACTGTTGAATCGATTGCCAGTTAAAATTACGCTCGATAATAAAGTTAGTGCGTTCTTCTGCACCATCTTTTCTAGCAGCTTGCCTAATGGCATCTAAAGATTCACTTTTCCCTAAAGGTTCGTTGCCCATTAATACGTAAATAGGTGATAAAGTTTTGTTTAAGTGTTGCTGTAGTTGCGCTTGAGCTAACTGCATAGGGTTTGTCTGATCACACTCTAATTATTTAAATCGTATTATTGCGTACGGCCTTTTAAAGCAGAAAGTCTACGCAATACACTAATAGTGACATCTTTTTGCATGCTTTGATTTAATTTTAACTCTTCTGTATTTTTTGCTAAAAGGACAGTATTGTTAAAGGTATAATCTCTTCTTGATTCAATGGTGTTAACTTGGCTCCATGTCGTTTGGCCTAATAGTTTTGTTCGGTAATGTACACGGTAGAACAGTTCGTATTCGTTAACAGTACCAGTGCCCGCTAACGATAGAATGCGCTTCTCATTTTCTTCTCCGACTAACTCAAGCTGTAGTTCAGCACCTTCAGCAGATGGTAATAATTTAATATCACTGGTTTTTAAAGATTTTTTAAGATCTTGAGAAATGGTTAATGTATTGCCGCTAATGAAAATGGATTCGAACGGGATATCACTTGGTCCACGCAAATGAAAGCCGCAAGCTGTTAAACCAACTACGATGAGTGGTATGAAGCAGAAATGAGTTATTGACCGCAAGGTTTATCCAATCACGACATTAATGAGTTTTTTGGGTACAATAATGATTTTACGCACACTTTTGCCATCTACCAAGAATTTCGTGACGCATTCTTGTGTCACGACTAATGCTTCGATTTCTGCTTTGCTGGTATCTGGCGACACAACAAGGTCACCACGTAATTTACCATTCACTTGAATCATGAGTTTGACTTCATCCTGCACCATAGCAGAGGCTAGTGCTTCAGGCCAGCTAGCATTAAGAATGTCATCGCCATAGCCAAGTTCATTCCATAATGTTTGTGCAATATGTGGCGCTAATGGTGAGAGTAAACGCAGCAGAGTAGAGAAGCCTTCGTGGGCAACACTTTGCCAGTTCTCTTCTGCTTCTTTTTGCATTTTTTCTAAAGTGTTTAATAGCTTCATGCTGCCAGAGGCAACGGTATTAAATTGCTGGCGCTCTAAATCGTAGCTGGCTTGTTTCAAGCCTAAGTGAATCTCGCATCTTGCTTCAGCTAACTTGCTGCTGAGTTTCGTTGGCACTTCAGTTTTGGCTTCTGTTGAAAGTCCGTAACCAAAGTTCCATACACGTTTTAAGTAACGATGAGAGCCTTCAACTGCACTATCAGACCACTCTAAGGTTTGTTCTGGAGGTGCAGCAAACATCATAAAGAAACGGGCGGTATCTGCACCGTATTCCTCAATCAGCGACTGAGGGTCAACACCATTACGTTTTGATTTCGACATGGTACCCATCCCTTGGAAATCAACAGGCTTGCCATCAGCGGATAAAGTTGCACCAGTAGTTTTGCCTTGTTCATCATGGATGAGTTTAACTTCATCAGGTGCGTAGTATTCAATGCCGCCTTTATCCGTACGACGAGAGAAGATATGGTTTAGCACCATACCTTGCGTTAATAGGTTCGCAAATGGCTCGTCGTAATCGACCAAGCCTAAGTCACGCATCACTTTGCTCCAGAAACGTGAGTAAAGTAAATGCAGAATGGCGTGCTCAATACCTCCGATATATTGATCGACTTGCATCCAGTGATTAGTTTCAGCATTGACCATGGCGTTATCATCATGGCCACTAGCATAACGTGCGTAATACCAGCTAGAGTCCACAAAGGTATCCATGGTATCAGTTTCACGTTTCGCTGGTTTGCCACAGCTAGGGCATGCACAATTGATAAAGCTGTCAAGTGTTTTAAGTGGGTTGCCTGAACCGTCTGGCACACAGTCTTCTGGTAACTTAACGGGTAATTGATCATCAGGCACTGGCACATCGCCACAGTCGGCACAGTGAATGATAGGAATAGGGCAGCCCCAGAAACGTTGGCGTGAAACACCCCAGTCGCGTAAACGCCAGTTGGTTTGTTTTTCGCCCAAGTCTTTTGCGGTTAAATCAGCAGCAATGGCATCAACAGCCGCTTCGTAAGCTAAGCCATTGTATTTGCTTGAGTGGATACAAGTGGCTTTTGCTTTTTCGCCATACCATGCTTGCCAAGCTGCATCTGAGAATTCAGTATCATCAGCCGCAATCACTTGTTTAATGGCTAAGTCATATTTTTTAGCAAAACCAAAGTCACGTTCATCATGTGCAGGTACGGCCATGACAGCACCATCGCCATACGTCATCAGCACGTAATTACCAACCCATACTGGCACTTGTTCACCAGTGAGTGGGTGTGTGACCTTTAGGCCAGTATCCATGCCTTCTTTTTCCATGGTTGCCATATCGGCTTCTGACATAGAGCCTGTTTTACATTTTTCAATAAAAGCAGTGAGTTTAGGATTGTTTTTTGCAGCGAGTGTGGCCAGTGGATGCTCTGGCGCGACCGCGCAGAACGTCACCCCCATAATGGTGTCAGCACGGGTGGTAAATACCCACATTTTTCCATTATCAATCAGTGCATCATTCTCGTCTTTAATATTGTGCGTAAAGGCAAAGCGAACACCAATACTTTTACCAATCCAATTGGCTTGCATGGTTTTAACGCGCTCAGGCCAGCCTGTGAGTTGGTCTAAATCACAAAGTAATTGCTCAGCATAGCTGGTGATATTAAGGTAGTAGCCAGGAATTTTACGTTTTTCTACTGGCGCGCCTGTGCGCCAGCCTTTGCCGTCAATGACTTGTTCGTTTGCTAGGACTGTTTGGTCAACAGGATCCCAGTTTACAGTTTGTGTTTTTTTATAAGCGATGCCTTTTTCTAGCATACGTAAGAACAGCCACTGGTTCCATTTGTAATACTCAGGCTGACAAGTCGCAAACTCGCGTGACCAATCAATGCCGAAGCCTAGTGACTTAAGTTGCGTGCGCATGTAGTCAATGTTTTCATACGTCCATTTGGCAGGCGGCACGCTGTTTTTAATCGCTGCATTCTCAGCAGGTAAGCCAAACGCATCCCAACCCATCGGTTGCAATACATTAAACCCTTTCATATGGTGATAACGGCTTAGGACATCACCAATCGTGTAGTTACGCACGTGACCCATATGCAGCTTGCCGCTAGGGTAGGGGAACATGGAAAGGCAGTAATACTTTGGCTTGTCGCTATCAGCATTCGCTTTAAACGACTCCTGTTCATTCCAATGTTGTTGGGCGTTTTGTTCGATTTCTTTGAAAGGATATTGCTGTTGCATGGTGATATGAGAGCGTTTTTAGTAAAAGCGATATTATACTTCAAGGCCATTCCTTTGACATTGCTAATAGCAAGCGCTGAAAATCTTAATCGACTTGCTTTTAAACCGGTGCAACTAAGTTACGATAAGCATGCCAAGTAGCGTACCCAATAATTGGCATGGCGATGATGAGCTCAACAAAGTGTGTAGCAAAGCCAATCACAACTAATAATACAATCGTGAAAGCCCATAGAAATATTGGGAAAAAGTTTCTTGTGACTGCGAGTAGGCTGGCAATGGCCGTAGTAACCGCATCTGTTTGTCGGTCGGCCATGAGTGGAATAGCAATGACGCTGACTGCATAGACAAAAGTAGCGGAAAAGCCACCGACCGCAAAGTAAACAGCGGCGAAAATGGGTTGTTACGAAAGTAATCACTGCTTTAACTATTTCTAAAAAAGTAGGAAGCCTATCTTGGAAAAAAGAAAAAAAGAAAAAATGACCAATGATGCACGTGCCCAAATCAATAAAATGACAACAAGGATGACAGCAAAGATGCCCACATTCATGAGGTTAGTACGCCATGCTGTTAAGCTGGGAATAAGCGTTGGTTTTTCTCCCCGCTCCATACGGCGCCTTAAGTCGTAAAGCCCCATGGCTAGGAATGGCCCTAGCAGCAGAAAGTCTGTAGTCAGTGATGATAAAAGCCAGCTGTCTTCAAATAGGACGATATTCATCGAGATCCCAGCAGAGGCAAAAACCAACCCATAGAATAGGCTGGCAAACATGGCTTGAGGTAAGTCCGCTAAGCCATGTTTTAACCAATCGATGATGTTGCGAGGTTTAATGGTGCGAATAATAGGAAAGCCATGCGCTGGGCTCTCACTACCCAGTATTTTATTTCCCTCATTAGTTGATCCCAGTATCAATAAAGCCATTTTATTTAATAGGGTTTATTTATACAGGGGGATGAATTGCTTATGCAAGCGCAGCAAAAATACTATCGCAAATGTTGTTCATGTCACCCATGCCATTTACTTTGACATGTTTGGGTGCTTTTTCTGCACCGCTGCTTGCCCAGTTCACATAATAGTCAATGAGTGGTTTGGTTTGATCGTGATAGACGTCAAGCCGTTTTTTAACCGTTTTTTCTTGGTCGTCAACACGTTGGACTAAATTTTCACCAGTGACATCATCTTTACCCACTACTTTTGGTGGGTTAAATGTCACGTGGTAAGTACGTCCACTTGGTGCATGACTGCGGCGACCACTCATGCGCTCTACGATAGCGCTATCTGGCACGTCAATTTCGACCACATAATCAATGTCAACACTAGCATCTTTCATGGCATCCGCTTGTGGAATAGTGCGTGGGAAGCCGTCGAACAAGAAGCCATTTTTGCAATCAGCTTCTTTAATGCGCTTAGTCACAAGACCGATAATGACAGCATCTGGTACTAGGCCGCCGCCATCCATGAACCTTTTTGCTTCTAGCCCTAGCGGTGTGCCCGCTTTCACTGCGGCACGCAGCATGTCGCCAGTTGAGATTTGTGGAATATCAAAGTGTTCTTTGATGAAGGTGGCTTGTGTGCCTTTGCCTGCACCAGGCGCACCTAATAAAATAATTCTCATGCTGTGCTTTCTAAAGAGTACCTAGTTAAGAAGGTTTAATTGTTTAACTGAAATTATAGCAGTCTACGTTAGAGATAGTTAGTGATGGCGACAAAGTCGGCAACGCTTAAGTTTTCTGCTCTTTGCTGAGCATCAATGTCTAGTTTGTTAAAATCATCATCATTCAAAAAGGGCTTTAGCGTGTTGCGAATGGTTTTACGGCGCTGTGAAAAAGCGGCTAAAACCACTTTTGACAGTAAGTCGATATCTTTTGCGACAAAAGGTAGCTTTGCATGCGGAATACAACGTACAAAAGCAGATTCTACTTTTGGTGCTGGATTGAACGCTTCTGGCGGAACGGTGATGAGATATTCCATGTGCAAATAATATTGCAACATCACACTAAGTCGACCATAAGCAGATGTTGAGGGCTCGGCAACCATACGCTCAACCACTTCTTTTTGCAGCATAAAGTGCATGTCTTCTATGCTGGATAAGTTCTTAAGTAGATGGAAAAGAATTGGCGTTGAAATGTTATAAGGCAAATTGCCTGTAATACGGAGTTGTTTGCCTAGCTCAGAAAAATCGAATTTCAGCGCATCAACATTGTGGATGATCAGAGTGTTCTTTTCATACGAAGGCATTTTGTATTCAACATTCATCCAACTGACGATATCTCGATCAATTTCTACCACGTGTAGTTCTGTTACATGACTTAACAATGGTTTTGTCAGCGCGCCGAGCCCGGGACCAATTTCAATCAGTGTTTGTCCTTCTTGGGGGGCAATGGTGTCTACTAGGCTGTTAATAATGCCTTGATCAGTCAGGAAGTTTTGCCCGAATCTTTTTTTTGCTTGGTGTTTCATTACGCATTCATTTTGTTGTTAGCTAATTTAATCGCTAGGTCGGTGGCGGCTAACATGCTGCCGATGTTGATCTTACCTGTGCCAGCTAAATCTAGCGCGGTGCCGTGGTCGACCGAAGTGCGAATGATAGGTAAGCCTAATGTGATGTTGATACCCTTGCCAAAGCTTGCATGCTTGAGCACAGGTAAACCTTGGTCATGGTACATCGCTAATACTGCATCTGCATTTTTTAAATGATGCTCGGTAAATAAAGTATCAGCGGGAAGGGCGCCAATGAGCTCCATGCCTTCTTTGCGTAAAGATGCCAGCACAGGGTTAATGGTTGTGATTTCTTCATCACCTAAGTAACCATCTTCTCCAGCGTGTGGGTTTAGCCCTGCAATCAGAATGCGTGGGTTCTTGATCTTGAACTTGCCTATCAAATCGGCATGTAAAATACGAATGGTTTTTTCTAATGTTTTTTTAGTAATGGCTTCAACCACCTTCGATAAAGGCAGGTGTGTGGTGGCAAGTGCTACGCGCAGGCCGCCACCTACTAACATCATGACTACTTGTTCTGTATTGGTTCTATCAGCTAAATATTCGGTGTGGCCAGTGAAGTTAATCTCGGCTTCGTTAATGATGCCTTTGTGAACCGGTGCAGTTACAATGGCATCAAAATCGTTGTTCTGACAACCATCGATGGCAGTATTCAGGGTGTTTAATACATATTGGCTATTATTGAGATTCAGGTTGCCAGCAATAACTTTTTCTGTGGTTGGTAAATGCAAGACCGATATTGATTGGTTGCGCTGTGCATTTTTTGGATCATATGATAATAAATTGATATCAATATTAAGCTGTTTTGCTCTAGCCGCAAGTGCATCTTTATCGCCGATAATAATAATGTCAGCATCAATATTTTGCTGCGCCAACATTAAGCATAGATCAGGGCCTATGCCCGCAGGCTCGCCGGAAGTAATGGCAATGCGTGGTTTGACTTTTTTCAAAGTGTGGGTTTAATTCAAGATACAGTTTAACAAATACTTACTTAAAAAGTATCTTCAAGTCGTAGTTCAACAAAAGCACGGTCGCGGATTTCATGCAGCCAATCTTCATAGGCTCCTTCTGTTTTACGCGCGTGAATCTCTCTACGCGCTTTAATGCGAGTAGCTTGATCGGTCATGTCTTGTTTACGGCGCTCCATGACTTGAATAATATGCCAGCCAAAAGGAGTACGGATAGGCTCGCCAATCTCTTCTGGCGCAAGATTGTTCATGGCTTTCTCAAATTCAGGTACTGTGTCTCCTGGGTTAACCCAGCCGAGGGTGCCGCCCTTGTTTGCAGAACCATCTTCAGAGTATTGACGTGCCAATTCAGCAAAGTCTTCACCATTATCTAAACGCTCTTTAAGCGCATCCATTTTTTGTTTTGCTTCTTGCTCAGAAACGATCTCGTTCAACTTCATTAAAATGTGACGTGTATTCGTTTGTTCTACTATTAATGTTGAGTCTACACTGCGTTTGTCGATTATTTTAACGATATGAAAGCCGTTAGGGCTTCGGATAGGTTTTGAAATCTCACCAACTGTTAAATCTTTCAACAAATTTAGAAATGCTGGTGGGATTTGGCTGCTGTTTCGCCAGCCCATATTGCCACCTTCAAGTGCATTTTGCGAATCTGACAAGCTGGCAGAAACCTGTTCAAAAGGTTCTTTTTTGTTCAGCAGGTTTAACACTTCTTCTACTTTAACGCGCGCCTTCTCTAAATCGTCTGGTGTGCTTTCTTCTGGCGTTCGAATAAGAATGTGAGCAAGTTCAAACTCTTCCTGTTGCCCGTCGGCGCTGTTTTCTTGCGTGGTTAAGTAATTGTCAACTTCGCCTTCACTCACATTGACGCGCCTATTGACTTTGGACTCTTTGAGTCTGGCAATGGTGATTTCATCACGCATATTCTCACGGAACTGATGGTAAGCAATGCCATCATTCTCAAGTGCTGCTTTAAACGCTTGTAGGCTAAGCTGATTTTGATCTGCAATACGCGCGATTGTTTTATCTAACTGCGTATCATTGACTTTGATACCATTTTCTTCAGCTAATTGTAGCTGTATGCTATCAATGATGAGCCGTTCTAGAATTTGTTTTTGAAGCACGCGTTCTAGTGGTAGTTGCGTACCTTTTTTTTCAAGTTGGCCAGAAACGGATAGCACTTTATTGGCTAACTCTTGCTCAGTAATAGCATCTTTATCCACGATTGCGACAATGCGGTCTAATTTGACGATGTCATTAAGGGCGTAGGCATTGTATGAAAATAAGCCGCTTGCGATCGACAAGCTAATGGCAATAAGAAGTTTTGCTAATGGGGTCGTTGTGCTAAATAGTTTCATCGTTTGTAGTTTTGTTGCCTATAAATGTCTGGAAGTTCGCTGGAACTTAAGTATCCAGGAATGTCACGTCTTAGTAAGTTTAATGGGTTGGAGCCAATAGAAGTGAGGCCACCTAATTCAAGTTGTAAGAAGAAGCCGTAGTTTGCATCTGCTGTTGCTGTTTCTACGCGTTGCATCACTGCCCTAGCTTGCCAGCAGCCTGCATCATATTCTAGTCCTGCTAAGCTTTCAATGAGTGTTTTATCACGAATTGAGTAATTGAGTCGACCAACGCCATACCATCCGCGCCCTAACGGCCATTGTCCTGATGCATTTATTTGCTCTAAAAATGCTTCTGTATAGCGATAACCAGCATTAATCAACTTGCCAGGTTCTGGGTTGTAACGGGCCAGTAAATTTGTCCTTACCATGCCGCTTTTATCAGTGTTGTATTGCCAAAAAGCATCTAGGTTCCATTTGTTATTAAGACGTGCTGTCATCGCTGCAATAATATCTGAAGAGCTATCTTCAGATATAGAGGATCCTGGCAGAGTGACTTCTTGATCGTCAAAGTAGTAACGTTGACCAATGGTTGTAGAAAAACGTTCAACACCTGTATTGCTATCGATCATTCTTGATGTTATAGCTAAAGTGAGTTGGTTGGCGTTGTTGATTCTATCGCCACCAGTGAATTGGTTCTCGCTGAACAAAGTGGCCATGTTTAACGTAGCAACACCTGTGTCGAAGACGGGTAGCAGGTCTTGATTTTTATTGGGAATGTTGACATAAAACAAACGCGGCTCTACGGTTTGAATATAACTGTTTTCAACAACATTTAAATTGCGTTCAAAATACAAACCGCTATCCAAGCTAAAAATTGGCAAGATGCGCGTAGCCGAGTTGTTACTAATATTTTGCCCATTAACGCTAAAGTTATTATCACTTAATCCATAATAGGTCGAGTGCACGCCAAATTTTGGTGTGATGAAGCCATATGATGTTTTAAACGGGGCGCTAATACTTGGGTAAACGGTTAGGCGGTTACCTGTTGCCGCTGCAGGGGCGTCTTTGTTTCGATCAAAGTAGGTATATTGACTATAAAAATTTGTTTGTACATTATCCCACCCCTTGTCAGCAGTTAGTGTTAACTGAGGAAGTCGTTCATACGGATAGCTGACTTTATCCAGTGTTTGGTATTTTTGCACTAAGCCGTTAAATCTCCATACGTCACCAATATAATCCACTCGGCCACCCTGACCTAAATTCACTTGACTGGTGGTAATGATACGGGTGGACATATCCGAGAAGTATTCGTCATCAGATACTTTTTCAATATTATAGCCGCCGTACCAGCCATTACCAAACGAATGTGTGTGGCTAAGATTGGCAAAGTAACGTTGTTGGCCAGATAGGCCGTCATTGTTTAGGTATTCAATACTGCTTGTGCCCGAGTAGCTCGGGTCTAGGTATTGGAAAGTGCCGCGCATTTGTACACCACGCCGACTTAAATATCGCAAACCTAATGTTGCATCTTTGTTCGGTGCAATATTCCAGTAGTATGGAATTGATGTTTCAAATCCACTTCGACTGGTCGAGCCTAATGTTGGCGCAAGAAAACCAGATTTTCGCTCTTTGCTTAAAGAGAAATTCATATAAGGAGTATAAAGCAATGGTATGCCTTTGAACTCAATATAGGCGTTTTTTGCAGACCCTGATTCTGTGAAAGTGTCTAGCTCAATTTCTTTGGCTTTAATATACCAGTCATCAACACCCGCTTCACAAGTGGTGTAGCGTACTTTTTTTAAACGCTTTTTAGATGCGCCTTCAAATAATATAGCTTTAGCATCAGCTCTGGACGAGTTAAATTTAGGGTCAATAGTCTGGTCAGCCGCAGTGGGAGGGTTGCGATAGCTTTCTTGATATAGCTTGGGGTTGTCAGTCAATGCGGTTTGTGTATTGAGTAGTTTCGATTGCGCATAAACGTTAGAGCTATATAATCGGCCTTTGCTGCCTCCGTTTCGACGGGCTTGTTTTTTTAGCTTAATATCGGCATTGTTTATTTTGCCAATCATCTCTGTTAAATGCATGTTTAATGAAAGACCTTTGATTTCACTATCGGCCAAGTCGACACGAACATTGCCTGTTGCTATTAACTCATTATTAAAAGTATTGAATTCTACTGTATCTCCATATATTGTTTGGCCGTCTCTGGTGATGACGGCATCGCCGGAAGCA
This sequence comes from Methylophilaceae bacterium, assembly GCA_047634755.1. Classification (GTDB taxonomy): domain Bacteria; phylum Pseudomonadota; class Gammaproteobacteria; order Burkholderiales; family Methylophilaceae. The sequence goes on from JBLIIL010000021.1 coordinate 13,029, forward strand.
ATGATTTTTCTATCCAGGTGAAAATCTAGATTGATGGCTTCAATTTTAACAGCGCCAGGAAGTGCGGTGGGCTGGACTGTTTCTGGCACTTTAAAAAGCACGCGCGTCAAGGTTTCAGCCTGTGAAGCGACACAGTAACTCATCAAATAGATGATGACGGCATTAGCAATCAGTTGCTTAGAACGTTTTATATGCGAACGCTTTATTTTTGTGCTGTGGGTTGTCAAATGGAATTTAAAGTGATAATCGTTAGTGAAAAAAAGTTGAATCTAGTATTATCTCCGCGAATGATGAAAGTTTCATGATTGAAATGATGCTTTTACCAAAAAAATGTAGCTTTTTCATAATACGTTCGCTACATTACAAAATGGTAATATTACATTAAAGAAGGTGTTTTGTGGATAGAAAAAGAGAATTAGAACAATGGTTGGCTACTGTGTTGACTGAAAAGGCGTTTACACTCAGTGTTGCATCTGCAGATGCAAGCTTTAGGCGCTACTTCCGTGTGCATTTGCAAGATAAAACGTTAATTGCAATGGATGCGCCACCAGAACAAGAAAGCTGCACATCATTTATTGATATCGCCAAGCTATTTTTGGACTGTGGCTTGCATGTGCCCGAAGTAATTGTACAAGATGTGGAGCAAGGCTTTTTGCTGTTAAGTGATTTAGGTAATGACACTTATTTATCCCAATTGAATAAAGACACTGCACAGCCACTATATGGTGATGCCACGAATGCGCTGATTAATCTACAATTGGCTAGCAAACCTAACGTGTTGCCCGCTTACAATGCAGCATTACTCATGCAAGAGATGCAATTGTTCCCTGAATGGTATCTTGCAAAACATTTAAATGTTAATTTGGATGCTGTGCAGCAGAGTGTGCTGGATAAAACCTTTACGATATTGACGCAAAACATCTTAAGTCAAACGCAAGTCTACGTGCATCGAGATTATCACTCTCGTAATTTGATGGTGTGCGAAAACAATCCAGGGATTTTGGATTTTCAGGATGCGGTTTACGGACCGATTACCTATGACTTGGTTTCGTTGCTTAAGGACGCTTATATCAGCTGGGAAGAGGCGGATATGATGGACTGGGTTGTGCGCTATTGGGATGCTGCGCGTAAAGCTGGCTTGTTATTGCCAAGTGACTTTAGTAAGTTTTATCGGGACTTTGAATGGATGGGCGCGCAACGTCATATTAAAGTGCTCGGCATTTTTGCAAGATTGTCGCATCGTGATGGGAAGGATGCTTATTTAAAAGATATGCCATTAGTGACGAATTATTTACGTCGTGTTTGCGGCCGTTATCTTGAATTACGCCCAATGTTAAAATTGCTGAATACGCTAGAAGGTCAAGATGAGAAAGCAGGATATACTTTCTAATGAAAGCGATGATTTTAGCGGCAGGGCGAGGAACGCGCATGGCGCCACTCACTGACAATACGCCAAAGCCACTGCTGAAAGTCGGCGGTAAGGCATTGATTGTGTGGCATATTGAGCGACTTGTTGCTGCAGGTATTAAAGAGATTGTCATTAACCATGCTTATTTAGGTCAACAAGTGGAAGATGCTCTTAGAGATGGTCAGCAGTGGGGTGCTCAAATTACTTACAGCCAAGAAAGTAGAGCCTTGGAAACAGCCGGCGGCGTTGCTAACGCTTTGCCTTTGTTAGGAACTGATTCATTCTTGGCCGTAAACGGTGATGTGTTTTGCGATATTGATTATATGCCTTTGGTAACAGCCTTGCCTAAGCCGAATTTAGCGCACCTTGTGATGGTGGATAACCCACCACAGCATCCCAAAGGCGACTTTGTGCTTCAGGCTGGCAAGCTGAAAGCTGCTGGTGAAAATCAACTCACTTTTTCAGGTGTTGGCGTGTATTCGCCAGCGCTGTTTGACACTATTGTCCAAGGCGAAGCTGCAAGGCTCGCACCGCTGTTAACGGCGGCCATGGCAGACGGGTTGGTGACAGGGAGACATCACCAAGGTGTTTGGCATGATATTGGAACGCCTGAGCGTTTGCGTCAAATTGATAGGCAATTGAAGGTGGGATAAGTGGATACCTTTAGTCATGCAATATGGGGATATGGTTTATTTGGGTATAAGCGTTATGCTTTATTAGCTATATTTTTTGGCGCGATGCCAGATTTAATCTCATTTGGTGCGTTAATGGCGATGAATGTGATTGATGGCACTATGCAATTTGGTAAACCAGCTTTGGAAACATTGCCACTATGGTTATTTACACATTACGCGGTTGGGCATAGTTTTGTGATTGCATTGCCTATTATTGCTTTGGTTGCTCTCTGGCGAAAAGGGATTGCTTTCGCAATGTTGGCTTGGCCTTTTCATATCGTTTTAGACTTTCCATTTCACACCAAAGCCTATTTTTCCACGCCAATTTTTTGGCCACTTTCAGACTTCAGTGTCGATGGTATTGCATGGTCGCACTGGTATATTTGGTGGCCGAATGTGGCTGGTATCGTGATCTTGCTCGTGTACCGCTACCGTCAAAAGAAGCGTTACTAATAATGGAAGACAGTGGTTGTAGACGGTATAGCGTTAATCACGATAATGGCAATGCCATACTCACAATGTTGTTTTCAGTACGCATCTCATAATAAAGAGTCACTTCTTTGCCGTTGGCAGGAATCATTATAGGCTCGACATAGTACGGAAAGTTGGGTTGCTTTCCTGCAGACCGTTACCAATCCTGGTAAGTCACTTGCAGTGACTGATTCAGCACTCGACAAAGTTCCAGTTACTTTATTTAAGTCATCAGCCGTATTGTCGTTTAATAGCGGCTTACGATTCAATTCAATTTCAACTAAGTTAGGCACCAACTCGCTGGTGTAATCGAATGACACATGCTGACCAACTGCTTTACCTAAGGCGGCTTGATTAATATTGACAGCTTCTAGATTCAGAGAAAATGTTTGCGTCAAGTGTGCTTTGGGGAGTTCTATGGTGACCGAGTGCATAGGGTATACGCCATCTTCAACCGCCTTGGTTAAGCCAACTACGAGCAATGCAATCACTAATAACATTTTGATGTTTTTAGGTATGTGATTATCCTGTTTATCGATATTAACCAGGTTAAACCGAATAAATTAAGAAGTCACTTAAAAAACGATTTGAACCTAATGCGCAATCAGTGACCAAATAAGCTAAAATGTCCTTAGCAATTAAGTGAGAAAGTTAAAGGTTTTATTTGAGTTTTTCCATAGAAGAGTTTAGCGCAAGGCGTGATCAATTATTAGCCAGTATGGTTGAGGGTGTTGCTATCGTTCCGACTGCCGCAGAAATGGTGCGCAATCGTGACAGTCACTTTCCTTATCGCTTCGATAGTTATTTTTACTATTTAACGGGTTTTAAAGAGCCTGAAGCAGTACTGGTGTTAATCGCTGGCGAGTCACCTAAAAGCATTTTGTTCTGCCGTAAAAAAGACATGGAACGCGAGATTTGGGATGGCTTTCGTTATGGGCCGGATGCAGCAAAAGAGACGTTCGGGTTTGATGAGGCTTACACATTTAATCAGTTAGGTGAGGTGATGCCTAAGCTGCTGTCTAATCAAGCACAGTTGTTTTATAGCTTGGGCGCTGATGCCGCGTGGGATGTGAAAGTCACTAAGTGGCTAAACCTAGTCAAAGATTTAGCGCGTACTGGCGTATCAGCACCTGAAGCGGTGCGAGATGTGCGTCAACTAGTTGACCAACAACGCTTGATCAAAACACCATTTGAAATTGATTTGATGCGCCGTTCTGCTGATATTGCGGCTGTTGCACATAACCGTGCGATGCAAAAAACAGCACCTGGCAAAATGGAAAATGAAATTGAAGCGGAATTCTTACATGAGTTCTACCTCAAAGGTGCGCAAGCACCTGCTTATACCAGTATCGTCGCAGGTGGAGCCAATGCTTGTACACTACATTACAATGCGAATAATACTAAGCTGAATGATGGTGATTTGTTATTGATTGATGCTGGATGTGAACTGGATGGCTATGCTTCCGACATCACGCGTACATTCCCTGTGAGCGGTAAATTTAGTGGCCCGCAAAAAGACTTATATGAAACCGTGCTGGCGTCACAATTGGCGGCGATTGAAGTGGCAACCCCCAATCATTATTGGAATAGCCCACATGAAGCGGCATTGGATGTGCTAGTGCAAGGGTTTATAGATATTGGCTTGTGTAAAGGAACGAAAGAGCAAGTGCTGGAAAGTGGCGACTATCGTCAATTTTATATGCACCGTACCGGGCATTGGTTAGGTTTAGATGTGCATGATGTGGGTGATTATAAAAATAAAAAAGGCGATTGGGCTGCGCTTGAAGCAGGTCACGTGTTAACCGTAGAGCCAGGTTGCTACGTACGGCCAGCAGACAATGTGCCAGAAGCCTTTTGGAATATCGGTATTCGGATTGAAGATGATGTGTTGATTACAGCGCAAGGCAATGAGGTGTTAAGTAAGGGTGCAATCAAAACGGTTGCAGATATTGAAGCGCAGATGGCAGGAAGTAAGTAGGTGAACAAGTCTCAAGAGAATACGCCATTGATCATTATTGGTGGTGGTCCTGTTGGTTTGGTCTTGGCATTGTCGATGCAGCAACAAGGCTTGCCTGTAAAGGTATTAGAGGCCAGAAAGCAAGGCGCAGCGTACCATGATAAGCGCGCACTGGCACTTTCATATGGTTCTAAAATTATCTTGGAGAAGCTGGGTGTTTGGTCTGATGTTGCAGTTAATGCAACGGCGATTAACACCATCCATGTTTCTCAACGTGGCAGTGTCGGCCGCTCCAAGTTACAGGCAGAGGAACATGACTTGCCAGCGCTAGGCTATGTTGTTTCTTACGGCGCACTGATGCAAGCCTTAGATACTGGCCTTGATGCAAAGTATGTGATGTATGAAGCGCCAGCCAATAGCATTAGTCAAAATGAGCAAATGGCAACCGTTGGCTTTACATTCGCTGGCGATGAAATAACGCTTGCCAGTTCGTTGTTGGTGATTGCTGAAGGTGGGCGTGGTTTAGATAATATTCCTAGCTTGAAGCGGGATGCGAAAGTTTATGGGCATGATGCGCTAGTGAGTAAAGTGAGTAGCGAGTTGCCGCATGGCAATATTGCGTATGAGCGTTTTACACCGGCAGGGCCAATGGCTTTATTGCCCAATGGCGACCGTGATTTTTCACTGGTATGGACTGGTGAAAAGGCTGGGATTGATCGCTTGTTAACCTTAGGTGATGCGGCATTTTTAGCAGAACTACATGCCGCATTCGGGGATAGAGTTGGACGATTTTTATCCATACAAAAGCGCCTGAGCTTTCCTCTGGTTAAAGCACAATTAACAAACAATGCAACGCCACATATGGTCGTTATCGGTAATTCTGCGCAAACCATGCACCCAGTCGCAGGCCAAGGGTTTAACGTTGGCTTGCGTGATGCAGCCGCATTGATAAAACAACTGGTAGCAACGCCTCAGGCTGATTGGGGTAACCCAGTCATGCTAGCTGGCTATGCCAAAACACGCACGCGAGATACTAAAGGTGGCCTGCTTTTTACTGACTTTTTAGTCAGCTTATTTAGTAATGACATGATTGGGCTGTCGGCTATGCGTAGCATGGGGCTAGGTTTGTTGGATGTATTTAAACCTATCAAGCGCGTATTGGTGAACAAGATGAGTTATGGCAAATAAGACACAGTCTTTTTTTGACGTCGCTGTCGTTGGCGCTGGTTTGGTGGGTTTGGCTGCCGTCATTGCCCTGGCTGAACAGGGCAAACGTGTTGTGCTGGTGGATGCGAAAGAAAGACCAGACTATGCATCATCAACATGGGATACGCGTATTTATGCAATCACACCGGCAACTGAAGCCTTTTTAAAGGCCTTGGGTGTGTGGGCGTTCGTTAATGCCGCACGAATCAACCCTGTTAAAGCTATGGCCTTGTGGCATGAAGGAGCGAGTGACTCACTGAATTTACTTGCCGATGATGCTAATCTCGATAAGCTGGCCTGTATTGTCGAAAATAATCAATTGATGCACGCGCTATGGGAAAGAGTGGATGCTCTAGATGTGACGATGGTAATGGGTTCCCCATGTACTGATATTGAGTATCAAGATGATAAGGTTGTCGTAGATTTAGTGAATGGGCAGCAAATATCAGCTAGCTTGTTAGTCGCGGCGGATGGCGTTAATTCTTTTGTAAGGCAGCAGCTTTGCCTTGCGACGAATGATAAGGACTTTGACCAGGTAGCATTGGTCGCGAATTATGTTGTGGAAAAAGCGCATGGTAATGTTGCGAGACAATGGTTTTCACCGCATGAAACCTTGGCTTTATTGCCACTACCACAGCAGCAGGTATCAATGGTGTGGGCATTGGAAACGGAACGTGCCAAGCAGCTATTAAGCTTATCCGAGGAAAGTTTAGCGGAGCAGGTTGAGGTGCAAGCAAGGGGGCAGTTAGGGCAGCTGAAAGCGGCTAGCAAAACTTATTCATTTCCACTGCGCCAAATCACTGCAAGCAAATTGATTGCTGAGCGAGTCGTTTTAATTGGTGATGCATCGCATCAAGTGCACCCTATGGCAGGGCAAGGGGCTAACTTAGGGTTTAGAGATGTAATGAGCTTGGCGAAACTAATGACGAGCAGCCATGCCTTACAGGATATTGGTGACGCAACATTTTTACGGCGGTATGAACGCGACAGAAAAGCGGATGTTGTGAGTATGAATGCGCTAACATCAGGACTTGATTATTTGTTTTCTAGCAACAATCAGTTGATGAAAAGGCTAGCAACATCGAGCATGGAACAGTTAGAGAAGCGCCCTAGTATAAAGAATATCTTAATTAAACAAGCGGTTGCATAAAGTGACGCATTAGAAAGAGAATAGATGAAATTTAAACATGTAGTATTAGCCACATTGATTATGCTCAGTCAGCTTGCCTGTGCAGACGAGAGCAGTCTGAAGGAAAGGATGGAGGCTGCCTATCCTAAGTTCAAAGTAGAGAGTGTGACTAAAACACCTTATGAAGGCTTGTATGAAGTGTTTATGGGTGGGCAGATTATTTATACAAATGAGAAGCTGACGTTTATCATTGCTGAAGGGCGTTTAGTTGACCCGAAAACAAAAAAAGATATTACTGGTGAGCGCCTAGAAAAGTTGACTAGAATTGACTTCGATAAGCTGCCTTTAGATAAAGCAATTAAAGTGGTTAAAGGGAATGGCAGCCGAAAAATTGCAGTGTTCTCTGATGTGGATTGTCCATTTTGCAAACGTTTAGAGCAAGATGAATTGAGCCAAATTACTGATGTGACGATTTATACATTCTTGTATCCGTTGGCACAATTACACCCCAATGCCGCTGCAAAATCAAAGTTAATTTGGTGTGCTGACGATCGTGTAGGCGCATGGAATGACTGGGTATTTAATAATCAGTTACCTAAATCTGCAGGAACTTGTAAAGTACCTTTGGAAGAGGTTGGTGTACTAGCGAGAAAAATTGGTGTGGCAAGCACGCCGACACTTTTTTTTGCAGATGGCAAACGGATGATGGGTGCACAACCACATAAGGCGATTGAAGCTGCAATGAAGGCTGCTGCCAGTCAGTAGTAATTAAAAAGGCAGGCCCCTGGTCTTGGGCCGGCCAGCCTTTTTAATTTACCCTCCAACAACTTCACCTAGTTTGAAGATTGGCATATACATCGCAATCACTAAGCCGCCAATAAGTACGCCAAGTACAACCATAATAATGGGCTCCATTAAGCTAGCTAGACCATCAACTGCTTCATCGACCTCTTCTTCATAGAAGTCGGCCACCTTGCTTAACATGCTGTCTAAAGCCCCAGATTCCTCTCCAATAGCTGTCATTTGCACCATCATGCTTGGAAATACGGTGGTATTTTGCATGGCGACAGTTAAGCTGGTGCCGGTGCTGATTTCGCTTTGTATTTTCTTTGTTGCATCGTAATAAACGCGATTGCCTGATGCTCCTGCGACAGAATCCAATGCTTCAACCAAAGGGACGCCCGCCGCAAACATGGTTGCTAATGTCCTAGCGAACCTTGCAAGTGTTGCTTTGCGAATCACCCCTCCAAAAATAGGTAGTTTTAACAAGAGCCTATCCATAGTGGCTTGCATTTTCTCAGAGCGTTTCCATGTGTAGAAAAAGAACCAAAGACCAAAGCCGATTGCGCCAAAGATTGCCCACCAATATGATACAAAGAAATCAGAGATTGCCATGACGACTAAAGTCGGACCTGGTAAGTCAGCACCGAAGCTGGAAAACAATTCCTTAAATGCAGGCACAACAAAAATCATGATGACCGCTGTAATCACAAAAGCGACGATAAGAATTGAAATAGGGTACATGAGTGCCGTTTTAATTTTACGTTTGATGGCTAGAATTTTTTCTTTATAAGTGGCCAAACGGTCGAGTAATGAGTCAAGAATGCCAGCCTGCTCACCAGCACCGACTAGGTTACAAAATAGTTGGTCAAAGTGCAGTGGGAATTTACGGAATGCAGCGCTTAGACTGCTACCTGTTTCTACATCGGCTTTGATATCTCCTAATAGTTTCGAGACGGCAGGATTGCTGTGCCCTTTACCAACAATGTCAAAAGCTTGTAACAAAGGGACACCAGACTTCATCATCGTAGCTAGCTGACGGGTAAACAGGGCCACGTCTTTGTCGGAAACTTTCCCTTTGCTTCTGAAAGCGCTTTGTTTTTTGACCTTTGCTGCGTTAATTCCTTGTCTTCTGAGTGATACTTTTACAAATGACTCACCATTAGCACGCATTTCACCTTTGACAATTTTGCCCTTTTTATCTTTACCTTCCCATACATAGGTATTTTGGTTGCTAGCACTTGCGGCCATATGACATCCTTAGTTGATTTTCAATAGCAGCGTTATTCAATTGCTTTCTATTCATTTGTGCATGCTTCCACTTCAGCAATGGAGGTGAGACCTTGTATGACTTTTAACACGCCTGATCTTCTTAAGTCGTAAACACCTTCTTTTTCAGCCTGATCCGCTATATCAATCGCATTGCCATTTTCCATAATAATACGTGCGATTGCATCAGTCACAGGCATGACTTGATAAATACCTAAGCGGCCTTTATAACCATGATTACAGAGTTCGCAGCCATCTTCATTTGGGCTGTATAGTTGGAACTCTGTTTTGAAATCATTTTCAATAAATCCAACGTCTAGTAAAGCTTCTTGCGGTACAGTGATAGGAATTTTGCAGCTTTTGCAGAGTCTTCTCACAAGGCGCTGTGAAACAATCAGTGAAACTGCGGATGCAATATTAAACGGAGCAACCCCCATATTCATTAAGCGTGTTAGCGTTGATGGAGCATCATTAGTGTGCAATGTTGAAAGTACCATATGGCCAGTAGAAGAGGCTTTAATTGCCATATCTGCTGTTTCTAAATCTCGAATCTCGCCAATCATAATGATGTCAGGATCTTGCCTTAGAAAGGCTTTTAATGCGGCAGCAAAGGTAAGGCCTTGCTTTTCATTCACATTCACTTGATTAATACCAGGTAATGGGATTTCCGCAGGGTCTTCTGCTGTGGAAATATTAACTCCCGGGCTGTTTAAAATATTTAAACAGGTATATAAGGAAACTGTTTTTCCTGAACCGGTAGGCCCCGTAACCAGCACTAAACCATACGGACGTTGAATGGCGTCCAGTAATATTTTTTGTTGTTCAGGCTCATAGCCTAGCGCTTCAATGCCGAGTGTTGCGCTAGTAGCATCTAGAATACGCATCACAATTTTTTCGCCGTGGATAAGCGGTAGTGTGCTCACACGAAAGTCAATCGTACGCGCTTTAGATAAAATCAGTTTCATCCGACCATCTTGTGGGATTCTCTTTTCAGAGATATCCATATGAGAAATGACCTTGATTCGGGAAGCTAGCTTATCTTTAATCGCCAAAGGCGGTTGTGCAATATCGCGTAGTTCACCATCTACACGAAAACGAATGCGGTAAAATTTTTCATAAGGTTCAAAGTGTAAGTCAGATGCGCCTATCTTAATTGCATCTAATAGCATTTTTTGTAAGAACTTAACAACAGGGGCATCATCCACCTCTTGAGATGATTCATCTTCAGAGGGTTCATCAATACTGCCCACTTCTAAATCAAAGTCGTCATCAATGTCTAATGATGAAAAGCTGGTATCTCTGGACTCAACAATGCTGTGTATCCATTTTTCTAACTTGTCATCCTCAACAATGACAGGCGAAAGTTTCATGCCCATTTGGAAGCGCACGCTATCTAATGCATGCAACATGGTTGGATCTGATACGCCGACAAATAAAATGTTATTACGACTTTGTAGACCAATAACACGATTGCTTTGCATCAGTTTTATATCGATAGTCTTGGCGGGTAAGTAATCGGGGTTAAGTGCATCTAGGTTGAAGTAAGGAAAACCAAATGCTTTGGAAGCAATATCTGCAATTTTTTCAGCAGATAATTTTTTACTTGTAATTACTTGTGAAATGAATGGAATTTTAGCAGCATCTGCTTGTAATTGAAGTGCGGCAGCATCTGCTTCAGAAAGCTGTTCTTCTTTAATTAGCATGCGAGCAAGCCCACTTAGTTTAGTTGTCGCTGCGGTCGTCGTCATATTTAGATTATTTCGTTTTAATCCACTTAATTAATTATTCTATATAAACTGTTGTAGTTAAACAACATTTCATACTGTTATATCAACATACTATGCTTTTATGGGTAAAGGTCAAGATTGCTTTCGTTGTTTCTGCGTCAAAGTAAGTGGCAGCTACAAAAAAGCCCCTATAAATCAGGGGCTCTTGTACGTGTGGGTGAAAACAAAAAAATTACATATGGTTAATAATTACATCCCCAAATTCAGCTGTACCCACTTGAGTAGCACCTTTCATTTGAGAAGAGAAGTCACCAGTTACGCGTTTAGACTGAATGGCTTTGGCTACGCCTGATAAAATCAAATCAGCAGCTTCTGTCCAGCCCATATGACGTAACATCATTTCTGCTGAAAGAATCAACGAACTTGGGTTGGCAATGTTTTTACCAGCGATATTTGGCGCTGTACCGTGCGTTGCTTCAAACATCGCAGTGGTGTTGCTTAAGTTCGCGCCTGGTGCAATGCCGATGCCACCGACTTGTGCAGCTAGCGCATCACTCATATAGTCACCGTTTAGGTTTAATGCAGCCACTACGTCATACTCTTCTGGATGCAATAGGATTTCTTGTAAGAAAGCATCCGCAATACAGTCTTTAATCACGATACCATTAGGTAGTTTGCACCATGGGCCGCCATCAATTTCAACTGCACCGAATTCTTCTTTTGCCAGTGCATAACCCCAATCTCTAAAGCCACCTTCGGTGAACTTCATGATATTACCTTTATGCGTAATCGTGACTGATTTTTTATTGTTATCAATCGCATATTGAATCGCTTTTCGAATCAAACGCTTACTACCATCGATAGAGACTGTTTTAATGCCAATTGCCGTCGTTTCAGGGAAACGAATTTTTTTACGCATGCCCATGTCACTTAAGAACTGAACAACTTTTTTTACTTCATCAGAGCCTGATTCCCATTCAATACCAGCATAAATATCCTCTGTGTTTTCACGGAAGATGGTCATATCCGTTTTTTCAGGATGTTTGACAGGGCTAGGTACGCCAGTGAAGTATTGAATAGGGCGCAAGCAAACAAATAAATCCAGCTCTTGGCGCAATGTCACATTGAGTGAGCGAATACCGCCGCCAACAGGTGTTGTTAATGGGCCTTTGATTGAAATCACATATTCTTTAAGCGCAGCCATTGTTTCAGCTGATAGCCATGTGTCTTTATCATAAACGTTAGTTGACTTCTCCCCAGCATAGACTTCCATCCAAGAAATCTTACGCTTTTCACCGTAGGCTTTTTCCACAGCCGTATCGACTACCTTCATCATTGACGGCGTGATATCCACGCCAATACCATCACCTTCAATAAATGCGATAATAGGGTTATTAGGTACGATTAGTTCGTTGCCTTCTCCGATGGTGATTTTTTTACCAGAACTTGGGACCTTAATTTTTGATGCCATTACATATTTCCTAACAATGTTAATTTTATTTAATAAACCGTTTAATGTGGTCTGCCAATTCAGTGCGCATGAAAAACACCCGACATTAAAAAACTTTATTGATGTTCCAAATGTGTATGCAGCTGGTAGGCTAGATACAGATTCTGAAGGTTTGCTCATTTTAACCGATGATGGCGCCTTACAACATCGTTTAAGTCACCCAAAACACAAAGAAATTAAAATTTATTGGGTACAAGTTGAGGGCAACCCTTCTGATAGTGATTTAGAGCCATTGTTGACGGGCGTTAGTTTGGGTGATTTTGTAACCCAACCAGCACAGGTGCGCATTATCAATGCGCCTGAAAATTTGTGGCCAAGAATACCACCAATTCGAGAGCGGAAAGCAATCCCAACCACTTGGCTAGAAATAAAAATAGCGGAAGGTAAGAACAGACAAGTGCGACGCATGACGGCAAAAGTTGGCTTTCCCACTTTGCGCTTAATTCGCTATGCAATTGGCTCTTATTCAATTGACGATATTGCGGTGGGTGAGTACCAGAAACTTAAGTCTGAAATTTGAACGAAGCGAATTTTACGGTAGACAGCCAAAAATATCACTCATGAACTATGATAAAATGAGACCAACTTTTTAGAGCGTAGCGCATATGTCTGGGAATACAATAGGTACTTTATTTACACTGACTTCATTTGGTGAATCACATGGCCCTGCCATTGGTGGCGTCGTTGATGGCTGCCCACCCGGTTTGGAAATCTGTGCTGAAGATTTACAGTTGGATTTGGATCGCCGTAAGCCAGGTACTTCGCGGCATGTGACACAGCGTAAAGAAGCTGATTTGGTCGAGATTTTATCAGGTGTGTTTGAAGGGAAAACAACAGGTGCGCCAATTGGTTTGTTGATTCGTAATACGGATCAACGCAGTCAAGATTACAGTAAGATTAAAGATACCTTCCGTCCAGGCCATGCGGATTACACTTATAGTCAAAAATATGGTGTACGTGATTATCGCGGTGGAGGCCGTTCTAGTGCGCGCGAAACGGCTGTTCGTGTAGCAGCGGGCGCCATCGCTAAAAAGTGGCTAAAAACAAAGTTTGGTATAGAAGTGCGTGCTTATATGAGCCAGCTTGGGGAAATAGAGATTCCATTTCAAAGTTGGGAACATGTGAATGAAAATCCATTCTTTTCGCCGAATGTCGATGTATTACCAGTATTAGAAGATTATCTCGATAAAATCAGAGCTGAACGCGACTCAGTTGGTGCACGTATCAGTATCGTTGCAGAAGGCGTACCTGTTGGTTGGGGTGAGCCAGTTTTTGATCGTTTAGATGCAGATATTGCACATGCCATGATGAGTATTAATGCGGTCAAAGGTGTCGAGGTTGGTGCAGGTTTTGGCAGCATTGCACAACGTGGTACTGAGCACTCGGATGAAATGACGTCAGCAGGCTTCTTGAGTAATCATGCTGGCGGCATGTTGGGTGGTATTTCGACAGGGCAAGCCATTAACGTGAATATTGCACTCAAGCCAACTTCTAGCATCCCACAAGAACGTCGCTCGATTGATAAAGGCGGAAACGATACTACGATGCAAACCACAGGTCGCCACGACCCTTGTGTTGGCGTACGTGCAACGCCGATAGCTGAAGCCATGCTGGCGATTGTGTTAATGGATCATGCTTTACGCCACCGCGGCCAAAATGCAGATGCGGTTTGTGAGACACCTAAGATTTAATTGCTAAATTTAAATGTCAGGTTTATTTTAATTAAGTCTAATCGTTGAGTCATACACTACATAAAAACCTTTCACGTTTTTATTTTGTATACTACTTCTTTGTAGGCGTGTTCGTTCCCTATTGGGGACTTTACCTACAGTCGGAACAATTCTCGCCAGTGGAAATTGGCATTCTGATGTCCTTGTTCCAAATTAGCCGTATTTTTGCACCTAATTTCTGGGGTTGGCTTGCTGATCACACTGAAAAGCGTACCGTTTGGATTCGGCTTAATACGGTATTAGGTGTATTGGGTTTTATCGCCGTATTTTGGGCAGAAGGCTTTTGGCCAATGATGCTGGTCATGGGGGCGTTAAGCTTATTCACTAGTTCGACTATGCCGCTGTCTGAGTCATTGACGCTCGCACATTTGGCGAATACAAAAGGCCATTACAGTCGCATTCGGATGTGGGGTTCTGTCGGTTTTATTGTGGCTTCTATTGTGCTTGGTTACCTGATTGACTGGGCTGGTATTTCGAGTTTGCTTTGGGCTATATTGGCCGTACAAGTTGTTTTATTTTTACTCACGTTTACTCTTACAGAGGCTAAAGTCGCACCACATCAGGCTGATGATTTTTCAGTTTGGCGTATTCTTCGCAATCCAGCGGTCATTGCTTTATTAGTCGGCTGCGCATTGATGGTGGCCGCGCATGGCATACTCTATAACTTTTATTCAATCTACTTAGCGGAACATGGCTACAGCAAAGGCATGATAGGCTGGCTTTGGTCAATTGGCGTTATCTGTGAGATTGGCGTGTTTATGTTGATGCCAACGATCATGCGGCGATTCAGCCTTAAACAAATTATATTAACCAGCTTGGCGCTGGCTGTGTTGCGATTCTCAATGATAGGGTTGGCTGTCGATAACCTGGTTTTATTACTGATTGCACAAGGTTTGCATGCAGCAACATTTGGGAGCTTCCATGTGGCAACCGTGCAGGTTGTGACACAGTTCTTCAATGGAAGACATCAAGCAAAAGGGCAGGCTATTTACAATAGTGTGACTTATGGCATCGGCGGTGCGATTGGCGGTATAGCTGGTGGTTATGCATTGCAACGTTTGGGCGGAGAACTGACTTTCTTGTTGGCAGCTGCATTCCCATTAGCTGGCTTTGCTGTGATTGCATTGGGATTGAAATTGGCAGAAACACATGGTGATAAAGGCATGTTTGGATGATGATATGAATAAGGACAACACAATGCGCAAACTAAATGCAATGGCATTTCCCTTATGCTTGCTCCTATATTTAGGAACGACAATGCAAGCATGGGCTGCTATTCGTGTGAATGTGATTGGCTTGTTTAGCAATAAAGCGATTGTGATGATTAATGGAAAGGGGCCATATAGCTTAACTGCAGGGCAGACCAAACAAGGGGGTTAAGCTAATCTCAGCTAATAGCAATAAAGCCACTTTGGTGATTGAAGGTAAGCGCCAAGTGATAGGCATGGGGCAAGCGGCTTCTATTGGCGCTAGTAGTACGACGGCATCTGATAGTGGCGTTAATAAGCCGGTGAACTTATTGCTGATAGCGCAGGCAACTTTTTTGGCTCGCTCAGTATTAATGGCGCATCACTTAAACACCTTGTTGATACTGGTGCAACGAGTGTGGCAATGAATAGTGGAGATGCGAAATATGCTAGGATTAATTATAAAAAAGGCCGAAAAATACGCATTTCTACGGCAAATGGGGTTGCGCCAGCTTACCAACTTGTCGTCAATACATTGAAAGTAGGGACGATAGTTTTACATAATGTAGAGGTAGTTGTGACAGAGGGCGGCTCGCCGCCTTTTGTTTTGTTGGGTATGTCTACACAAAATAGGTTGGATATGAACCGAAAAGGTTCTATTCTAACCATGACAAAAAGTATTAAATCCTTATTCTGGGCAATAAAAAGCGGGCAATTGACTGCTTTGTACATTAACACATACGTTAATTATTTAACAACAAAAGTCACTTTTAATACCACACGGAATTTAGTTACCTTACCATCTTTTACTTTTACGCTTTGATCTTGCACCCAAGCGCTTGTGATATTTTTAATTGATTCTGATGCTTTTTCAATACCGTTTGATACAGTATGTTCAAAACTTATATCGCTAGATGCGATGATCTCAATAACTTTTGCGACTGATGACACAGTGAGTTCTTTTTCTGATTGATGTTATGTAGCGTAGTTTTTAGATTAATACAGTACTTTATAATATTACTAGCTTAAATTACTAATCGCTAAGTTAACAAGTGTTAAGACGGTTAACACAAAAATAATCGCGCCAATAATACCTGCGATAATCGCTTGTTTTGGTGTGATTTTAGCAACATCATCTTCATAGCCTTTTTGCGCTCTAATGCCAATCATGATCCAAAGCACCATTTTAATCACCTGAAAAATAGATGCTTTTTCTTCAGTTTCCACTTTGGCTTGCATGGTCATTCCTTATGTTACATTGCTACTTTTAAGATGAGTTTGATAATTTAACTCTACGCCTTAATTCTCTTGTCGTGCTCTATCAATGCATAAGCCGAGTGGTTGTGAATAGACTCAAAATTCTCGCTTTCAACGATATAAGCATCAATACGCTTCTCGGCATTTAATGCAGAAGCGACATCACGCACCATATCTTCTACAAACTTAGGGTTGTCGTATGCTTTTTCTGTAACATACTTCTCATCTGGGCGTTTTAATAAACCGTAAAGCTCACAGGATGCTTGCTTCTCAACTAAAGTAATGATGTCTTCTATCCAAATAAAGTCATTAATTTTAGCGGTAATCGTGACATGAGAGCGTTGGTTATGCGCGCCATAATCTGAAATCTTTTTACTACAAGGACATAAGCTTGTTACAGGGACTAATACTTTTACCGTAATGCTGAATTCATTATCTATTATTTCACCAATAAAGGTCACATCGTAATCTAGTAAACTATTAACACCTGAAATAGGTGCTGCTTTATCTACAAAATACGGGAAACGCATTTCGACATAACCTGATTTTGCTTCAAGACGTTCGGTCATATCTCTTAAAATGGTCTCGAAGGACTCAATGGAAATCGCACGTTCGTTACTGTTGAGTATCT
>JBLIIL010000022.1:0-28527 GCA_047634755.1 Methylophilaceae bacterium
TGATGTCACCGAATACTTAGTCAGTGAGAAGTATGATGGCGTACGCGCCATTTGGGATGGCAAGACATTTACTACAAGACAAGGTAACCCGATTGTTGCGCCACAATGGTTTACGGCACACTTTCTTAAAACGCCTTTAGACGGCGAATTATGGATAGCGCGAGATGCATTCGACCAAGTGTCTGGCATCGTTAGAAAGAAATCATCTGACGATGCAGACTGGCGAAAAGTGAATTACTTAATTTTTGAACTACCGAATGGAAAGGGTGGTTTTTCTAAACGGTATCAACTACTCAAGGGCATTGTTGTGAAAGCCAATGTCAAATATCTTAAAGCAGTTAAGCAATTCAAGGTGCTTGATAGGGCGCAATTGAAACAAAAGATGGCAGACATCGTCGCATCAGGAGGCGAAGGTTTAATGTTGCATCGTACTAATGCTTTGTATGAAACGGGGCGTAGTGATGTGTTGCTTAAATTGATGCCGAAGCTAAAGTCATCGAGTACTTACCTGGTAAAGGGAAATACACAGGAAAAATGGGTTCTTTATTGATGGAATTACCTAATGGCGTGCAATTCAAACTGGGCACAGGCTTTACGGATACAGAGCGTGCAAACCCACCAGCCATTGGTAGTACGGTCACTTTTATCTTTCAGCAAAAAACCAAAATTGGAAAGCCAAGATTCGCGCGTTTCTTACGTTTTAGAAAGCGATAGGATTAGAGGCTGATGGGATAAGGCTGGCGTGGTAAAATCACGCCCTTATGAGCGATGTAAAACCTGATGCTGTGAGTGACAGCAAAAAACTAATCTCCAATTTAGAGCAACAACTGCAAACCTGTATGTTGGCTGACCGCTTTCCGCTAGGCAGACGCTTACGGCAGGCGAGAGATTTAATTAAGCAGAAGAAGTCAGTTGAAAAGACGCTGACGGATATTACGCGTAAGGTACAAAGCTCATCGCAAAAGATGGCGCAACGCTTAGAAAAGCTACCTAAACCAGAATACCCGCTAGACCTACCAGTTTCTTCACGTCGTGATGCAATCGCTAAAGCCATAGAAGAAAACCAGGTCGTCATTGTCTGTGGTGAAACAGGCTCTGGTAAAACCACACAGTTGCCGAAAATCTGCCTAGAGCTAGGTCGCGGCGTATCAGGTTTAATCGGTCATACGCAGCCACGCCGTATTGCAGCACGTTCTGTTGCGACAAGAATTGCGCAAGAGCTAAATTCAACACTGGGTGAAACCGTCGGCTTTAAAGTCCGTTTTAGCGAGCAGTCATCTGAGTCTAGCTATATCAAGCTCATGACCGATGGTATTTTGCTAGCAGAAACACAGGGCGACCGCTTCTTAAACGCTTATGACACCATCATCATTGATGAGGCGCATGAGCGTAGTTTGAATATTGACTTCCTGCTGGGCTTCCTCAAGCAGCTGTTACCGAAACGCCCTGATTTAAAAGTCATTGTCACCTCTGCCACCATTGATGCCGAACGCTTCGGTAAGCATTTTGAAAGTAAAAATGCCAAAGGACAGCTGTTGAATGCGCCGATTATTGAAGTCAGCGGACGAACCTTCCCTGTAGAAGTGCGATACCGCCCATTGGGTAAAGCAGGCTTTATCTCGCATGAAAATTCGCCTGATGATATTGAGGACGAAGAAGACACAACGGTTAAATCCCTGCACAGTATCAAGAAAAAAGGTAAAACTGAAGCGCGTTGGCTGGCGGAAGATGATGAGGAAGAAGCAATCGAAGAAGCTATCTTAGATGCAGCAGATGATTTGTTGCGTCAAGGCGATGGCGATATTCTGGTATTCCTGCCCGGGGAGCGCGAGATACGCGACACTGCTGACCATTTAAAGAAATATCAAGGACGTTCGCCGAAGTTAAAGCATATTGAAGTGTTGCCGCTATTCGCGCGCCTAGGTGTAGCGGATCAGCAAAAGATCTTCAAGCCTAAAGGCCAACGCCGTATCGTGCTGGCCACTAACGTGGCTGAAACGTCGCTGACGGTACCGGGAATTAAGTACGTGATTGATGCAGGGTTGGCACGGGTGAATCGTTACAGCACACGTGCCAAAGTTGAGCAGTTGCAAATCGAGAAGATATCGCAAGCCGCCGCTAAACAGCGTTCAGGCCGTTGCGGTCGTGTCTCTAGTGGTATTTGTGTGCGCTTGTATTCAGAAGAAGACTTTAATAACCGTTCAGAATTTACCGACCCTGAAATTATCCGCAGCTCACTCGCTAGCGTGATTCTACGCATGGCGGCTTTACGTTTAGGTGATGTTGATCAGTTCCCATTCCTGGAAGCGCCAAGTTCACGTTTGATTGCCGATGGTTACTTGCAGCTGCAAGAGCTAGATGCAGTCGGTGCGAATCGTAAAATTACCGATATTGGCCTGCAGCTATCAAGGCTGCCATTAGACCCACGCGTGGCGCGGATGATTTTGGCGGCTAAGCAAGAGGGCTGCTTGCAAGAAGTCTTGATTATCGCCAGTGTGATTAGTATGCAAGACCCACGCGAGCGTCCAATGGATAAGCGCGAAGCTGCAACAAATGCCCATGCTAAGTTTGCTGGTGAAGGCTCAGATTTTATGAGTTTCCTGAAAATTTGGGATTGGTACGAAGATGCCTTTAAGAATAAAAAATCGAATAAAGAACTGCTCAATCAATGCCATGCTAACTTCTTGTCTGCGATGCGCTTGCGAGAGTGGCGAGAGCTGTATCGTCAGTTGCGCGAGATTGTTGAAGAGTTAGGCATGCTGGTGCCAGGCAATGCTAAAGGGAATGCGAATCGTGGCAAGGGTAGGGGTGAGCAGTCAAAAGCGGCCAATACCAAAGGTGGAAAAGCAGAGGATATCCTCAACAGCCAAAAAGAAGCGACTTATGAGCAAGTGCATCGCGCTTTACTCGCTGGCTTGCTCGGTAATATCGGTTTTAAAGATGGCGATAACGATGCGTACTCAGGTGCGCGTAGCATTCGTTTCCATGTCGCGCCGGGTTCTTGCTTAAAAAAATCGCGACCAAAATGGATCATGGCGGCAGAGCTAGTCGACACTTCTAAACTCTACGCCCGTTGTGTGGCGAAGATAGAACCCGACTGGATAGAGCCACTGGCGCATAATCTAACCAAGAGCACTTACACTGATCCGCGTTGGGATAGGAAAAAAGCGCAAGTAACGGCTTGGGAGCGCGTGAGTTTATATGGCTTAACCGTGGTGCCAAAACGCCGTGTGCATTATGGGCCGATTAATGTCGAAATTTCACATGAAATATTCATCCGTGAAGCCTTGGCAAATATGGAGTTGGAAACAAAAGCACCATTTTTTAATGCCAATAAGCGCATTATCGCCGAAATTGAAGAGTTGGAGCATAAGGCCAGAAGGCAGGATGTACTGGTCGATGAGCATGCTTTAGTGACTTTTTACGACAAAATCGTACCGCAAGACATTGTAAATGGTATTGGCTTTGAAGCATGGCACAAAGAAGCGGAAAAAGAAAAGCCTAAGCTACTATTCTTAACCAAAGACGATTTAATGCGCCACGAAGCAGAAAGTGTGACTGAAAGCCAGTTTCCAGAAACCATAGAAATGGATGGCGCGACCATTCAGCTCAAATACCGCTTTGAACCGGGTCATGTCTTAGATGGCGTCACCGCGACCATTCCATTGGCCTTGCTCAATCCGTTAGACGCTACTCGTGCCGAATGGTTAGTACCAGGTATGTTACGCGAAAAGGTCACTGCGCTCATTAAAATCCTGCCGAAAACCTTCCGCCGTGTCTGCGTACCCGTACCAGATTTTGTGACAGGCTTCTTAGAGCATGCCAAAATAGGCGTACGACCGATATTATTTGCACTGGTCGAGTATATTCAGCAACAAACCAGCCTCAAGCTGGGTGCTGATGACTTTATGATTGATAAGTTGCCAGAGCATTTCTTCATGAACTTTAGTGTGATTGATGAAAAACAGCGCGAGCTAGGTATGGGACGTGATTGGCATGCCTTGAAAAATCAGCTTGGTAATGCCGCGCAACTCACGTTTAGAAGCGGCACGACCAATAACATTGAGAAATCAGGTATTAAACAATGGGACTTTGGCGACATTCCCGCCACGCTCACCTTTAGTAAAGAAGGCCATCAGCTCACGGGTTACCCTGCCTTAGTGGATGAGGTTGAAAATGTTTCCATTAAGCTGTTCGATACTGAGCAAGCCGCTTACCTGTCGCACCGCGCAGGCGTGTGTCGCTTAATGCGTTTTGAGCTAAAAGAGCAAATGAAGCAACTACAAAAAGCCTTACCCAACTTTAATCAATACGCGCTGCAACTGCGTAATATCATCTCACCAGAAGACTTAAAAGAAGACTTAATCACCACACTGGCTGATCGTGCTTTTGTGGCAGAAGATGATTTGCCGCGCTCAACCGATGAGTTCATGGCCCTGAAACAACGTGCCAGAACACGCTTACCAGCCGTCAAAGACGCGCTATTCCGCACCATCGGCATTATTGGGGTTGAGTATTTTGCACTGGCCGATAAACAAGCCAAGATGCCAGCCAGAGCCAATAGACTGACCAAAGATGTCGAAAGCCAAGTCCAGCAGCTGCTATATAAAAACTGCTTTAGCCAAACGCCGTGGGATCAACTGCAACACCTGCCGCGTTACTTAAAAGGCCTATGCTTAAGAATCGAAAAACAACCAAGCAATCCTGATAGAGATGGTAAACATGCTGCGAGCATTGGTTTGCTATGGCAAAAATGGCAAACAGAGATGGAGAAACAACGTAAGGTTGATAACATCTCACCAGAATTGCAGAATTTCCGTTGGCTATTGGAAGAGCTAAGAGTGTCGTTATTTGCGCAGGAATTGAAAACACCATTCCCCGTTTCTACAAAGAGACTAGACAAAATCTGGTCTAACCTAACCTGACAAATGTTTAGCATTATAAATGCGGCGTTAAAAGCGAATTCAAAATCCTCACTTATCAAACATAAGCTCCGGTTTTTCATTCACTTTTGCCTTGCCTTCAAGGCGCTATGCACTCGTCAGAATAGGACTGATGGTAATCAGTAGCTCGAGAAGCCTAGAACTGCGTTAACAGTTTCCGAATCGCACCCTCATCCAAACCTTTACCAATACACACCACACGACTCATCGGCTGCTCTTCTTTCCAATCAACTAATAAGGTCGCAGGGTAGGGTGTGAAATGTACGGCGTGAATCGCTAAGGGATGCGGTTGGTCATCGGTGTGTAGGATGCCTTTTAAGCGTAATAACTGCTCACCATGCGTTTGGCATAGCTTGAGCAACGCAGGTTTAAAGCTTTTCCATGAGATTCCCGTTGGCAAGGTCACGGTAAAGCTACTAATTTCACTTTGATGCGCGATAGGTAATTTTCCGCCTAAATTACTTGTAGGCTTTAATGGTGCACGTAACCAACGCTCAGGCTCAGCGCGTTTGCCAGATGGGTCAAACAAGCCTACATCCACAATAAAATCAGACTCAATCTCACCATGCAATACGTTGTGCTGTGTCGCACCGGGGTTGAGTTGAATCAACTTCTCTTTTAAAACACTGGTTTGCTCAGCTGCAGCAATATCAGTTTTGGTTAGTAACAACACATCCGCCACCGCCGCCTGTTTACGCGCCTCTTCATGCTCCAGTAATTGCCGCTCACCATACATGGTATCGATGGTCACAATCACCGCATCCAAACGGAAAACAGACTCAATCACAGGTTCATTCATCAAGTTTGACATAATTGGCCCCGGATCAGCCATCCCAGTCGTCTCAATCACCAAACGGCTAAATTGTGGAATCGCCTCCATCGAACGCTTAAAATACAAATCGCGCATGGTATCCGCCAGCTCATTACTCAAGGTGCAACACAAGCACCCATTCTGTAATAACACCGCATTATCAGCCACATAACTACTATCCACATTCTGCGCCAATATATGGTCTAAGCCTTCTTCGCCCAGTTCATTAATAATCACAGCCGTATCTTTCATACCTGCGTGAGAAAGCAGCTTGTTGAGTAAAGTGGTTTTGCCTGAGCCTAGAAAGCCAGTGAGGAGAGTGACGGGTATGCGGTGATCCATAAGTGTATTTTACATGGAATTTTACTTTAAAAAGCAGAGGGGATTATATTTGTGTTTGAGTGTGTGTTGATAGTCCCTCGTGTTGTATGGGTGAGGATGATTTGAATTTAACTTCAATCTAAAGATAATAAAAATATGCTTACCAGTATTCAGCAGTGCATTTCGTCTGACGACCCTTTGACAGAACAAATAATTAGTTACTTAGTTAACTTTCACGAAGAAACTGAGCTTATTGATTTTAAGGTTTCAATTGAGAATGTGGAGAAGGAGTAGCTCGAGCTTACAAAAGATGTCTTGGCTTTTTCAAATACATTTGGTGGCTAATTGGTTTTTTGAGTTAGAAATTCTACTTTTGAAATAATTGGTCTAACAGGCGATTCTTTAGATTTGATATCTGATGCATCCAAATTCATGCAAAAGGTAAATAGACATATAGAGCCATCTGTAAATAACATTAGGTGTAAATATTTTGAAGATGGAGATAAAGATTTGATTGCTATTTTTATCCCACAATCTAATGACAAAACACATTTAATTTCGAAGGATGCGCCTTTTACTTATCCTAGTGGAAAACTAAAGCAAGTGCTTTATCAAGGAACAACTTATTTGCGACTAAGCGCGGGAAATCATTTAATAGATTCACGCGATGTTGACGGTATAGTAAGTCGGAGGTTAGCTTACTTTATGTACTCTTTTCTTGGGAATAAGCCCCATCAAAATCTAATTACTAAGATTGGTAAATTTGCAACCCGCTTATCTCCAGCTTCTAAAAGAATCCCTTACAACGGGCCAAAGGCTCTACGGGCCAAAGGCTCTTTTTCGAGCTGATAAGATTAATTCCGCACATCAAGAACTTGTAGAAGAATTAAATTTAATTGCTGTACGTAAAAAAGATAACAAGGCACATGTTCCACCTTTGACGAATAGATGGAGGGCGCAAGCTCTTGATTGTTTCCTTTATGCTCAAGATAATCAATATATTAATAAAACAACATAGCTCGCGTAAGGCGCAATAACTGAAGGGCATTGCGCCCATGTTGCTACTTTACTATACGGCGTAATGTGCTACGCTGATTGACGCTTTGCCTTTGAATTGGATTGAGTTTTTCTCCGCTTCAGCGTATTCTCTCGCCTTCATGCATGGGGGCTAATCATTAATAGCCCATCCAACCCTATTGATTCAACCTACTGGAGTAATACTATGAGCAAAAACCGCTCTCCACGATTATTAAAAAAACTTAAACTAGGCGAATTCCAAGAATTCGGCTTCCCATTCTCAGCAGAATTAACCAAAGAAATCGACATGCAAGCGCAAGAAGATTTGATTATTGAATTGCTAGAAGAAGTAATTGAGCCACGTAAATTGGCTATCGGCGGTTGGATTGACGGCGGCTTTGTGACGACAAGCAACAATGGATCTACTACTGAAGAAGATCAAAAAGCGGTAGGCGATTGGTTGAAAGCGAGCAAAGCATTGAAAAATGCTGAAGTCGGTAAACTAGTAGATGCTTGGTATGAGTAGTCTTAAAGGTTGAAAAGTTACTTAGTAGGAGTAGTTCGTAGCTATGAAACAGAACGTTCGGTACAAGGTCTGAATATTACAAGTGATTTGGTAGGGTGGGCAATGGTTTGTTTGCCCACACGTTAACTGAAAGGGTAGAAACGTATGGGCAGAAACGACACTGCCCATCCTACGAAGTACTACATGAAATACATAAGTAATGGACAATAAAAAACCCAGGCTAGGCTGGGTTTTTTTATAAGTGGTAAGGCTTATTTGTTCATTACGTACATTGTAACTTCAAAGCCGAAACGCATTTCAGTAGCTGCTGGTGTTGTCCACATAGTAGTTCTCCATGAATTAAATATTAAGTTTTTAAGTTCAAACGCCATCGTTGCTGATGTGTTTGAATGCATCTAACTATACGCTCACGAATAAATCATGATATGGGGAGACTACGTAAAATGACCTAATGATTTTACGTAGTGCTTAACAATAAGTTGATATAGTCGAGAGCAGTTCAAGGCGTGTGTCACGCAGGCAGGAAGACAATACAAAAGGTATGGCGACTGACCGAGTACCACGTAATGCAGAAATGTGCCGAATACATTAACTTACGGCTACATTAGCTTTATGAGCTGCAGGACAGCATGGAACAACCAGCTTTCTCTCTCGCCCAATCAGGGCGCTTTTGTTCAAACTGTTCCATACCTTCTTGCTTGGTATAAGGGTTTTTAAGTAGTTCCAACAAGGTGAGCAGTCTTGAGTTGTTACCTTTTTCTGTTAATAAATCAATGGCTTCTTGCGCCATGTAGTTGCGTAATACGTAGCGTGGATTATGGGTGCGCATGGTTTCTAGGCGTGCTTCTGCTGATAGCGTGCTTTGTTGTACGCGTTCGGCGTAGGTGGTTAGCCATTGCTGTAGGTCATCGCCAAACTGTTTTAAGCCTTCCTCGGTGTAGAAGGCTTCGCTAATGACAGCAATGCTTGGGTCTGCGATATCTAATGCCGCTAGCTTAGTGAAAAATAACGTCATATCAACTTCGGCGCGGGACATGAGTTCGAAGATGCGGTTGACCATTTCGCCATCGCTATCTTGCCAGCCATCTAAACCAAACTTGCCTGCTAGCGATTGGTTTAGGTATTTCATGTAGGTATTATCAAAATGTGCGATGGCATCGGCTAAGCCCTTAGTATTTAATAAGATAGTCGCTAACGCATCGGCTAGGCGTTCCATATTCCAACGGCCAATGTCAGGTTGGCGGCCGTAGCAATAGCGCTTGCCTTGTGCATCGGTGGTATTCGGTGTCCAGCCGGGGTCGAAGTTGTCTATCCAGCCGTAAGGGCCAAAATCGATGGTAAGGCCGATGATGGAGAGATTGTCGGTATTCATCACGCCGTGCACAAATCCAACACGCATCCAGTGCGCCATTAATATGGCTGTGCGCTCGCAGATTTCTTGAAACCATGCTTCGATGAGTTCTGGTGATGGATTGTCCTGATCCAGCGTTAAGCCTGTTGTCGTTAGCCATTCGCTAAAGTCTCTATCAATGGTAAAGCCGATAAAGCGTTTGAGTAACTCTGACTCGCCTTTGCTGGCCATGAGTTCAAAGTGACCGGGGCGGGTAAAGCTAGGTGCGACGCGGCAGACGATGGCACCGAGCTCCATTTCAGGGTTGCCGTTGTAGAACATATCGCGTCTGACTAAATCACCTGTAGAAACCAAGCTGAGCGCACGGGTGGTGGGTACGCCTAAGTAATGCATGGCTTCTGAGCATAAGAATTCACGTAGACTTGAACGCAATACAGCGCGACCATCGGCGCTACGTGAGTAAGGGGTTTCGCCTGCGCCTTTGAGTTGTAGCTCAAAGCGCTTACCTTCGTGCATGAGTTCGCCCAAATAAATGGCACGACCATCACCGAGCTGACCTGCCCAATTACCGAATTGGTGACCACCGTAGCGGGTGGCATAGGTGATCATGCCTTCGAGTACGCCATTGCCGCCTAAGGTTTGAACTAGCTCAGGATCCTGCATGTCATCTGGCGTAAGGCCTAGCATGGTTGCAACGTCTGGGCTGTAGGCCAAAATTTGTGGGTTTTTGACGGGTGTCGGTTGCGCAAATGACCAGAGTGCATCGTTGACTTGTCGGGTGTGATTGTCGGTAATGGGGTCTTGCGGAAGTTCGCTCGTAAAGCGGTTGTCATAGATTAAGTTTCTCATGACCATTATTGTAGACGGAAATAGTGGCCTTAAGTGGCAGTTTCTAGCAGGAATGTGCTCTTCTATAAGGTATTTAGGGTGTCAGTCATGTATCATTGCGGGTATTCCACGAATAAGCTATTAATCAACCATTAATCCATCAGGATTAAGCTAATGAATATCTCGCCAATATCAGGTGAGAAAAGAGATGTATGAACGTATTTTATGAAGAAAGTGGCAGTTTTAAGGTCGCAACGGTGAAGACTGAGAGCCCTGGCAGTATGCAGGTTGAAGCGGTATCTGGTAAGCGCTCGAAGATTAAAACAGCTAATGTATTACTGAATTTTGTTGAAGTTTTGGATGGCTTTATGGACATCGCACAGACGGAAGCTGAGACGCTGGATACTGACTTTTTGTGGGAATGTATTGGAGGAGCTGAGTTTAACTATCAAGACTTAGCCAAGTTGTATTACGGTGATAAGCCAACGAATGTGCAGTTTGCCGCCACGGCAATTAAAGTGCATGGAGCGCCGATTTACTTTTACCGTAAGGCTAAAGGCAATTACAAAGCTGCTCCAGAAGAGACGTTGAAGTTAGCTCAAGCCGCGGTAGAGCGTAAGCGTGTGCAAGCGGAACAAATGGCGGTATGGGTAGAACAGCTGAATAACAAAGAGTTGCCAGAGAGCTTTGCTGAAAAAGCGGACTTTCTCATTTATAAACCAGATAAAAATAGTGTGGAGTGGAAGGCGATTGATAGAGCTGCGTCTAGCTCTGGTCGTTTGGCACTTACGGTGATGGCGGATGCTGGCTTAATTACCAGCGCGCATGATTATCACTTGGGTGCGTTTTTACGTGAGATGTTTAAAGACGGTACTGACTTTCCTGCGCATGAAGATGTGAGTGGCTTGTTAGCTAGCTATACGGCTGATTTGCCGATTGCGGATGTGAGTGCGTTTAGTATTGACGATGCGGCGACGAATGAGATTGATGATGCGTTTAGTGTTGCTGAATTGCCAAATGGTAATAAGCGCATTGGTATTCATATTGCCGCGCCATCGTTAGCGATTGCACAGGGCGGTGAGTTGGACGCGATTGTATTGGACCGTTTGTCTACTGTGTATATGCCAGGTAATAAAATTACGATGTTGCCTGAGTCTGTGGTGCGTCCATTTAGTTTGGATGCGGGGACGACTAAGCCTGCCTTGAGTTTGTATCTGGAAGTGGCCGATGACTTCACGATTGTGTCGCATGAGAGCAAAGTTGAGCAGATTACGGTTGCGGAGAATCTACGCCATGACAGCTTAGAGCCGCATTTGAATGCTGAGACATTAGCAAACGATAGCAGTGAGCATCCGTTATGGATAGAGTTGAAGTTTTTACATGCGCTAACTGAATCGCTAGAGAAAGCACGTGGCCAAGGTGAGTCTGGCCGTGCGCCGCAGATTGATTATAATTTTTATGTGACCGATGGGATTGTGAGCATCGTGGCACGTGAACGTGGCTCTCCAATGGATAAGCTAGTGGCTGAATTAATGATTTATGCTAATAGTACTTGGGGTGGCTTGTTGAAAGAAGGCGAACGCGCCGGTATTTACCGTGCGAAAACGACTAGCAAAGTCTTTATGACCACGGAAGCCATGCCGCATCAAAGTATGGGCTTAGATCAATATGCATGGTGTACTTCACCATTGCGCCGCGCGGTGGATTTGATTAATCAGCGTCAGTTAATTGCATTGCTCAATCAGGAAGAAGCGCCTTATGCCACTGAAAGTGAGGCGTTGAAAGTCATTATTCGTGACTTTGAGCAAACCTATCAAGCGTATAACGATTTCCAAACACGGATGGAGCGTTATTGGTGCTTGCAGTATTTGATTCAAGAAGATATCAAAGAAGTGACTGCCGTTGTTTGGCGTGAGAATTTAGTGCGACTAGATGGCATGTTTTTCATCACTAAAGTGCCTAGCTTGCCAGAGACTAAGGTTGGCACTAAAGTCGGTTTGGAAGTGAAGGCGATTGATACCTTACTCATGGAACTTAACTGTAAGTTTAAGCATGTGATTGAAGGCGAGACTGAAGAAGTCCATGAGGTTGAAGCAGAAGCGGCTGAAGCAGAGACAGTTAAAGAAGACACTGTTGAAGGCAATAGCAATGAAAATGGCAAGACGGATGTAACGGAGAAAAAGTAAGTGGCGTTTTTTAGGCGTAAGATTCATAAAAGTGTGGCCGAAAATAATTCGGTAGAAGTGACAGAGCTAGGTGGTATACGCCAAATGCACTTGGGCTCAAAAACCGTACAAAGTGGCATGATGGTGGTTTCACCGTTAGTGTTGGTGTTTAACTATTCACGTGCTTTGATGTATTTCTTATTATTTAGAAATGACATTAAAGACTTGTTGATGGTGGGTCTTGGTGGCGCTTCGTTGACGAAGTATATTCATCATTATTGCCCAGACATTAACCAAACCGTGGTTGAGATTAATCAACAGGTGATTGATGTGGCGCGTAGCCATTTCTTTATGCCAGAGAATGATGAAAAGCTGAATGTTCTCAAAGCTGATGGCTTACACTATATGGAAAATAATCCATTGAGTCAGGATTGTTTGATGATTGATGGCTTCGGCTCAGATGGCATTCCAGATGGTTTTTGTACGCCAGACTTTTTTGACCTATGCTATGACGTCCTAAAAGATAATGGCATCTTTTTGATTAACTTATGGGGTTCAGATAAGAACTTTGACATTTACTTACAGCGTATCGAACAAACGTTTTTGGGTCGTGCGCTGGTGTTGCCAACGGGTAAGCCGGGCAATATTATTGTCTTTGCGTTTAAAGACCCGATTAAATTAACAGAGAAGCGGTTGAGAGAACGTGCATTGCAATTGAATCACGATCACGTCATGAACTTCACCGAATTTTTGGACAAGCTGCATGAGCAGAATGGTTACCAAAAAATGTATTCAACATTGGAATTACTATGAATCAAACATTTTTCGCCACTTGCCCGCGTGGGCTAGAAGCATTACTAGTTAAAGAGCTTAAAACCAGTGGTGCTAAAAGCATTGAGCAGACCGATGGCGGCGTGTCTTTCTTGGGTGATGCGATGGTTTGTTATCACACCAATTTGCATTCACGCATTGCAACCCGTGTGTTATGGCAAGTGACTAAAGGCCGCTATGAGAATGAAGAGGACTTATTCCAAGCGGCTTATCAAGTGAATTGGCCAAATTGGTTTGATGTGAAGCATGATTTTATGGTGAAAGTCACTGGCGTGAAGTGTCCGCTGAAAAGTTTGGAATTTGCAACGCTGAAAATTAAAGATGCGATTTGCGACAAGTTTAGAGAAGCGGTTGGCTCGCGCCCTTACATTGATACCAAAACACCAGCGGTGCGTATTCATGCGTATTTGACGGAAGAAAACTATATTTACTATATCGATACTTCAGGTGATGCGCTTTATCAACGTGGTAACCGTAAGGCGAGCATAGAAGCGCCGTTACGTGAGAACTTAGCCGCTGGCGTATTGCAATTGACTGGCTGGGAGCCAGGTACACCTTTACTTGATCCGATGTGCGGTAGTGGAACGTTCTTGCTAGAAGCGGTGATGATGGCGTTGAATATCGCACCGGGCTTGAACCGTAGCTTTGGTTTTGAGCGATTGAAAAACTATGAATCAGATACATGGAAGAAAGTGAAAAAGGCGGCACAAACTAGCGCTAAGCCTGTCACCTTCCAAAAAATATACGGTAGCGACATTGATTTACGTGCAGTGCGTATTGCGAAACGTAACTTAGAAGAGGCTGGCTTTTTAGACGCGGTGCAGTTGTCACAGTTTGATATTGTCGAAGTACCACCTGCGGCTAATAACGGTGTGCTGGTGGCAAACCCACCTTACGGTATTCGCATTGGTGATGAAGTCGACTTGACGGATTTATATCCTAAATTAGGCGAAGCGTTAAAACGTAAATTTGCAGGTTGGAATGCTTACTTCTTAACCACTGATTTCCGTATGCCGAAATTGATGCGTTTATCTACTAGTAAGAAAACGCCATTGTTTAATGGGCCGTTGGAATGCCGTTTATTTGAAATTAAAATGGTGGCAGGTAGTAACCGTAAAGAGAAAAAACCGGTTGACCCTAACGCGATGCCAGTTGTAGGTAAGCCAAAAGAGAAGCCAGTCGACCCAAGCCGTGAACTGACTTACAAGGATGTGAAGCCACTATGACATCAGCCGCCATTACACCAGACTCTATTGATCAGTTAAGAGCACGCGTGAATCAATTCGTAGAAGAACGCGATTGGGTGCAATTTCATTCGCCGAAAAACTTGTCGATGGCGATGATCGTGGAAGCAGGTGAAGTGGTTGAGCATTTTCAATGGATGACAGAAACCGATAGCAAAAACTTAGATGCTGAAAAGAAAGAGCAAGTTGGACAAGAATTGTCAGACACTTTTGTTTACTTACTGAGGATTGCGGAAGTGTGTGGCATTGATTTGATTGATGCTGCGAATAAAAAAATTGATTTAAATGCAAATAAATACCCAGTCGAAAAGGCTAAAGGTAGTAACGCGAAATATACGGAATACGAGTAACTTTTAATACTAAACTTTAATATTTAACCTCAATACTTAATAAAGGGAAAAACATGGCTGAACAAAGTAATGAAAATGAAATGGATATGCTCGTGATAGCAGATCAGTTTATCAATACTGCGAATGCTTTAGTTGCAGATAGCAAACAAGACATTGGCCGTGTGAGTGGTGCGATGTGTTATGCCGTTGCACGCTTTAATGCACATGAAGTGGCGAGCAAAACGACAGATTTGGTCGCTTCAAGAGATGAGGCAATTGAGTGGTTTACGAGTCAATTCAAAGCAATGTTGGCCGATAATATTGATCAGCATATTGAAATGGCGAAAGAACGCGTTGTAAAACAATTTTAAGCGATAAAATCTTCTTATAAGGTGTGAACATGACCATTAACTCAGATGTGACTGATTTACTAACATCAGCAGGTGTTGATTTTGGTGTAGTGGAAATTCCACTCAGTGAAGATAAGAAGCCGATACGCAACTTAGAAGAGCTGCTGAGCGCAAAAGGGCTAGATCCGACGTCGGTTGTGCGTAGTGTGGTCTTTCGTGGGGGCTCTAAACAGTTTTACCTACTCGCTGTTGCAGGTGCAGGGCGCGCTGATTGGGGTGTGCTACGTAAACACCTAGAAGAACGTAAGTTACGCATGGCTGAGTATGATGAGGTGCTTGAAGCCACGGGTTATGTGGTTGGAGCAGTGCCGCCAGTAGCGCTGCCAGCAGACTTGAAAGTGTTGATTGATGCTAGAGTATCAAGCTATGAAACGGTTGTGATTGGTAGCGGCGTCCTTGGCTATGCGTTGGCGATTAAAGGTAGTGACTTGCTTAAGTTGATGACTGATGTAGCGCAGGGCAGTTTTGTAAAAGAGTAGTGATGCGTTGAATCGGAAATAGATAATAAAAGGCCCAGCATTGCTGGGCTTTTTTAATGTGCTTACTTGCTAATGCTTATAGTGCTGCAATCGCCGCATCGTAGTTAGGCTCTTCTGTAATTTCTGGCACTAACTCAACGTATTTAACAATATCATTTTCATCTAACACCATAACAGCACGTGCAGCTAAGCCAGCTAATTTGCTGCTAAAAATTAATGTACCATAGTTCATTAAAAAGTCACGACCACGCATGGTTGATAGGTTCACTACATTCTCAATGCTTTCTGCTGCACAAAAGCGTTTTTGTGCAAAAGGTAAGTCAGCAGAGATATTTAGTACAACAGTGTTATCCATGCTGCTAGCGCGTTTGCTAAACTCACGGACTGAGCTGGCACAAGTTGGTGTATCTACACTAGGGAACAAGTTCAGCACTTTACGTTTACCAGCATAAGTGTCTAATGTGACGTTTTGTAATGCGGCATCGACCAAAGTGAAGTTAGGTGCTGTGCTGCCTATTTGTGGTAAGTTTCCGGCAACATCGACAGGAATTCCTTTAAGTGTAACTGAGCTAGACATTATTCTGATCCTTCTTGAATTTGATTTGTTATCATAAAGCAAAAATCACCTAAATTGCAGCTGACTTGTAAATAAAGAATTTCGGCTAGGTGTTTAAACAACAGTTTTTCGCTCAAATAACCAATGGTCATTGTTTGATTGTGCAGAACGCTATCAGTAGTATCAGGGTGCGGCGCAATTTCACCGTAGGAGTAAAAGGCAGCAACACTGGTTTTTGGCCCTAGTATTTGGTGTACCAATTTCACTTCATCGATCACTTGCTCTTCCATCACGCCCTTACGACCAACGCAGCTGACACAAAATGCTAGTCCTGTTTGATTGGTTTTTTGAGCATCTAAGCCATCAATAATGAGGTTAGCAGCGGCGCCTGCGCCTTCTACTAGCTTGTCGTGATTGGTTTGGCAGAGGCGAACTGTTTCAGCTTCTTTGATATTGCCTGCGAACGTTAAACTATTATCATTGGTATCAATGGAGAGCAAGGTACGTATTTTTTCGATATTCCGTTTACCTTCCTCAATCACAGCTAATGGGAATTTCAATCCGCTACCTGGAAAGTGTTTAGAGAAAGCTGCACACGGTTGCCTTGCATGTTGATGAAATGATTGGTAATCAAGAAGTTGTGATGAAGGATGTTGGCTTACAGTTGGCGCAACGGTAACAGGTGATGGCGATATTGTGTTGATTGTTAACCCTGTGACGATTGCGAGCTGCAGTGGTAGCGTTTCGGTCAATAGTATTAGGCCTGATGAAAGAGCCGCTATTAAGAAGCCTCGTTTACTGGTGGTGTATGATTCATTGACGATGAGTAAATTGCTTGGCCGATTGTTAGAGGGCGAAGGCTATGAAGTGCAAGTGGCTAAAGATGGTATGGATGCAATGGATATGCTGCAAGTGAGCACGCCTGATATTATTTTGACGGATATTGAGATGCCACGATTAGATGGGTTTGGATTATCACGTAATATTCGCGATGATGCTAGAACTGCCAATACCCCCTTGATTATGATTAGTTCACGTACGACGGATAAACATAAAAACTTAGCTAAAAAGATTGGTGTTGATGCATTCTTTGGTAAGCCCGTGCAAGATGAAGTATTGCTGGAGAAAGTAAAAGAATTACTAGCAACGAAAAAGTAAAAGCGCGATCTCGAAATAGAGCTGAATAGAAAAGCCGTTAATTTAGCGGCTTTTTTCATTGGATTAGCCGCACTTTTTATTTGAAACGAGTAAAATATATGTATGCAAGATTTAAGTCATTCACCTTCATTTATTCACCTCAGATGTCACAGCGAATATTCCATTGTTGATGGTATCGTCAGGATTAAAGATTATGTAAATGCAGCACAAGCTGATGCTATGCCTGCTTTGGCATTGACTGATTTGAGCAATTTATTT
The DNA here is from genome assembly GCA_047634755.1 of Methylophilaceae bacterium. Taxonomy (GTDB): domain Bacteria; phylum Pseudomonadota; class Gammaproteobacteria; order Burkholderiales; family Methylophilaceae. The sequence continues at coordinate 17,228 of JBLIIL010000022.1, forward strand.
GGCGCGGTTAAGTTTTATAAAGCAGCTAGAAAACAAGGCATTAAAGCAGTCCTTGGTGCAGATGTGTGGTTAGAAAATAGCAAAAAAACACAGCAAGCAACACGCGCCTTATTATTAGTACAAAATGATGCTGGCTATAAACTTTTGTGCGAGTTGTTAAGTAAAGCCTACTTAGAAAATCAAACAAGAGGGCGGCCAGAACTTAAGCCGGAATGGTTTCAACAAAGTAGTGAAGGACTCATTTTACTATCGGGCAATAATGCTAGTGATATTGGCTTAGCATTAGCACAAAATAATGCGGCGTTAGCCACAAAGCTAACTAGTCGGTGGTCAGCGCTTTTTCCAAATCGGTTTTATTTAGAAGTACAACGTGCAGCTGATGCTGAGAATGCGGCAAAGCAAGAAGCACATGTACAACAAGTGTTATCTATTGCTAGCACCTTAAATGTACCTGTTGTCGCGACGCATCCTATTCAGTTCATTACACAAGATGACTTCCAAGCACATGAAGCACGTACTTGTATTGCTGAAGGTTACATGCTGGCCGATCGTCGACGCCCGAAAAAATTTAGTAATGAGCAGTACTTTAAAACACAAGAGCAGATGTCCACGCTTTTTGCTGATATACCTGAAGCGCTTGCGAACACGATTCAAATTGCCAAGCGGTGTAATTTAACGTTAACACTGGGTGAGAATTACTTACCCAACTTCCCAACGCCTGAAGGTCAGGATTTGCAGACCTACTTAGCGGAAAAATCACTTAAAGGACTGAATGCTAGGTTAGTGAAATTATTTCCAGATGAAGCAGTAAGATCTGAACAATTTCCAACTTATAAGGAACGCTTGGATTTCGAATGTGGGGTTATTGGTCAGATGGGCTTCCCTGGTTACTTCCTGATTGTGGCTGACTTTATCAACTGGGCAAAAAATAATGGTGTGCCAGTTGGGCCAGGCCGTGGTTCAGGAGCGGGTTCATTAGTTGCTTATAGCTTGGGTATTACCGACCTTGACCCGTTAGAATATAACCTGCTTTTCGAACGATTTTTGAATCCGGAGCGGGTTTCGATGCCCGATTTCGATATTGATTTCTGCCAAGATGGCCGTGATCGGGTGATTGACTATGTGAAGCAAAAGTATGGTTTGGATTCTGTGTCACAAATTGCCACCTTCGGTACCATGGCGGCTAAAGCCGTGATTCGCGATGTTGGGCGTGTACTTGATTTGCCGTTTAATTTTGTTGATAGTGTCGCGAAACTCATTCCACTAGAACTGGGTATTACCTTAAAAAGTGCGCTAGAAAAAGAACCGCAACTACAAGAGCGATGTGAAAAAGAAGAAGAAGTTGCCAAGCTCTTAGAGTTGGCACTGCGCCTTGAAGGCGTGGTGCGTAATGTGGGTATGCATGCGGGTGGGGTGTTAATCGCACCCGGCAAGATTTCTGATTACTCCGCGATCTATTGTCAAGAAAATGGCGATAGTTTAGTGAGCCAGTATGATAAAGATGATGTAGAAGCGGTTGGCTTGGTGAAGTTCGACTTTTTGGGTCTGCGAACATTAACGATATTGGATATGGCAGTTGATAATGCCAATGCAAAGCGCTTAGCTGAGGGTGAGCCACCTTTGGTGTTGGAAACGTTGCCATTAGACGATAAAGCCGCATTCCGTTTACTTAAGCAATCCAATACGACGGCTGTTTTCCAATTGGAGTCTAAGGGCATGAAGGACATGCTCAAGCAAGCTAAGCCAGATTGCTTTGAAGATATTATTGCCTTGGTAGCGTTATATAGACCAGGGCCGATGGATTTAATTCCTGATTACTGTCGCCGCAAGCAAGGCCAGCAACGTGTAGTGTATCCACATCCCTCTACAGAAGTTATCTTAAAAGAGACTTATGGTATTGCGGTGTATCAAGAGCAGGTGATGCAAATTGCCCAAGTCGTGGCTGGTTTTAGCTTGGGTGCTGCTGACTTGTTACGCCGTGCTATGGGTAAGAAAAAGCCAGAGGAAATGGTTAAGCAGCGTGAGATATTCAATGAAGGTGCGCTAAAAAATGATTTGAGCCTACAACAGTCCAATGATTTATTCGACTTGCTTGAAAAGTTTGCTGGTTATGGCTTTAATAAATCGCATGCTGCAGCCTATGCATTGGTTGCTTATCAAACCGCTTATCTAAAAGTACATTATCCTGCAGCCTTCTTAGCTGCGACCATGTCGGCCGATATGAATAATACGGATAGTATGCGTATTTTCTTTGATGATTGTGCGCCGAATGAAGTAGAGGTGTTGCCGCCAGATGTTAATCAAAGTGCGTATCGATTCACGCCATTGAGTAAAGATCAGATTCTTTATGGGCTGGGCGCCATAAAAGGGACGGGTGCTACAGCGATTGACTTAATGACGGCGGCGCGTGAAGAAGGCGGCCCATTTAAAGATTTATTTGATTTTTGCAGTCGTTTAGATTTGCGTAAAGTCAATCGTCGGGTCATTGAGTCTCTGATTAGAGCGGGTGCTTTTGATCAATTAGAGCCGAATAGAGCGGCTTTGATGGCTGGTGTTAGTGCGGCGATTGGTGCGGCAGAGCATGCTAATAATCATGTAGGACAAGATAATTTATTTGGTGAGGAAACGAATGTTCAACACCAATTGCCAGCAGTTGAGGCTTGGCGACCAGAAGCGCAACTAAAAGAAGAAAAAGCAGCATTGGGTTTTTATCTGAGTGGACACCCTTATACGGAAAGTAAAGCTGAAATTGCACAGTTTGTACATGGCACATTGGCTGATATTGCACCACAAAAACAGCCTAAACGGATTGCTGGTGTGGTCATGGGTGTGCGTATCCGGATGACACAGCGCGGTAAGATGGCGATTGTGACGTTAGATGATGCAGTTGCACGTGTTGATGTCGTGGTTGGTGGAGATTTGTTGGCGAAGCATGGACACCTCATTAAAGAAGACCAAGTATTAGTGATAGAAGGCCGCATTAGCCATGATGATTTTTCAGGCGGCAATCGGGTTAGTGCTAATAAATTATTTAATTTACCGATGGCTAGAAGCGCTTATGCAAGTATGCTCAAAATCGCTTGTAATGGTCAGTCTGATGCGGCCAAATTAACAACAATATTACAGCCGTATCGAAAAGGTGAAAGCACAGACAAGAGCGTATGTCCTGTTAAAATTGAATATCACAATGCCAGCAGTCAAGTAGACTTGATGCTAGGTGAAAGTTGGCAAGTTGAATTGCAAGATGATTTGATTCACCATTTAGAAACTTGGTTGTCGAAAGATAACGTAAAAATCCTTTATAATTAGCGTTATTGAAAACATAGAATTTTATATTGAGTTGCACATATGATTGAGAAAAAAGTAACAGGGTCAAAACTGACGTATTTGGATTTTGAACAGCCGATTGCAGAGCTAGAAAAGCGCATTGAATCTTTGCAGGCTGTACATGATGAACATGATGACTTAGATGTTGCAAAAGAAGTGGCGCAATTAGAGAAGAAGAATCATCAGTTGCTTGTTGAAACTTACAAAAATTTAGATGCATGGCAGATTTTGCAGGTAGCGCGACATCCGCAGCGGCCTTATACACTTGATTATATTAGAAATATATTTACCGATTTTGAAGAGCTTCATGGTGATCGAGCCTATGCAGATGATCCTGCAATTGTCGGTGGTATTGCGCGTTTAGATGGTATGCCAGTGATGGTGATTGGCCAACAAAAGGGCCGTGATGTAAAGGCCCGTCAGTATCGTAATTTTGGCATGCCAAGACCAGAAGGATATCGCAAAGCTTTACGCTTATTTAGATTAGCAGAGAAGTTTAAGCTGCCAATTGTGACGCTCATTGATACACCGGGTGCTTACCCTGGTATTGGTGCAGAGGAGCGTGGTCAATCAGAAGCGATTGCTAGAAACTTATTTGTGATGGCTGGGCTTAAAACGCCGGTCGTTGGCGTTGTTATTGGCGAAGGCGGTTCAGGTGGTGCATTGGCTTTAGGTGTTGTTGATCAGTTGCTAATATTGCAACATTCGATCTATTCAGTAATCTCTCCAGAAGGTTGCGCGTCAATCTTATGGAAAAGTGCCAGTAAAGCACCAGAAGCGGCAGAGACATTAGGGATTACTGCAGGAAGACTTAAAGGTCTAGGCTTGGTAGATCAAATTATTCCAGAACCATTAGGTGGTGCGCATCGCGATCAAGATGCCATGATGGCAAGCGTTAAAAAGGCGATTAAAACGAACCTGACTACTTTGCAGAAAACAACAACAGAAAAACTCTTGGAAACAAGGTATGAGCGTTTGATGAGTTATGGCAAGTTCAAAGAAACTGTCAAAAAATAACTTGGCAACAAAAAAGCACGCCTCACTTTTAAATCACCTTAGGCTTTTTATTAAAAGCTTTTTTCAACAACATCATTTAGCAAGAGCATCGCTGCTGGTAGCATACAGCGGAGGTCTTGATTCCACCGTGCTGCTTCATGCATTACACCAATTAACAAGCGAAATCCCCTTTTATTTAAGTGCTATGCACATTAATCACGGGCTGAGTAGTAATGCGGTTGATTGGGTTAGTTCCTGTGAAAAGTCTTGTGCTGATTTAGGAGTGCCATTTCAATATTATCAAGTAACTGTTGATACTAGTAGTGGTTTAGGTATGGAAGCAGCGGCAAGAGATGCTCGTTACCAAGCGCTCAATACATCAGTTGCAGACTTTATCTGTTTAGGTCATCATCAAGATGATCAGGCTGAAACCTTATTGTTGCAATTGGCAAGAGGCGCAGGGGTTAAAGGGCTTTCTGGTATGGCGAAAGTTGATATGGCACGTCGGTTAATAAGACCTTTTCTGCATTGTTCACGTACTGATTTAGAAGCTTATGCTGAATATCATGGTTTGCAGTGGATTGATGATGAAAGCAATGCTGATACGGCATATGATCGTAACTTTATACGGCATGAGCTAATCCCTACTTTCAGTCAACGCTACACGAGCATCACCAAGACACTAGCACGCTCGGCTACGCATATGGCAGCAGCGAGTGAGATGTTGAATGACTTGGCTGCAATTGATGCTGAGCGCGTTTTTGATATTACACAACAATATGGCGCTATGCAACTAAACCAGCTTGCATTATTGAGCAAGGCAAGACAGGGAAATGTCATTCGTTTTTGGCTTACTAACAATCAGCTAAAAACACCCAGTGCTGCATTGTTAACGCAAATACTACAACAGCTTCAGTCTGAAAAAACAGATGCATCTATTAAAGTTAAAGTGGCGAATAACTTGTATGTGATGCGTTATCAGAAACGGGCATACTTAGTTGATGAGCCTGAAGAGTTGGGGCCTATTAACTTGCTTTGGCTGGGTGAGGAGGTTGTTGTTTTACCTAACGGATCAAAGCTAATTTTCACGAAGAAAAAAGGTGAGGGCTTTGCCTACCAACGTGGTGGTAGCGATATTAAGTTACGCATTAAAAATAGAGAAGGCGGGGAATTCTTTAGACCTGTACTCGGTCGACCTAGACGTAGTTTGAAAGCCATCATGCAATCTAGTGAAGTTCCACCTTGGTTACGCTCGCAAATGCCCCTCATTTTCATGGATGAAAGCTTGGTTATTATTCCTGATATCGGGGTTGATGCTGAGATGCAAGCAGAAAGCCAAGAAATGGGCTTAACAGTACGTTGGGAGTCGGCAATAACATAAGCGCAGTACATTCGCATTGCGTTTTCATGATAATGACTTGGAATATTTGGTTGTTATTATCCATATAGGGCGGTTGTATACAACCAATTTATAGCCTAAAATAGCCTAATCTTATTCTGAGTAGATTCTTTCTTCTTGATTATTAAGTAATTTTTGTAATATCTAAAGTTGGAATGTATCTTGCAGTTCAATATAGATAATAAAAGCAGCACAATTGTATTGAATTTTTAAAGGAGAAGTTACATGCGGAAACTATTTAAATCAAAACTCATCGCATTGGCGGTGTTATCTGTTTATGGAATGCCTTCTATTGCGGCAGAAAGCACGATTGAACTCGATGAAGTGGAAGTGATTAGTACTACACCACTTCAAGGTGTTGGGCTGCCTGTAGAGCGCATTCCAGCTGCGGTACAAACGATTAAATCTGAAGACTTAGAGCAGCAAAAAAGCACGACTATTGCTGACTTTATGAATAACAATATGACAGGTGTTTCAATCAACGAAACACAAAATAATCCTTACCAACCTGATATTCTATTTCGCGGATTTACAGCATCTCCATTATTGGGCACACCGCAAGGTTTATCAGTATTCCAAGATGGTGTTCGTGTGAATGAGCCTTTTGGTGATGCCGTGAATTGGGATTTGATTCCGGTTAATGCGATTGCTGGTATGAACCTTATTCCGGGATCAAACCCAGTATTTGGTTTAAATACATTGGGTGGCTCACTATCCGTCATCACTAAAAATGGTCGTACACATCAAGGTGGTGCAATCGAGATGAGTAGTGGGTCATGGGGCCGCAAGAATGTCTTAGGTGAGTTTGGTGGCGTTTCACAAGATGGTTCTGTTGATTTCTTTATATCAGGTAATTATTTTGATGAAGATGGATGGCGAGACTATTCGCCAACAAGGGTTAAACAAATATTCAGTAAAATAGGTTGGGAAAATGAGTCAAGTCGATTAGAGCTTAGTTATACTGGAGCTGATAATGACATGATCGGCAATGGGCTTATTCAAAAAGAGCTTATGGACCAGTTTGGACGTGAATCTATTAATACACGTCCAGATCAAACTGAAAATACATTGTCATTCTTTAACTTAAATGGTAGCCATTGGTTTAATGATGATGTTGAAATGAGTGGTAACGTTTATCACCGTAAGTCAAAAAGAAAAACATTAAATGGAGATGTGAATGACGATTTTAATGAGGATGGGGCCTTTGATGAAGATGCCGATGATTTAAATGTATTTTTAGCTGGCTGTACTGTTGGTGCGGATGACGATGATGCTGAGCAAGCTTGTAGTGGCGCACTTAATAGAAGTGAAACCGATCAAAAAGGCTATGGTTTTAATGCGCAATTAGCATTTAGTCAGCCGTTATTTGGTAAAGAGAATCAGTTTATTGCAGGCGTTGGTTATGACGAATCAAAAATTGACTTTCAACAGTCGACTGAATTTGGCTTGGTGAATGCAACACGAGGTATTGAGGGTGTCGGCGTTGCAAGTGATGAGGCCGCAGTTGATTTAAAAGGAAAAACAAAAAGTTGGGGCGTATTTGCAACCGATACAATCACGCTTAACGACCAATGGGGTGTGACTTTATCAGGTCGTTGGAACCGCGTTAAGGTTAAAAATACGGATAAGCTGAATCCAACAGGGACTTCTATTGTGGCGACGCCAAATGGCCCACAGGACGAAACGCTTGATGGCGATCATACATTTAACCGTTTCAACCCAGCGATTGGTGTGACTTATAACCCAGTTAAATCGTTGACATTGTATGGTTCATATAATGAGGGCATGCGTGCGCCAACATCGATGGAGTTAGGTTGTGCTAACCCAGATTTGCCATGTAAATTACCAAATGCGATGGCGGGAGATCCGCCACTAGAGAAAGTCGTTGCTAAAACGTTTGAAGTGGGTGCGCGTGGACAGATAACAAAAAACATTGGTTGGACTGCTGCAGCCTATAGAACAATCAACCACGACGACATTCAATTTATTGCAACTAGCGCTACAAATGGCATGGGTTATTTTGATAATGTAGGTAAAACCCGTCGTCAAGGTCTAGATTTTGGTTTAACAGGCACGATTAATCGACTTAGCTGGAATGCTGGGTATAGCCTTGTTAACGCCACTTACCAGACGCCAATTGAATTAACAACGGAAGTTAACTCAACTAATGTTGGAAATAGAATTCAAGTGCGTAAAGGTGACCGTTTAGCTAATATTCCTGAGCATGCGTTGAAGCTCCGCTTAGCCTATCAAGCAACGCATAATTGGTCGATTGGTACGACAATCAATACATTCTCGGATGTCTATGTGCGTGGTAATGAAAATAATGACCATCAAGGCGGCACTGGTAACGATGACTTTGTTCAAGAAGACGGTAAAGTCAGTGGCTATACGGTGTTTAACTTAGACACACGTTATCAATTTGGCAATTCTGGATGGCAAGTATTTGCTAAGGCAACCAATATCTTTGATAAACAATACGCATCTGGTGGCATGCTGGGTGAAAACTGGTTTGAAGGTGGTGCTTTTGCCGGAGATGATGAGCCATCAATGATGTTAATGCCTGGCGCACCACGTGCTGGTTGGATTGGTGCACGTTATGAATTTGGCGGTAGAAAATAATTACTGATAGATAATAGTAGAGAGCTTTAATTGACTATGGCAGCGCAAACAACGATTCAAGACTTTAATCAGGCAAGCAATAATAAGGTGCTTGTTATTGAAGATGAAGAACTGTTTGCGCGTGCCGTAGCCAAGCATTTAAAAAAGGCGGGCTATGATTGTGAATGTGCAGCGAACTTAACCGATGCACGTGCGCTGGCTAAACAGTTCTTGCCAGACCTTGTCTTACTTGATATGCGGTTGCCAGATGGTAACGGTTTAGATTTAATTGCTGATTTCGTTGATAAGGATGTGAAAGTGATTGTCATGACGGCTTATGGCGAGGTGAGTGATGCTGTGCAAGCGATTAAGCTGGGCGCTGATGATTATCTTAAAAAACCAATTGACCTAGATGAACTGTTGATAGTGATTCAAAAGAATGAAAAAACCTTTGAATTGCAAGCCAGTTTAGATAATTCAAAACAACGTAATACACATAATAGTGAGGGCGCCAATCTGCTTGGTGAAAGCCCCGCTATGCAAAGTGTGCGTATGCAGGTGGAGCGTATTGGGCAGCTCGGACATTTGGTCGATGCCATTCCCCCCACGGTATTGATTACAGGTGAAACAGGTGCGGGTAAAGATGTTGCAGCAAGGATGCTGCATGCGATCTGTGTACAAAAAGACAAACCTTTTATACATGTTGACTGTGCTTCCTTTCCCACAGAGTTGATTGAAAGTGAATTGTTTGGGCATGAGAAAGGTGCTTTTACCAATGCCGTTGGTAGTCGTCCTGGGTTGATTGAAGCCGCTGAAAGAGGGACGCTATTTTTGGATGAAATAGGTGAAATACCATTGCCGCTACAAGCCAAACTGCTCAATGTATTAGAACGGCGCAGAGTGCGGCGTCTCGGCTCTACTAAAGAAAGGCATGTGCCAGCGAGAATTGTTGCGGCAACTAATCGAGACTTGCATGCGATGTCAATGGCAGGGCAGTTCCGCTCAGACTTATACTTTAGATTAAATGTGATTAGCCTTTACATGCCACCATTACGAGAACGTGAGCGTGATGCTGTGCAGTTGGCTAAACACTTTATGCGTCTTACTGAGCGACGTTATGGGTTAACTGAACACGAATTCAGTTTAAGTGCGCTGGAGGCGATTCAAACGTATCCATGGCCAGGCAATGTACGTGAATTAAGGCATCAAATTAGTCGAGCTGTTTTATTAAGTAATCAGGCTAATATTAGCGCAAGTGATATTGCCTTACCAAAACTCGATGGAGTAAGCGCTAATGGTTTATCAACTAACGGTGTCGATGTGGTTAATCAAGCTGCAGAAAACAACGCTTCGCCCACATTGGATACGGTAGAAAAGAACATGCTGATTGCGGCTTTAGAGATGACACACAAAAATGTTTCTAAAGCGGCACGTCACTTAGGCATCACGCGGATGAAAATGCGCTATCGCATGGAAAAACACGGTATCAGCGTTTAGCATCTTTATGCATCGTGGTATCATTCTGGTCATCAAAGACTGGAGTTTTTCATGGCAAAATCTGTCACTTTAGGCACACCTTTATCCCCTTCCGCAACCAAAGTCATGCTGTTAGGCAGTGGCGAGCTGGGTAAGGAAGTCATCATTGCATTACAACGTTTAGGTGTAGAAGTGATTGCTGTCGATCGATATGAGAATGCACCAGGCCATCAAGTGGCACATCGGGCTTATACAATCGACATGACTGATGGTGAGGCATTAAAAGCATTAATTGAAAAAGAACGTCCTCATCTAATCGTGCCAGAAATTGAGGCGCTCAATACGGACGCCTTGGCGGAGATTGATCAAGCTGGTGTTTCTAAAGTCATCCCAACCGTCAAAGCGGTACAGCTCACCATGAACCGTGAAGGCATACGGTGTTTAGCGGCAGAAACACTCAAGCTGCCAACATCGCCTTATGCGTTTGCACGAAGTGAAGCAGAGCTAGCAGCCAGTATTGATGCAGGTATTGGCTACCCTTGCTTTATTAAACCAACGATGTCGTCTTCAGGCAAGGGGCAGTCACGCATTACGCAAGCCAGCGAAGTGAAGACAGCATGGAATTATGCAGCATCAGGCGGCCGTGTTGATCAAGGCGTGGTGATTGTAGAAGGACAAATTGATTTTGATTTTGAGATTACCTTATTAACCGTACGCGCCAACAACAAAGCTCGCGAAGTACAAACCTACTACTGCGATCCGATTGGTCACCGACAAGAGCGAGGCGATTATGTTGAAAGTTGGCAACCACAAGCCATGACCGCAGCGGCGCTTGAAGCGGCACAACAAGTGGCCAAATCAATCACGGATGCTTTAGGTGGCCTAGGCTTGTTTGGTGTAGAGCTGTTTGTGAAAGGCGATCAAGTCTGGTTCTCAGAAGTGAGTCCACGCCCGCATGATACGGGGATGGTGACCATGTGCAGCCAACGCCTTAATGAGTTCGAGCTGCATGCACGTGCAATCTTGGGGTTGCCTGTCGATGTGGTGTTAACGAAGCCAGGTGCTAGCGCAGTTATTTATGGCGATGTTGATAGTAAGAGCCTGAGCTATGCAGGCATAGAAGCTGCGCTTGCTATCCCTGATAGCGATTTGCGTTTATTTGGTAAGCCTGAGGCCTTTGTGCGCCGCCGTATGGGTGTGGCATTAGCAACAGCAGATGATGTGACAGAAGCACGTGTGAAAGCGACAAAAGTAGCTAGTTTAGTAATAACACAAGGCAAATAATGTTAGATAAGATTGAAGATGCAGGGTCGGATAAATCAACCTTATATGAGCTATTAGGTGGTGATGAATCTGGTATCGAGAATATACGCCTGCTGGTAGAAACGTTTTACGACATGATGGACAGTTCAGAGGAAGTGACTGAGCTACGCGCTATACACGCGCCTGATTTAACAGAAGCACGTGAAAAGCTCTTTATGTTCTTAACAGGCTGGACGGG
>JBLIIL010000023.1:0-28315 GCA_047634755.1 Methylophilaceae bacterium
TTCATTTCAATGAAAAAACAACGCCTACTTGATCGTGCATTGAATATTAATAACATTGTTACTTAACATTTAATTTAGGCTAGAGTGTCTGGTTAAGACCAAATTCTACTGAAAACCTTCATAGTTTTTGCAGACAGTCTCACTAAATTTGGATTTATAACCTTTTGATTCCATGCATCCAACCACATGCCACGCTCTATCAACGGGTTTATCTCTAGAAAAAAGGCTTACTGCTTGAGAAATACAAGAGTCTAGTTCTAATTGTTTACTATTTGGCTTACCACATCCTACAAGGATGAAAATAAAAAGAAACAATAGTGCAGATAAGTTTCGACTCATAGAAAAACCTAAAAAAGCATGGGTCTTCCGTCAGGCATGCAAAGTGGGAATTTCGGAAAGTGCCTGGTTAATACATCAGCGCCTTCCTTTCCCCTAATTGTGGTAATGCAAGTAACTCCATTCCATTTATTCGTTACTAAAAGAATATGCAAATTCTGGGTACTAATAATTGGCATAACCATAACTTCATGCCTGTCTGCATATAAATATAGGATTGTTGCAGCAATAATTGCGGCAGGTGTTAACCATGCTGTGTAAAAAAGTTTCATACAATTTTCCTTTTATATTTGACCAAATATTTCATAAATTGAACTTAGTGTTATTAAAGATTATACGTAAATCAGTGACAATCATTCGTGCACTAATCACAATTCTTGTAATTTCGCGCTTGGCACTCTCTAGCCAACTTCTGCGCTTCTGCAATTTGGGAGAGAGTCATTTTTTTAAATAAAATTTCATCTCTCATTACCACAGCACCAAGAGCGTTATTGGTAGCTGCCAAGTTGAACCACATGTGGGCTAGTATAAAGTTTTGTATTACTCCCATACCATTTTCATACATAACACCAAGGTCAAATTGCGCACCACATTCGCCTTGCTCTGCAGCTTTCTATACCAGCTAATAGCTCGTTTAAAGCCCTATGGAACACCTATACCTTTTCGATACATATCTCCAAGGCTTTCTTGCGCTCTCACATCGCCTTGTTTAGCAAGTAGTAGAAATGATTTGTAAGCCTGCTTATAGCTCCCCTTACTATAAACTTCCAAAGCATCATCAAACTGGTCAGCATGGACCGCCATACTCAGCATTAACCCAAGAACTAAGACTCCAATTAGTTTTTTCATAAGCTTTCCTATTAATTAAAAAATATTAATATGCTTATGATAATTAAACCCAACACAACAACTTGATGTAAATTAGTCGCTTTTTTATTTAGTTCTTGCAAATGAAGGAGCATCTTTTGATTCGTGTTATCAGTCGTTTCATCAATTCTATGGAATACCTCAGAATCATTCTTTGCTCTTTTTACGAACATTTTTTCAGCATCAGTTGGATATTTGAAATCCAACTCTTTTTTACGACCAGAATAGATTACCCCGATTGATGCAAGACCTAAAATTGAAGAAGAATATTCTTCTTCTGGCATAGTTAGGTACAGGTACTCTCTCGATAAGTGATGTTCTTTATGATAGCTGGTAAGTTTGTATGAGTTTGCAAATGCCAGGTCAAAAGAGAATTTCGGAGCATTCTTGTTATTGATTTCAGATATTAAATGATTAAATAAATTACCATCAATAGGTATGGACATTTGCAAAGGTTCATATGTTTCGAAATTTAATCGAAAGACTTTGTTTCTTTGAATGCATTTTTTAAGCACCTTTAAATCAATATCTGCACCCCCAAAGGGGCTTTTGTAGTTTTATATCATATTGGTCAAGATACTGTTTAAAAGTGTTAAATTCCTGAGTGTCAGAACGTTCATTTAATATAAGCGTTATATGTACTTCATTTATTACATACTCCGGAGGTAGATGAAATTCTTTTAAAAGGTAGGCTGAACACTTTGCATCGCCTTCAATTGCAATTGCTGCTCCATCGATATTTTGAGTTAGATAACAGTCATTTATTGCGATACTTGCACTTGGAAGCCCACATCCAAGGACCATTAATGAATTTCTTTCAAATCGAAGCGTTTTACCCGTGAACTCATCAACCACTTCAATCTTTTCAGGAAGTTTTGTCTTTTCAGTTTCTTCAGTCATATATTTCCAATAACTTGAGTGAGATATCCAGAATCCAGCTTTTATTTATTTGATTAACTTGTGTATAAATTTATCGTCATAATTTAAGTTATTACCAATATATATCAACTCAATTTATATGGGAAAGACTTTCTTTAACTCACGGGGGGGTGTGTTACTAAGGATGTTGACTATACCAACACCAGTATCCATTTAAGGCTGTTTGGGGCGTTTTAATTCTTAAACTATGGATGACATTAAGGTTTAATAAAACCCTCACTAGGGGCTGGAGGGGTAAAACTAACCACCTTAATAATAGTACCTAGCCAGATACAAAATAGACATAAAAGACCCACACTTTCATGCAGGTCTTGAATATAAGGTTGGTATGTTAAGGAAGGTTATTTTATGGATGCTTCTTCATACTCACTAATTAAACTTATATTGCAGTCCGAACATGATTTCTTGGGATTCGATTTCACCACCGTTAAATGGTTTTTGCAGGTCATTAGCAAAAGCTCCATCTTGACTTCGTTCAGTACCCCCTTTAAATGCTCCTAAATTAACATACTGGTAATTCACATCTAAAGACAGCTGCTCGGTTAAGCTAACTAAAGTCCCTGCCGAGAGTTTATAGGCAAACTGATTAATGGTATTGCTATTAAAAGTCGTGCCATTAGCAAGCCCATTATTATGTTCCACAGTTGTCCCCATTTTATTTCTTGAAATACCCACGCCACCACCTAGATAAGGCGTGATAGCGGTGTTACGGATAGAAAAAGGTTGGAAGTCATAAAAGCCATTGATAAATAGAGCCTCTGTTTGAATTTTTGCTTTTTCAGTGAAGGTAGTAAGGAAAGCGGTACTAATACCAGCATCATATTCATAACCCGTTCTTTTAATGGCTTCCAGTTCTAATCTAAAGCTATCGGTTAGGTATTTACCGACACTGAACCCAAACGCACTGCCTGTGCCTAAATCTTCATTTTGTAAAGTAATAAGAGCCCCATTATTATTAATAAAACTCGTCGTCCCTGTATCCATTGTTTTAGATGCACCGCCTTTCGCCGTAATGTAATAACCGTCTAAATCTATAGCAACAGCAAGTGTGGGTAAGGTTAGGAGTAGAGTAGCAAGTATTGTTTTCATGGTTATGTTCTTATTCAGTTTGAGGGGTAAAGTAAAAGTAGCTTAGTTAGCAGAAGCCTAATTTTTTTAAAAAGTATGTTAATTTGTATCAATGAGCAAGTTTTTGATGCTGGTGGGTGTAAGTATACCTTTGTTTAACTTACGGGGAGTATATTGCTAGGGATAACCCACACCAGAATGCATTTAAGGCTGTATGGGGCGTTCTAATTCATAAACTATGGATGACATTAAGGTTTAATAAAACCATCACTAGGGGCGGGAGGGGTAAAACTAACTACCCCTAATAATAGTGCTTAGCCAGATACGAAATAGAGATAAAAAACCCACATAAACTGTACTGTCTAAAAAAAGGGGTGGTGGCTTAAGAGTGCCAAACAAGTAATAATAAAAGTTTGTGCTTTTCCAAAATGTCGCAACAGAATAGATTTTAAAAAATGATTGGTAAATATTGATTACATAGATTTTATTGGGGTAACTATGGGGGTAACTAATAATTCATACATTGTAAATATAGATAAAAACAATAGGTTAAATAATAAGTTCGGTTGACGCCTGCAAACAAACTTTAATTGTTTACTATGAAAAAAGTGTATAAGCCTTTGTATAAGCCTTTGAATAAATGAAAACAAAAGGCTCACAGTGGTTAAACTGTAAGCCTTTGTTTTATTTGGTGCGCCCGAAGGGATTCGAACCCCTGACCCCTTGGTTCGTAGCCAAGTACTCTATCCAGCTGAGCTACGGGCGCGTTGAGGCGTGCATTATACAATAAAAAAAAATTATGTTACGTATATATACGTAGATTTGACAATATATTTATGAAATAATTTAGCCGCTTATATTGTTCCATGATTTTTAAAGGATTTGTCGTGCTGATTTGGTTTGTTATTGCTTATATGATGGTGTCTGTGGCAATTGGATTATTAGCTGCGAAGCGCGTCCATAATGTGAAAGACTATGCAGTAGCCAGTCGAAATTTGCCATTGCCGATTGTTATCGCCACTGTCTTTGCTACTTGGTTTGGCGCAGAGGTGTTGTTTGGTGTGTCTGCGACCTTTGTACAAGAAGGTTTTAATGGGCTTGCAGCTGATCCATTTGGTGCGAGTATGTGTTTGATTATTTCGGGATTATTTTTTTCAACCAAACTTTACAAGTTAAACATTATTACCTTGGGAGATTTTTACCGTATACGCTATAACCGTACGGTAGAGTTATTAACAACCATTGCGATTGTTATTTCCTATTTGGGTTGGGTGGCTGCACAGATTTCAGCGATGGGACTTATTTTTAATATCGTTACCCATGGGGCATTGAGTCAACCCCTTGGTATGTTGGTTGGGATAATCATTGTATTAACCTACACGACTTTAGGCGGAATGCGAGCTATCGCAATACTCGATTTTGTACAGATGATTGTCATTATCGGTGGCTTGCTTTACATCGCTAATATTGTGGCGGGTATGACAGGTGGCATCGCGCCAGTGATTGCTAAGGCTGAGGCTGAAGGTAAGCTGACTTTTTTCCCAGAAAATGCAGACATTTGGGTTTATGTCACTTTTATTGGTGGCTGGATGACGATGATGCTGGGTTCGATTCCACAACAAGATGTATTTCAACGCATTACTTCAGCCAAGAGTGCAAAGGTAGCTTTGTGGGGTTCATTGATTGGCGCAACGCTATATTTCTGTGTTTCCTTCATTCCGATGTTTATTGCTTATGCCGCGACCATGATTGACCCAACTGTTTTTGGGGGGTTGGCAGAAAGTGATTCACAGCGCGTATTGCCAGCATTAGTGTTGCAGTACACACCATTACTGGCACAAGTCATCTTCTTTGGTGCCGTTATTTCAGCCATCATGAGCACATCATCAGCAACATTACTGGCACCTTCAGTTACGTTTGCAGAAAATTTTGTTAAGGGGTTTATGCCTAATCTGACTGATAAAGACATGTTAAAAGTCATGCGTTTAAGCTTAGTTGGATTTTCTTTTTGTGTTTTAGTGTATGCGCTAAATTCAAAACTTTCTATTTTTGGGATGGTAGAGTCGGCTTATAAAGTGACTTTAGCAGGTGCTTTTGTCCCATTGGTTTTTGGTGCTTTTTGGCGAAAGGCAACTAGCCAAGGCGCTTTGTTGGCTATCGTTGCAGGTATTGGTAGTTGGATTGGTATTGACTTTTTATTTGGCGATGAGATTTTAATCCCAGGACAACTCTTAGGGCTAGTAGTGAGTATCGGCAGTATGATATTAGGTTCTTTAATGCCCCAAACCATTTTCAAAGAGTCGTGTTAATTATGTAATGTGCTTGCCCAGTGTGTGACTTTATTCCTACCAGATTTTTTTGAAATATATAAGGCGCTATCGGCATATTCAATGAGGTTTTCTATTGAGTTAGCACCGGAATTAATTGAAGCAACACCAAAACTAATGGTGACTGGTTTGATTTTGGCTGTGCGAATAGATTGGTTAGCAGTTTCCTCAATCGTTGACCGTATGCGCTCACAGACTTCGCTGACTTCATCATAAGTAAGACCTCTGAGTAAAAGGCAGAACTCTTCACCGCCATAACGACAAATAAGATCATTAGGGCGTAAGCAGGTCTGAAATATCTTGGCAACAATTTGGATAACTTGATCGCCGACATAGTGACCATAGATGTCGTTAAATGATTTAAAGAAGTCAATGTCGGCCATAATACAGAACAACTCTCGATTACCTTGTAATGCATCCAAATAGACATCCCCAGCTTGCTGGAAAAAGGCGCGACGATTGAGGCAGCCAGTGAGCGGATCTCGATATGCCATTTCTTGTAGCTGATGATTGTTGGCTTCTAGTTCTTCACGTGAGTTATGTAATTCATCAAGTGTCTGATTCAGTTTTTGATTGATTTTATATAGCTCTGTAATGTTTTTGAAAGTAACTAAAAAGCCTCTGGCTTTTTCTGTATCATCGAAAATTGAAGCGCTAGAAACGAGAAGCGACGTGGTGGTATTGTCTTTATTAACAGTACTAATATGAACATCCGCCAAGGCGGTGTTGTTTGATGACGCATCCCATGGTATGTTCTCTTTCGGAGTGATTTTTAACATTGGCTTGATAATGTCAATGTCTGAGATGTTTTTCCCATATAGTGATTTGTTATCAGTACCGGTTAGAGATATGAAGGCTTTGTTAGCAAGTGCGATTTGACCTCTTTTATCAAGCACTAGGATGCCGTCATCAATAATATCAAACGCTTCATGTACGCGACTTGGTACGGCTTTTGATGGGTCTAAGTAATGCAAAACACGGCCTAAGTAAATGTAAATGAGGCCTGTTGTTAATGCAGTAAGAGCCGCTAACCACAACACTTTTGACTGAATTAACCAGTCGAGTAGGTTTTCTGCTTTGCTCGTTTTGAAACTAATCTCGATACTTCCCCATTGTGACTCAGCTAAGTAAATTGGTACGCGGAAGTTTTCAGGAGTGGCTTGATCCCCTTTGTTTAGCTTCCAATATTGATTGTGATTATCTGTTTTATATTGTAACCAGCCATCAAATTTCCGAATGCCTATTGAGTTTATTTCAGGGTGTCTGTTTGATATTTCTTGTATCGTGTTATTAAGCGTTAAGACTTGATTGTTACTAGGTTCAAGCAAGCCAACCAATTGTATTGCTAGCCCTTCGGCAAGATGTTCTCTATTCGTTTGGTTAATCTTTTCTTCATTCGGAATAATGTCAAAAATGATATCGGCAGTGAGAAATATGCTCAGGACCATCGCAACTAAGCCTAAGCTGAGTCGAGCAATAATGCTAAGGTAGAAAATTGATTTTTTTTGCATTAGAACAAACTGTTGTTTTCTATATTAGGAAAATCATCAGCGGTTGCATCATTAGGCATTAAGCTTTCATCTTCTGGGAGTAGTGATAGTAAGTCGACTTGGCGCCATGCTGGCAGAGACGTCATGACGCTAGCAAGTAATCCAGTTGCACGTAGTGCCCACCAAACCGCACTTGCTGTTACAGCAATACCGGACATTTTTACAACATGATTGTTATTGCTCACCATCCTAAATTGGGTATGATCACTATCAAATTGCACTTGCTGGAAATTAACCTCTGTTGCTTCTAGTCCGGGTTCAATGTAATTTGTTTGTACTAATTGATAAATTATATTCTCATAAGCAACATTGAATATTGCGTGGCTTAATTTGCTATTTGTTGGCGCCATTTCAGTTTTTTTGGAAGTAATACTAGTAGTGCTAACATTACTGTTAACCGTACCGTCTATGCTTATTTTTTGTATTTCGGGTGTTTTAATTGTTTTTATTTGTTGATATAGCCCCTTTATATCCTCATTGAAGAATAAAATTTCTGGGGTTATATTACTTTTATTGGCTTCGTCATCCGGCCCCAGGTTTATTGGGTCGGTTGGGTCGACTGGATTGGTTGGATCAGTTGAACCAATAAAGTCATCAGCCCCTACCAATTGAATGCGAATTGTTCTGGTATCTGTGGCGCCATTTGGGTCAGTGACGGTGACAACAAACTGATCAGTTGGGTTTTGGCTAAAAGTTAATGCATTAATGGCGGCAGTATTTGGTGAGTAAATAAAAGAACCATTTGGCGCAACACTTAAGCTACCATAATTACCTGCTCCGCTGGAAAGGCTCCATGTTAATGCGCTTGTTGGGTTGTCAATATCTGATGCAACAAGGAGTCCTATTTGGTTGCTGAAAATGTCAGATGCGATAGTGTCAGTAATCGTATAGAGATAAGTGCCACCCGCTACAGGCGCATCATTAATCCTGCTGACATTAAGCGAGATGACCTGTGTTTCAACATTGCCATCATCATCAGTGACTTGAACAGTGAAAGTATCTGGACCGTTGTAGTTGGCTGATGGTGTGTAAGTCCAATCACCTGCGGCATTAATGGTAGCAGTGCCATTGGTTGTTGCGGTATTAATTGAGAAGTTAGGTGTGGTAAAGCCATCAGCTGCATTGGTAAATGTAACAATACCTGCAGTCCCCGTATCTTCATTGGTCGTGTCAGTAATATCGCCACCGAAGGTGCCGGCATCGTTAACAGCGGTTACTGTAATGCTAATGATCTGCGTTTCGACATTGCCATCATCATCAGTGACTTGAACAGTGAAAGTATCTGCACCGTTGACATTAGCATCTGGTGTAAAAGTCCAATCACCTGCGGCATTAATGGTAGCAGTGCCGTTAGTTGCTGCGGCATTGATAGCAAAGGTACTCCCAGTGTAACCATCGGCTACATCTGTAAATGTCACAGTACCTGATGTAATCGTATCTTCATTCGTCGTGTCAGTAACATCACCACCGAAAGTCCCTGCATCATTAATCCTGCTGACATTAAGCGAGATGACCTGTGTTTCAACATTGCCATCATCATCAGTGACTTGAACAGTGAAAGTATCTGGACCGTTGTAGTTGGCTGATGGTGTGTAAGTCCAATCACCTGCGGCATTAATGGTAGCAGTGCCATTGGTTGTTGCGGTATTAATTGAGAAGTTAGGTGTGGTAAAGCCATCAGCTGCATTGGTAAATGTAACAATACCTGCAGTCCCCGTATCTTCATTGGTCGTGTCAGTAATATCGCCACCGAAGGTGCCGGCATCGTTAACTTGTGTGACGGTGATATCACGTGTTGCAATATTGCTATCTAGAAAGCCATCATTAGTAGTGAAACTAACTGTTCGGGTTGATGTATCTGGTGATTCACTATTGTTGCTGTAAGTAATCGATTGTAAAGCTGTTTGGTAGTTAGTTACACTGCTATCTCCTGTTAAGGATAATGTACCTGATGCAGCATCCCAGCTACCTGTAATGTCGAGCTGGTTAGTAAATGCAAGTATATCCTCACCATTGACATAGTTGTTGCTAATCGTAATCGCTGCGCTAGACAACTGAGTGTTATCTGTATCTGATACGGTAATGCTGCTATCAACGGCTATTGGCGTTGCATTTTCAACATATTTTGCATTGCCACTTGTTGCAGATAAGACAGGTGCAACATTGACGGTATAGTTGATGGTAAGATAAGGACGTAAGTTGGTGCTGCCATTTTCTGATGCGTTAAATGTCCAGTTATTAGACTCGTCCGAAATAAATGCGAAACCGTTGTTAGTTTCACCATCAGCCCATGCTTGTACCGTAGCCGTGATCGCGGCGCTACTTAGATTGTTCCATCCCGTGCCACCGCCTAACAAAGTGTCTACACTAAAGTTGAGTAATGAAGTATTTCCCGCCTCAATATTATCTGTTTGCACGCCATTGGTTAATGAATTGTATGTAGAATTTTCCGACCATGTGGCATTCATTTTGTATACGTCAATGGAGTCAGGCGGGTCTGAGAGTTCAGCGTTTGTGACATAAACAGATAGGGTGACACTATCTATTGTTGAACCTGCAGGACTTTGACTGCCCCCATTGCCAAATAGACCATCAAATCGTAATAGTGCTGCGTTGCTTGCAGAACTATCATCTGCGACGACGGATGTGTTATTACCATAATTCGTGTCGGGGTTGGTAACACTCCCCCATGTATCTTGCGTGCCAGTATATCCACCAACACCTTCTTGAAAGGTGGTTGTGGCCAGTGCGCTAAACCAGTTTTGTTGGCCCCAATCAGAGATGACAACATTGGTGCTAATGGTGCCGTAGGTGATTTCTAAATCCCAGTCGGCATTTGCGTTAGTATGCCCAGTTCTGTTGTTACTAGCAGCAACGTCAGCACCAGTTAAGCTACTGATGGCTTCAATGGCATTTAAGCCATCAGCACCACTACCAAAGTTACAGCCATAAATTAAAATATCTGCATCATTTATTAAGTAACTACCCATGGCTTCAAGGGCATCTGCATAGTAATTGTTAATGGAATCACTATTGATAAAGCTACCACCTAGACGTATTTCCGCTTCTGCACCATCACCGATAAGATGGAGGGCGCTTACATTTTCGTACGTACTCAATACATCATTGATTTGTGCAATGCCATCTTGGTTGTTATTCAACAATACGATTTCAATTTGTTTTGTGCCATCTTGCTGTGCAAGAATGTCATCAACGAGCACTTGGTAGTCTAGGATGGATGTGTCGACAAACACTAGCTCGTGTAGCTGGTTGGTGGTGTTGACGTTGTTTGATGTTGCAGCTTCAATGATACTTATTTCTGCCGTTTGTGTTGTTTCGCTATGGTCGAGTAATAGTGCGCCTGCATCTGCAGAATATAAAATTCGATGTTCGAGCGCTTCTATCAGCATTTTTTTGCGCGGAGGTAATGGCTCTCGACTGTTGGCAGATGTGATCATCGTTAATGTGCAGGCATTAAAGTGTTTTTGTTTCTATGTCACCACCAAAATCAGCGGTGCAACGCGATCCTGCGGGCAATGCTAAATCCGCATTATCCAACTCCAGCTGGACGCGGAAAGTGTTACTCGCTGCATCGATAACTTTATCAATGAGTGAAACCTGTCCTGAGACAGTTGGTGCATCTGGAAACTCTGGTGTAATCGCTGCTGAATCATTGATATTTATTTTTCCAAAATATGACACAGGTATCACAACCTGAACGCGTAAGCGATTGATTTGCGCAATACGAACAATCGCTTTGTCTTCTACACGCTCTCCTGTTGAAATGTAGCGATCTGTCACAACACCATCAAATGGGCTGAGAATTCTACGTTGGGATAATTGTGCGGCAGCAATATTCAAATCATTTTTTGCATTTTTTTGCTGCTCAATCGCTTGCATGTATTTTTGATGTGAAATCTCAGCTTCAGTTTTTATTTGGTCGACAGCTTGTTGAGAAATGAATTTTTTACTGAGTAAGTATTTGGATCTTTCTACTCTTGACTGATCAAATTCGTAATTGGCTTTTGATGCGTTGACATTAGCATTGGCTTTTGCGCGTGTGTTTGCTGCGCCAACTGAGGCACGTTCAACACTGGATTTTAATATGGCAATAACTTGCCCTTTTTTGACTGATTCGCCACGTTCGACTTTAATGGATTCGATGATGCCGACGACTTGCGCACCAACTTCAGCAACATGATAAGGCTCAATGAGACAGCCAAAGGACTGATCCGCAAGCGCTGAAGATGATGTGCTTGCGACACATAACAAAGTTAGGGCACTTAATAAGTGTTTTATTGGCATAAATTGTATTTTTACCATTCTTAACATAGAGGGCTTATACGCCCCATTTCCATAAGGTCAGTTTTAACCAATTTACAATACGGTGGCTGATGCTCCATATGATTGAGCGCTTTCCAGCTTCTATTTTGGCCACACCTTGTAATCCTGGTCGTAAGTAAATATTCGTTTTTTGTATCTTAGCTTCAACCTCATAAGTGTTACGGCCATCTTTTACGATCGCCATAGGTGTTATGCGTTCTATTGTAAAGGGAATTCTTTGTGTTGGTAGTGCTGAAAGCGCTAATAAACCATCCTTATTTACTTGAATGGCTGTGATGTCGCGTTCATCAATATCAATCATTAAGCGATATTGATTGATTGGTGCAATGGTCATTAAGCTGTCACCAAGGGCAACTGGTGCGCCAAGCGACTGGCTTAAATCACCTTGAAGCACAATGCCATCAATAGGTGCGACGATGGCCGAGCGCTCAAGCTTTTGTTTGATTAAGCTTAGTTCTGCACGGGCTTGTGTGGCCTTTGCTTGGCTAACGGCATATTGCGTTCTATCTTGTCGCGCTAAGGCAGCACTAAAGTTATTTTCTTGCTGCACGATTTCGCTTTCCCACTTTTCTTTTTCTAGCATTAAGTCTTGATCCGCAAGCTCAATGAGTATTTCACCTTTTTTGACGGTATCACCAGGCCTTACATACGCTTGTTTGATAAAGCCTTCCACTGGTGCAGCTAAAATTCGCTGTGTTGCTCCTTCAATATGGGCGCGCGCACCAACATGATAAGTCACTGGAATCAGCATGCCTAATAATGCTAAAACACCTAAACCAAGTGCTGTTTTTGGGGTGTTACTGTCTTGTGTAGTAAAGCGCTGCCATTGCTGTTTCATGGATGCTATTGCGCGATTAAACCATGAGCGTTCAGCATCCTGTTTTAAGATTAATAGTGGCGCGATGAAGTTGGCAATGTGTTCGTACCAAATGATGGATTCGCGGTTCATTGTTGACTTTGATTCGTGTTCTAAACATAAGGCGCCAATAATTTTTCCTTGGTGGATTAAAGGCACACTGCAAGCAGCATTGTCTGTTTTCTTAGCCAAAGTTTGATGCGCTAAATGCACACGCGGTTTATCATCTATAAGCACTGGAAATACAATGGATTCTGCTTGATCTACCGCTTCTTCCATTGCGGCAGTTAATGATGAGACTACGTGTTGATATTGCCCGAATTCAGCATAATTAGAAATAGCGATTACATCAATCATTTGATGATGTAATAAACCGATACTCACCCGGCTGAATTTAAGCAGTTGCATTAATTCATTAACAAAAGCAGTTGCGGCATCTTTAAGGTTATCTTGCTTGATGAAAGTTGTTTGTAACTGTAGTAGTTTATTTGCATCAGCAGGCCTGGATGCAGCAAGGTCAGATAAAATTAACGATGTAAATATAGATGCTGATTGTTCTAATTCAATTAATCTTGCTGTGGTTGTTTTGTTGTCAGATGTCGTGATTGATAGTGCAATAACCCCCAATATTTTATTATCAGACATTAAAGGCGTTGAGATAATGCAACCTTGCTTGCTGTCGTGCGCGGTAATTGCGGGCACAATTTTTACGGAGCTCGCTCTCTGGATGGCCGCATTTAGTGTATTTTTCTTTACTGAACTAAGTTCATACTCCTGAGGCCATTGCGCAATAATATTAAGGCTGTTTTCATTGCTAGTATTGGTTAAGACAAGCGAGCCTTCTGAAATATCTCCTAATCGCTCACACAGTGTTTTAAGGTGAGATTGAATAGCAGGAATACTGCCTATCGAACTATAAACCTCTACTGGGCTTTTTGAAATTGTGCCTGCCATGATTACGCCTTATATACTTTCATCTATTTCCATTGTTATATCGGCAAAATATTGATTAAATTGAATTTTATCAGCGGTTATATCAATGTTGAGGTGATATCGGTTAAGCAACTAATGCTCCGAATTCCTTAGCAGAAACAGCTGGGCTGAATAAATAGCCTTGATACTCGTTACAACCGTGATTAAGTAGAAAGTTAAACTGTTCCTCGGTTTCGACACCTTCAGCGACCACATTGAAGTTTAAACTATGTGCCATTGCCAGCGTTGCTAGAATAATGGCTTCTGAGTTTTTTTCTAGACCAACATCCATTATGAACGTACGGTCTATTTTAATTTCATCTAGGGGTAGTTGTTTTAATTGAATTAACGAGGAGTAGCCAGTACCAAAATCATCAATGGATACTTTTGCGCCTAATGCTTTTAATGCATTCAAGGCAGAGACGATTTCTTGGGTGTTATCTAAAACAGAGGTTTCAGTTATTTCAATCGTAATTTGGTTGGCGTTAATATTTGCTTTATTTAATGCAGATTCCACCTCGGATAACAGGTCAAAGTGTTTGAGCTGAAGGCCTGAAACATTCAATGCGACACGGGGGACGGTTAAGCTATCGGACTGCCAGTCTCTAATTTGCTGGGTAACGGTGTTAATAATCCAACGACCTAATGCCAGGATATTTCCCGACTCCTCCGCAATAGGAATGAACTCTTCTGGGCTAATAAAGCCAAGTGTAGGATGGCGCCAGCGTATAAGTGCTTCCGCACCAACAATCTTTTTCGTCGCTAATGATATTTTAGGCTGGTAATACATTTCGAATTGCTTGAGGTCGAGTGCCTTTCTAAGGTTATTTTCCATGGTGATGCGATAAGTTGATAAAGTGTTCAACTCTTTGGAAAAGAAAATGTAGTTGGCCTGACTGTTTTCCTTCGCTTGATCTAATGCTCCACTTGCGTTATGTAACACCAGGTCTTTTCTATCGCCGTCATCAGGAAAAATAGCAATGCCGACATTGCAATCAAGATGTAACTCTTGACCATTGATTAAATAGGGTTTGGTAATATTTTCATGTAATCTCAAGCTCACAATCGCAGCATCATCCACTTTTTCGATGGTGGGTAGGAGTAGAGAGAATTCATCATTGCTAGATCTTGATATGGTAGTTTCAATACCCAAATCATGGATTCTAGAAATGACGTCAGTCTGTCGTAGCGCTTCTTTGATTCTTAATGCAACTGTTTTCAGCACTTGATCACCAACGGAAATACCATACGCAGCATTAATTTTTTGAAAGCGTGTTAGTCCAATTTGTAAGACAGCGCCAATTGTCTTGTAGCGCTGTGCATACTTCAATGAGAGGTCTACATCAACTGCAAACGTTTCACGATTTGGCAGTTTAGTTACCCCATCAAAATTGGCAATCAAATCATGATATGTTTTGATTGATAATATATTACGCAATCTTAACGACAATTCATTTGCAAAGGCTGGTTTAATAATCACTTCCACCACGCCCAACTCTAAGGCTTTTAACTTGACGCTTTGGTCTGCTTCATTTGTAAGTATCAATAAAGGAATAAGACGTGTTTTAGAGTTGTTTCTTATTTGCTCTAATACGCTAAAATCAGATGCAGTGAGTATGGTGTTGTCGTATAAAACTGCATCAGGACCTTCTTGGAAAATGATGTCAAAAGCACCTAATATCTCATCCGTTAAAATGATGTTGCGATAACCAAATGTGATTAAGTAATCACGCATGACTTCAGCGTTAATTGAGTCATCGCTAACAATCATCAGCTTTGCTTCAGTTAATGTTTGAGCGCTTTCTTGGTTGTCTGGTTTCTCAGCATGCGTTGGCGCTTTGGTTTCTTTTTTGCTGGCGTTCCAACTAACATCCTCATGAACTGTTTTAAAGTCATGATTAACCTTGGTTAGTGCTAAGTTTTGTAAATTACTGACGTCTTGTAAATCATTCATAATGCACTCCGCTAAATGAGAGATTTTCTTCTAAGCTAGTATCCATCGCTAGTAAACGCTTTCGCAGTAAGGTTTGATGCTTTTCCTCGGAAACTTGTACGATCAATATGATTAATTTAATCATACAGCTAGGAATTCGGCTTAGATGGTTTTTGCTTAATGCTCTTGCCCGCAATGGTAATTTTTTCAATAGAAGACTGTTGTTTAAAGATAGCCAAGCTTCTGTGCTGCCATTGTCCCCTTGGCGAGCAGCGCGACCAATTAGTTGTCGGTCCACACGTCGAGACACATTGACCTGACAATTAATAACATGGAGCCCCCCTAGCGCATTAATATCATTAGCTAATTTAATATCGGTACCACGACCAGCCATATTGGTTGTGATTGTGACTGCAGCTGCTTGCCCAGCTTCCGCTACTAATTCAGCTTCGTTTTTATCATTTTTCGCATTGAGTAACTTATGCTTAATATTGGCTTGCTTTAGCGCAATGGCTAGAAGCTCTGACTCGACTACAGATTCTGTTCCGATTAACACAGGCTGTTTCTTTGATTGCAAAGCGCTGATGTGCTCAACCAATGCATCTCTCAACTCAAGTTTATTTCTAAATAAACGAGCGGGTAGTGTTTTTCGATGGCAGTTTAATCTTAATGGTACTTTGCTAACATGTAGGCCATAGGTGTTAAATAACTCATTACGTGCTTCTAATAGTGTGCCGCTAATACCACTTAGTCGGAGGTATCTAGGGAAAAAGCACTGATAAGAGATTTGTGCAATCGTCGATAAGCTTGCACTGAGCTGGCAACCTTCCTTAATTTCTATCAGTTGATGTAACCCGCGCGCCCAAGTTCGACCTTCTGCAACACGTCCAGTAGTGGCATCAATGATAGAAACCGTATTTTGATTCACCAAATAATGTTGGTCACGGTGGTATAAATAGAGGGCAGCTAATGCTTGGCAAATCACTTCTTCTCGGTGTAAGCGGTTATGCCAAGCGGCAGGCAGTGTGGCAGCCGCTATTTCAAGCTGTTCTTGTCCAGACGGTGTTAGCACTGCTTGCATTCGCTCTTGATTTAGCGTGAAATCTAGTGTGATTGTTAGTTTTTTTACTAAGTCCAGTGACCGGGTGTAATAGTCATCTTTCTGCTTATTTTGCGTTGTTTGCGACAGAATGAAGGGCACACTTGCTTCATCAATAAGAATGCTATCCGCTTCATCAACGATGGCCATGCATAGTCCTCGCAGCATTAAAGGTGCTGTGTTGTTCGTTGATTCATTATGACAAATAGTCGGTGCCTTTTGCCGATGTAAGCTGTCCCGTAAATAATCAAAAACGAGTTCTTTTGCAGTGCAGTAAGTAATGTCAGAAGCGTAAGCTTGTTTACGGCGTGCCGTGTCTTGCCCATGGGTGGCAGCATCTACTGTAAGGCCTAATGCTTGATAAAATGACTGGAGTAAGCTGGCATCACGGGATGCTAAATAATCATTGGCCGTAATCACATGAACAGGTACGCCGCTAATGGCTGCGGTTGCTACTGCCAATCCAACGGAAAATGTTTTACCTTCGCCTGTTGCCATTTCTGTTAAACGGTTGTTTAACAGGTAGTAAGCGGCAGTTAGTTGCGTATCAAATAAGCTTACATTCATGGTGTTGAAATACACTTGGTTAATGAGTGCGAAAGCTTGAGCAATATGTGAATCAATAAAGCCATCTTTTCGCAGTGCTATTTGTAATGTTTGTAAATCTGCATTGAGGGCGACTGTATTAAGTGGTGCAATACGCTTCTCTAATACACGGACCTTCTCAACCAAACGAATGGCTTTGCCCTTTTTAAGGTCAGTAAGCCGCTCAATCAGTAACCCTAGAGCGCTAAAAGTAAAAGCACTTTTCTTCGCCGACAGTTTTTGCTCTGGGTACATGCCGAAAAGTAATCCAGGCATTGGTGGTTTTGATTTTGTTATCATATTGAAGACTTAAAACTTTTTAAGAATAATTGGTTCGCACGTCGATAAAGCTGTTCTGCTAATGGCATTGCATCATGCTCAAATCTGACATAAGCCGTTCCACCTACACGCTGCATGCTTGAGTCTAGTAAAGTTAAGTCGAATAAAAAAACAGGCTCTAAAACTTTGGTGCCATGTTTGTCAGATGGATCAGTAACATAAGTGCCGCCAGCTTTATCACCCATCGAAGCACTAGGTAAAATACGAGTGGCTGATGGCATATCCAAGGTCATTTGGACTTGGTATTTCTCTCTTGGGGACTCCACCAACCAAACATTGACATTATTTGTCATATTCCTGACAAAGTAAGCATCTTTTCCAGCAACAACAGCCCTTACTTTGATGGGTGTTTCTTCGAAAATGTAACCAACATTCTCACCACGATGAATATAAGTGTTAATGATGTCTTTCTGTTTTGGCATGACTAACTCGCCATCAACTTGCGCTTTAATGGTTAGGCCACTGATTTTCTTTTCTATGTAGGCGAGTTCTCTTTCCGCACTAATAATTTCTTGTGTAATATTTTGCGCTTTGGCTGGGTTGCTAATTAACAGTTGGAACTGATCGGTACGTAAGCCATCGAGTTTACTCAGCAGGTTCATTTTTTTTTTATTTAATTTTGGATTTTCAATGGTGGCAAGTAAGTCACCAGCTTTTACAAGTTGTCCATTTATCACAGGTAAGGCTTTTATAAAACCATCTTCTTGAGGTCTGATTTGCGCTTTTTCTGGCAGCCATGCGACAGCAGGTGCGACTGTTGAAAAAGGAAGGGGAACGATAAGGAATAAAATGAATACACTCATGCCAGCTAATGTAATGTTACGGCGGACACGATTTAATTCCTCACCAGGCGTGCTTTTAGCCATCAGTTGGCTTGCGCCTTTAAACACGGGGCGGAGGAGTAATGTGAATATCATATAAAGCGTAGCCAGTACGCCTAGTAACAACCACTTTTCTCCTAGCCATAAAATAATAATAAAAGAAATAATAAGGCGATAAGCAAAGGAAAGTGGTGCGTATAGGATGAGCCATATTTTTTCGCCACGGACTATTTCTTGACTGCTAATAGAGGTAGTAGTCATTAAGCTCCTGAATTTTTCACTCCAATACTGATTGCTGCGTGTTGATAAATTAGGGATGTCTAAAAAATCAGATAAAACATAATAACCATCGAAGCGTAATAAAGGGTTACCATTGAATAATAATGTCGAAACTGAACCTATAAACATGGTGACAAAAGCCAAATCTTTAATGAGCCCTGGCTGCACATTCAGCCAAAGAATTAGCGCAATCGAAGCAATCGACATTTCTGTTAGAATGCCTGCCGCGCTGACGACTATTCTTTGATGACGTAAAGGAAAAGCATTTGCCGCTGAGGCATTAACGTAAGGAGCAGGTACAAAAACCAATAATGAAATACCAAATTCATGCACTTCTCCACCCCAGCGTCTGACAGCTAAGCCATGACTTAACTCATGTATTGCTTTAATCAATGGGAAGCAAATGATACTGAGGGTTAAATAACGCGGCGTGAGCATGTGCTGGCTGGCTTGTGCCGTAATAGCACTCCACTCGCTGCCTGCAATGAGCATTGCAAATAGGATGAGTGATAAGCAAATCAATAGAGTCATCGGCTGAAATATGAACTGCGCAATGTGGTCTAGTTTATTTAGCCACGGCGCTGGATTGCCTAGTGCCATCTTAATCGAAAATGGATTGAGGTAAGACTGGCGTTTTTGGCTGACGCGATTATTACGCCGCTTAAACAATCCTGCCGTATCGGCAATGTCCTTATATTGAACCAGTTCTTGTTGGTTCACTCTTGCCAATAATTCGATCACTTCATCTTGTGTAGGAGCATCATCTTTTTGATGTAGTAGCAGTGTATCCCATACCTGTTGTACGGTAAGCGTTCCATTACAACGACCAATAAACTGATAGGCTGCCGTATTAATACGATGTTGATGCCCTGTCATCTTCTCGGTAAGTAGATACCACAATTGCTTACGCCAGTGTTGGCGTTTGACAATGACGTTATCGCGCAACTTTGGCTTAAGGTGCGCGACACGGTGCCAATTTTCACTAAATAAAGAAGTAGTCATATTAGGATGTTTTTATTGAAATCATAAGGTTAATCAGCAATAAGCATGCCAAAATACTATTTTATTGCCAAGGAAACAGATATTCCCGAAAGGAAGTTGATAAACATTCATTGTGTGCATTCAGCTTTATCGGCGTATTTATTACTTTCTTTAGTAAAAATGAAAGATATTTATTGAAATCTGGATTGGCGAGTTGTTTGCGAACAAGCTTGTGCCGATAAGACTTGAAGAGTTCTTGTCGAGGTTTGTTTGTTTGAGTTAATTGGAGGTGTGTTTTTAGGATTCACCCACAATGGGCGTCCCCAATATCGCTAAGCGCTAAGTCGATTGTGATGGGATTGAGGGGTTACTAAAAGTAAGTTAAGTACCTGTTAATAAAAAATTAAATTTTTCATAAAATACCAATTACCCCCAAAGCTACCCCAATAAAATCAATGCAAGCCATATTTGCAACGTTTACATAAGGGGCGCGACGCAAGGTGCGTCCCAGTGAGTGACAACTAACGACTTGATGTGATTGTTAAATAAAGACTCTCCGCAATGCTTACCTTTACATTCATCAACCGCATGAAACGTGACCGCGTACAGCGCACAAACATTTCTGTCACCTTTGCGGGTAACTTCAATCAAACCTTTATCCAATAGCTCTTTAATTGCCTTACTCAGTGTAGATGGTGAACGCCAGCCTTTCATTTTCAGCACACTATAAGCCAAACATAAACCACCATTATTATGTCCATTAATCTGATTAGCTAAGTCTACCAACAACTTAACACCTTAAGCGGATAAGCTTGCATAAGTATGACTAAGCATAACCGAATAAGGCAGTCTTATAAAACCGCCTTTCTCGGTACGTTCTGAAAGTTTAGCTTTAGTCTTGCGTGGCATTGCTTAACAATCCTGTAACCGAAGTAAGAAGCCAATCACACCAGCTAACTCTGACTCAGTTAAATAAGGCAAATCATTAATGATGATTGCGTGATTACAATGCAAAGCCAATGCATAGGATTGATTAAACAACCGTGACCACATCATTGAGCGCCTACATTTTTATTCATGCGTGAGCTGGTGGTTTTGGCTTTTTCAATCGCTTTTTTGATGGGTCTGTACGTGTCTGCTATTGCTGGGCATATCCTACCATTACCTCATATAGATACCCTAGGCTACGCCCCTCAAAAACAGCCTTAGCGTTAGGTTTTTGCGCCTCCATTAGGTAGAAATATACGCGGTCACTATCTTTTAAAGGACGCCTCATACACGGGGTGCTCCAAACACGACCACTTGAATAGCAGAAACGGTAGAACAGGACTAGGCGTCCTGATGTTTAGATTAGAAGCTCTCTTTTTGAATCTTGGTTGCCTGGGCGGAATCGAACCACCGACACAAATGCATTTTCACTATTAGCTTACAGATAATCAGCTGCAAGCACTCAGCTTTGCCGTTCTCACCGCGCAGCCCCATTGATGCAATCAGGTTGGCGCAATCAAATTGCACGTCCGACAGCGGAAAATGCCAGTCACATCCCCAATTGGCCTATTTTGTTTCAGCCGTAACCGAAACAACCATTAGGCACCCATGCATGGCATACCAGTACTTGGCATCCCCACAGAACATATCTGCTAAAGCAGATTGTTCATGTGTGATAGGCAGGATGAAACACAACCAGACACTCTTAACTCTAACCATTTCACCGGCTCCGCCGGTGAAATGTAAAACCCAGCTCAAACCCAATAAAACCTAAATCAAAAAATCAAAGCTCAAACTTCAAAAATCAAGGATCTAGTGAACACACGACGCGTAATGCATGTAAGGGTTGCCGCCCGGCTCTGTGTAGCCATATTCCAGGTTGACGACGGTGTAAAAGCCATTACTATGTCCAGGAGACCTGTCGGAAGACGACCAGGTGCCGTCCAATGTCCAGCCTGCAGTAGTAAGCGGGCTAGTGCCGGAATCATGCAGAGCTAACAATTCAGCTGAGGTAGGCAGGCGCCATGTGAATCCATCTTGTGTTAATGCAGTACAAGTGTTGTTGGCGGTAGTCCAGTAGCTATAACCACCTGCAACCGTGCTGTTGTTTTTCGTCCATGTGAGGCCGCCACTGACCAGAGTGCTGATAGGAGCGGGGGTAATAATGCCACTACTCATTACGATGCTATCAATCTTCACTGAGCCATGTGAAACGACCACTGTGGCTAAGGTAGTGCCGCCTGCGACGTTGTTCATCGTGACGACATAGGTATCCGTCACACCCACTGCCGGCTGGTTAATGAGATTAGGGTTGACTACTAGAATCCCTGTACCAGAAAGAGCAAACTGCCCTGCGTTAGTAAAAGCAACACCATTTTTAGTCACACCAGCAATGCCAGATACTGGCGTTCCTGTGGGTGCGGTAATCACACCCGTGGCAGTATTAATGCTACTGCCTACAGGCACGGCGGTTTTATCAATGGCAATCAATCTTGTTGGTGTTGCTGTGGTATCAATCTTAGCAATCACTTGTGCGGGTAGGAAGCTAGGACGACGAAAGACTTGGTCAACTAAAGAGCTAGCCCATGAATTAGGTGTTGGATTAGGGGTTGTTGTATTGGCTGAGGTTTGGTTTATTGGAGCACCCGAAGCATCTAGGTTATTGAGTGCTGTGTTATTCATCCCTAATGAGCTGCTCCCATAGGCGCTAGCACTACCACCAAAGCTTTGGGTGTAGCTGAGCATGACTTGGTTGTCATT
Source organism: Methylophilaceae bacterium (assembly GCA_047634755.1). Classification (GTDB taxonomy): domain Bacteria; phylum Pseudomonadota; class Gammaproteobacteria; order Burkholderiales; family Methylophilaceae. The sequence goes on from JBLIIL010000023.1 coordinate 22,045, forward strand.
AAAGGTGTTGTCACGCCCTTGTATGGTCGCGACATCTAGCCCCAGTTGTGAGCCACCTTTAAAGCTTTTACCTAAGCCTAAGGCATAACGGCTTTGTGAAGCACCGGCATTGGCAGAGGCGCGGAAGTTGAAGTCATGGTCTAAGCGTTGTACTAATTCAGCACTACCTGTTGCGCGAGTAGTGGATTCATTGCCGGTTAATAGATCATAGGTAAGACGCTCACCCCCTAAGCCGACTTTAATAGTGGATTTAGACGTAGGGGTAAATACTAATCTACCTTGTACGCCAGTAACACGACCACCAGCAATACGACGTGGGTCACTCCATAACTCATACAAAGTAGCGGTATCGGTGAAGTAGGTTTTACCCCCTAGATTAACGCTGCCTGTGTCGCTGATATAGGCATTCACCTCAGCGGCATTGAGCCAGTCTTTACCCAAAAAGTATTGGTAGCTTCCAGCGAAGTTGTCTTGTCTGATTTGGGTCTTTTGCTTACCTGAAATAAAGTTAAAGTCTTGCTTTTGACGTAACTGGCCAAGCGTGAAGATAAAGCGTTGATTGCTGGTTAAGTCAAAGCCAGTATTCAGTAACCATTCGTTCTTATCTGACCCTACGGTGAGTAATATACCGACCGCCATGTTTTTAGTCACCAAGCCCGCTAGACTGCCGCCTATGGACGTGCCATTTTGTTGATTGTATTGTGGGGTGATGCTGATTAACTTGCCGTCGATATTGTCACGGTAGTTAAACCATGCGCCTTGGGCGTTGATGTTGGGTTGTACAGTGCCAGTGTTGGCGGCTGGGGTACCTAAGTCTGGAAGTGTGATTTTATCCGTACTTTGGGCAAAGACAGGCGGTAACGCTAACGCTGATAGCAGCAGTGAACCCAATAACAACAAACCCGCAATAAAAGGCGGGCGTGGCGTTAGCTTAGTGCTGTGCTGTAATAGCATGGTTATAACTTTTATGGGCTTTTGTTGCTTCTGAAACAGCGAACCAAGCATTCAAGACATGACTCCAAACGAGTCGATAAGCGTGCTTTAGTGATGGTGTCTTCAAGGCGTAATCCCTTATTTAGCTAATGAGCCGCAAGCAGGGATCTAACTAATACGCTAGAAACAAAATTACAACATTTTTTAAATATATCATACATTGATGGCTTAATCGCTGATTTATCAGATAAATAAAAGTTTGTTTTGAATGACTGAGCGAAGTGATAAGAGGCTACTTATGGAGGACAATAGCCCGTCACCACCCTCACCACCATCAGCTTTCTGCCAAGCATTCTACAGCATCAACAGTCCCAATCTTCTGTTTTTCGACTACGAACATTTTACTATCCAACCATGTATTGCACGTAACAGGGCATTACTTTCCTGAGGAAGCCAACCCAGTAATGCACAAAACAGCATAATTAAGAAAAGTAGTTGCTGCCTAACTTCCAACCTTAGATTGCATATAGCATTATTAAGTAACAAGGTGAAGATCGCTTATGATTAACTAAGTCAGGTTTTACAGAATTCACTCATCTGCCTACGAGTGCAGTTACTTCTTTACTTGAACCATAAAGCTAAGCATACCCCCCCTACCAAAGTGACATTTCAGTATTACCAAACACCCCACCCCAAATGCACCAGGCTACCTACGTCAACTCAGGGACGGTTGGATGCGAGCGCAGCGGAGCATCCATACCTCAATGCCTGATTGGCGTAGGTAGCCGTAGGAGGAAGAATATACCTATCCAAATTGGAAAGCATGAAGTATGTTACTTCTGAATTCAAGGAAGCAGAAAGCATGAAGCCGCTATCTGCTTGGCTTTAAATAGTTAATGCTGAGATGAGAACCAAAAAGTAGCACGCTGATAAAGCCAGCCAGCTAGTTATTGGTTTTACTTGTTTGTTTGGTTTTAAATGATATGCAGCCATGTTACATAATGCATATAGCCTAATGTTATTGGCTTAAGTACATCATAAAACCAATCAACAAACTATCCTCAGGCTTGAAAGAAAGCAGAAATGCATGATTACAAGACCTGACACTGATTTTCGCATGCAAAAGGCAAGACCTGATATCTTTTACTTAAGCTTCAGAATCAATCGAGTAGTCTATATGCCTGCCTTAGTCGCCGTCAGTTTTAACCCGCTGATGATTGATTTATATGACCGGCTTCAAGCCAGAGGAAAACCCAAAAAAGTGGCCTTAGTTGCAGTCATGCGAAAACTACTGGTGTTGGCGTATGGCGTGTTGAAATCAGGAAAACCTTTTGATATTAATTATCAACAACAGGCAAATTGAGCTTGTTTTCCAAGGCAGTATCTGACCCCTTGATTTTCTGTTGAATTGAAAAGCACAAAATAATAACGATTCATCTACATTATAATGTTAAGCCATAGAATCCGTTTCTTCCATTAAAGCAAGAAACTCATGATTAGATTTCAGTTTCTCAAAATAAATTTCATCGGCTATTTCATTTTTTAGGGAACCCGTAAGTTTAATAGCCATTTTTATGTCTTCTAAGGCTTCGCTTTCTTGCTCTAGCATCGCCTTAGCACAAGCTCTCTGCCAATAGGCTAAAGCATAATTGCTGTCATTTTCTATCGCTTGGTTTGATAATGACAAAGCCCATTTTATTTCACCCAAATCCAATAAAACATCAGCCTTATACGTAAGTGCCTCCGTATCATCAGGATTAATCTCTAATATATGATCATATATATTGAGCTTCTCTTGATCGCTTTTTTCTAGTCCTGCTCGCATCCACAAAGAATGTATTGTGTTTGAACTTGACACTTCCTCTTGTGTCGCTATTATTTGTTCTGAACGATTCTTCAGCTTATTTTCTAATTCATCTAACCTACTTTCGTATTCCTGAGTAAGAATTGACAATTTTTCAGTCGTGATAAATTCTATTTTATCTTTAATATCTCGCAGTGATTTCCATCCTAGAAAAACTAGAATAGAAGCCGCCGCAGTTATTATATAAAAAATGATATTTGTTGTATCAGCGGTATATCTAATAACTCTATCAGACGAATCTAACTTTGCATTTGCAACTTTCTCGGTAACTTCTACTCTTAGAGTCGATTGATCCTGACGTAATTGTTTTAGCTCATCGAGAACGTATCTTTCTATAAAAGGCTTATATAATGGTTTGTTGATTTTTTCTTCCCCATTATCAATTACTTCCTGAGCATGCAAATTAACATTACTACCTGACAACATAATGATTAATATCACCAGAATATTTCTAACAATGAACATAAGATTGTTACCTTTTATTTGTGCCTAACGTAGGAGTCAGTCAGGTTATTAGTAAGCATACAGGCAAACCGTAATACCTACTGCATCAACTAACCCACATAATCTACCTAACCCTCATGCAATATCCACCATAGGTACTTCTAATACCACCTTCTTAACATCGTTTTTACATGGCTAACAAACCAACCAAAAGATCGAAGCAGATCAAGTTGAATAGCCAGCATATACGCAGCATGTAGTTAATCCAATTCTATGCGTGCAATCTAACAACGATATAGGAGGAAAGACCATGACTAATACATTCCACGCAACACCATATAACCTTGATGCAGAGGGCTTTTACTTTGAAATATTGGCAGAGTATAAAGAGAAGTCAGAACGTCACTTAGACCGCTACGGTAACGGTGTAGAGGAGTTTGAAATACAGTTTATAGATGGTAATGATGCAGCACTATTTGAAGTATGTACTATTATTCAATCCAATCTAAATGTATGGTTTGATGAAGTTGAAATATTGCAAGATGAAGAAAAGATCAATTTATATTATTTAGTCGGTTGTGCAGGGTATTCACTAAGCCAAGGGCTTGATAAGTTAGATGAACCAAACATACATGAAGGTGCTTTAAAAGAAGCTGCTAAAGAGCTATTTGATGAAAGCTGGTTGCATAGCATTCCTGAGAGTATTAGATACTATGTTGACTATGATCTGTTTGCTAGAGATTGTGAGTTAGCTGGTGATCTGTCACAGTTTGAATTCAATAACAGCACCTATACTTGTACTAATGCTAGTGGAGTCTAAGTATGTAACGAACTGATTTGACGGTTTTGTTGACGGTTTCAATTTTATTAGATAATAAAAAATCCCTATATATCAGTTATATAGGGATAATTTTTGGCGAGCGAGGGATTAATAAAGTTGCATTAAGATATTGTAAATAAATGATTTTATTTTACTTAAATTTTCACTTACCCCCAAAAGTACCCCAATAAAATAAATGAGATAGGCTTAAATAGATTGTTCTTTCAGCCCGCTCTATGCTGGTTATTGGCAGGTATATCCGCAAAGCGGACATAACCGATAATTTATAAATACGGACCAGGGTTCGATTCCCGCCCACGCATACCTTATCCATTAAAACGTCAACTCTCGTTTGCTTGATTTACGTTAATTAGGATTTACTAAGCCTTTGCAGTGCACCCTGTGACAAAGATGCATGTCATTGGCGTTATAACTGCGTTGGGTTCGGTACATCACCGTACACGTCCATGGGGTCAAACGTCTTGCTACTCTCAGTAAAAATTAACTGATTGTGAGCGTATTGCGCTGAAGTATTACCTTGTTCGCCCACCAACACTTTTCGATAAAAACAAGATTGATAACCTACATGGCAGCTCGCGCTATTGCCAGCCACGGATACGCGCAGCCAGACAGCATCTTGATCGTCATCCACGCGCATTTCAACTACATGCTGCACAAGCCCGCTATTAGCACCTTTATGCCATAACACTTTGCGACTGCGGCTCCAGTAGTGCGCTTCGCCCGTAACAATGGTTTTTGTGAGAGCTTCGCTGTTCATATAGCCCAGCATTAAAACCTCTCCATTCTCATCCGAAGTGGTAACGCATGGTATTAAGCCATCTTGATCGAATTTTGGAGCAAACTGTGTGCCTTCTTCAACCTGCTCGATCGTCACTCTTTCAGAAAAATTCATTTTTATATTCACTTCACAGTTAAATTACTGCTTCATCTATTTGAAATATTGCTCTGAGCAGTCAAGCCTAGATAATAGCTAAATCAAGAATTAAATGCAACACTGTTGCATTTTTTATCCAAATGTAATATAAAACTATTTAATATAACTTACTCTAAATAAGAGTTTATGACTTAATACAGACCGTCATAATTTGATGTTAAAAAAACAGCTAAAAATCATAGCAAGTTTAATTAGGAGATAAAAATGAAATCTGAGTCTTATGAAGGCTTAAAGCGGAAATTAGATACTTATGCTTCGTGGAAGCATTGTATTGTTGAGCTATGTGAGATACCACTAACAAAAGCTTATATAGAAAAACGGATTACACAACTCAAAGACAATGGTAATGAACATACTAAAAAGTTTGTTATGACTTGGGGAGAGGGTCACCTGAATAAAGTTATTTGGTGGTTCGAACAGGCACAAAAAGAAGTTTAGACATAACAAAATACATCTTGACTCTTGCTGCACCTAAATAAACTGTAAAGAGAATATAAAAAATATGAGTGAACAAAACGAAGTGTTACCTAACGAAATGCTTAAAGACGATGAGTCGTGTTGTAGCGACACAAGCTGTTGCCCTCCGAAAACCCCAGTCACAAGAGATATTCCAAAGGTTGGGCGTAATGACCCTTGCATTTGTGGTAATGGACGAAAATTTAAGAAGTGCTGTGGTAAAAACATGTAAGGCTATTTTTCTAAGAGCTAACCTATTAACAGGTTAGCTTAATTTTAAATGTATAATCTCATCATATGCTCACAGCAAAAGACATAATTAAACAAGCAGGTCTAAAGAGCACAGCATCTCGTTTAGATGTCGTTTCTGTTCTTAGTGAGCATAGTGATCCCTTAACGCACCAAGATATACTTGGGCAACTTCCAGATAACTTTGACCGAGTCACTTTATACAGAGTGCTTGATTGGTTATTACAGAATAATGTAGCCCATAGAGTTGCGGGTGAAGATCGAGTTTGGTATTTTCAGCTTAACAATAGTCATAAAAAGAAGTTTAATAAAGCTACAGATTCTAATGCTACGAGCTTCATCAACCAACACTCTCATGCACACTTTCAATGTGGCGATTGCGGAAAGGTGTTTTGTTTAGAAGGTGTTTACCCAAAATTATCTAACGCTATCCCTGCCGGGTTTAATGTTGATTTAATCGAGCTTAACATCAAAGGTAAATGTGTAAAGTGTCAAAAATAGCCATCTAATTTCCAGAGCAACTTAACTGAATCCTTCTTTTAGTTACCTT
>JBLIIL010000024.1:0-28047 GCA_047634755.1 Methylophilaceae bacterium
TAATTACAAAAAAGTCAAAATATGACAACCTCCAACCAGAAAGGTTTACCCATCAACAGTAAATTAAGTAGTTATTTACAACAGTAATGATATTATAAAAAAACGATTTTTTTATTACTATGATGTTAATTATTTAAGTCAAAAAAACCAATTTGCAACTTTTCTGCATGCCAAAACTCATAGTTTGTAACTTTAGTTTTATAGAAAGCATTATCAAATGAATCTACTATTAATATTTACCCTATGGAATGCCGTATTTATTTTACCTGCCAGTGCCCAAGAGATTGGTTTTGATCAATATATTAATGCGCCATATTCATCAGTGAGAGATAGTTTGATCAATGACGGCTGGGAAACAGTCACCAATCAACAAATTCAAGAGACGAGCCTCTATGCGCAAGATATTTTCAACAAAAGGTACAAGGAGGTTGTAAACTGTATTTCAATGGAGAGAGATCAATGTCAGTTTGTATTAACAAAAAATGAAACAATTATTATTGTGACGACAAAAGAAAAAACTTTGAACGTTGAGTCGATAGTAGCGAAAAATAAATAACTATAGGGCTATTTATTTAAATTTTTTGAGTATCGCTTATGAGGTAACATTAATGTTTTAAATGTTTATAAAAACATACCAATTAAGATGTTTTAATAAAAGTACATAAGTAAGTAGAATTGTAGCTAAGCCGCTCAGCGAGCATCAACCCTTTAGGTTTCCAGAAGACCTATCAAATTATAAATTATTGCTACCAGGGAGTGGGACTGAATTTAGAATCTCTTTTGATCAAATTTGTTACGAGGACGACATTCGTTGCAACGTTAAGCCTGCAATTCTTGCACCGACTATCGCTATTTTTATCTTATTATTAATCATGATGTTGCACTTTAATCAGTCAAAGGTTTTCGGCATCATTGGTGTATAAACTAGCTTGATACCTTATTGCTTCTTTATCTTCATCAGACATTTTCTCAAGCTGCATATTCACAATACCTAACCTTGGATTATTCGTTAACTTTAATTTATGTTTCTGAAAAAAATTCCAGTATAAGCTATTAAACGGACAAGCATTCTTGCCAACTCTAGTTTTAGATGAATAGCTACAGTCACCACAATAATTACTCATTTTATTAATATAAGACGCCGATGATACATAAGGCTTAGTTGCTAATAGCCCACCGTCTACATACTGGCTCATGCTAAGAGTGTTCGGCATTTCCACCCATTCGAAGGCATCAATATAAATACCTAAGTACCACTGATGGACTGCATGCGGGTTAACACCCATCAATAAGGAGAAGTTACCAATCACCATTAAGCGTTGTATGTGATGCGCATACGCATGATCTAAAGACTGTTTGATGGAGTGCTTTAAACAATTCATTTTAGTATTACCATCCCAAAACCAACTGGGCAATGGCTTATCCTGATCAAAGTAATTGGCTTCTCCCATTTCAGGCATATGCGACCAATAAAATCCACGAACAAACTCACGCCACCCTAAAATTTGACGAATAAACCCTTCAACCGCGGGCAATGGATAACCTCTGTCAATATAGGCTTGCTCTGCTTTTGCAATCACCTCAGCAGGAGAAAGCATTTTAACGTTAAGTGAAAATGAAATTAGCGAGTGAAATAAACGAAAGTTATCCGTGTGCATAGCATCCTGATAAGCACCAAAATTAACGAGGTTATTTTTAATAAAATAATCTAATACTGCTAATGACTCAGTACGGTTAACTGGCCATCTAAATACCTCGGCACATGGGTCACCCATCGTACCAATATTTTGTGCGGTTATTTCAGACCATAACTCTCTATGGTCATGCAGTGGCCTAGTGTCTTCCAGTGTAGCTGGCTTGCCGTTCCATTTTTTTCGGTTTTCTTTATCGTAATTCCACTGCCCACCAACTGGCTTTTGTTTCTCATCCAATAGGATTTTATGTTTGGTTCTCATGTGTCGATAAAATCTCTCCATTAACCATTTCTTACCTGCAAAGAAATTACTAGCTTCATCTCGATTAGTTAAGAAATGTTCTGTAGAAAACATTTTGTACGGAATATTAAGGCTATTAACAAATGCACTCATTAACTCGTCTACCCGATACTCATCAGGTGCTTGGTATTCAAACCTTTCAACTTTATTTTGCTGAATGAGCTTGTTGAGGTTGTGCTTAAAATCATGAGTATTGCTAGGGTCAGTAATAGATAGGTAAATTACCTGATGAGCTCGTGCTAAAAGTGCATCTTTGAAAGCCCGCATTGCAGCAAAGATAGCAATCAGTTTTTGCGCATGATGTAAGACATAACCCGTTTCTTGTTTAATTTCCATCATGACATACAGCGTATTGTCATCTACAGTATTAAACCAGGTATGGTCAGAATTTAACTGATCACCTAATATCAACCTTAATTGCTTCATCTTATATTCGACTTCCTGGCCTGCCGGCAGGCATTAGAGCAATATTTGACTTCACGCCATACTGTCGCCCACTTTTTCCGCCAGTTAAATTCACGCTGGCAAGTAGCACATACCTTTACAGGAAAGTTCCTTTTTTTGATCATGCTAAGAGTATTAATTTAATTACGAAGTTTGTATTGAGTAGGACTAAAAGGACGGGTGATGTTACCTGTTCTTAATGCCATGTGTTTACACGATATATTTCTAACGCGCTTGCGCCAAAGTTTATAGCTGCCAAAAGTTAACCATGTTTTCATCAATTTCATTAAAGCATCTTCATTCAAACCATAAAGACGCTCAATATCGTCAAAAGTAGTTTTGTCTTCCCATGCCATTTCGATAATTCTAGATTGATCACGCTTAATGAGTACAGCATCTATTTCAAGTGGGCTTTTTACCTTAGCTACCTTTTGATTGGCGGGTTTAATTCTAAATGATTTATCATCTATGATCTTTTGCTTCATATGGCTTTTTTAAGTGAGTATTAAAGGTTATTTAGCCTTCACACACCCTCGCTGTTGATTTTTTTATAGCCTCAAATCCTTGGTTTGCTCCTGCTGCCATTGCGTAAGGGTTCTCTTCGTTTGACAGGATGTACTCCATTTGTCTGGCTGGGACTTTTAAACTATATTTTTTTGCGATACAACCACACACTACAGCCGTTTTTTTAGTACTACAGCTCCTGACCACTTGGGCTGTCAATACTTCTGGCCATAGTGTAGCATTGGTTTGTGCCTTATCAACTGTTGAACGTTTTTGAGTGATGAAAGAATACATAAGCTCAACACTTGCTCTTAACTTACCTAGCGGTGCTGTTTGTAAAATATCCGCATTCGGAACAGCTAAGGTAGCTGCATTCACTGTAAAGTCGGCCTCGTTATGAGTATTTTGTGGCAAATGGTACCCTTGGGCACCGAGCATAATCTTTTTGGCGGGCTGTGCGTTTAATACGACATTAGCTTCATTAATATCCGCCTGAGGTAAGGTTAGTACTAATTTAGCAAGGCAGCCCTGACCCTCGGCAATTTCAACCCTAACCTTAGCCACTTTATCAGCTAACGCGTGCTTAAAAGCAGGGGGAATTTTTTTGCTCAAGTAACTTATTTCTTTATCGGTTAGTTGCATTAACTGATTTTCTGACAAGCATCCAGCAAATACAGCATTAACATTAAACAACATTAATAAAAGAATACTAATTCTCATTATTTAATACTTCCTAGTAAATTTATAGTTTGAAATCAGACAAAACGACACATAAAACGTTCCAACATTGATGATGGCTAGGCACCTCAGCAATATTAAAGCACTGTATTCTTTATTTTCTACGTTCTCTGCTGAACTTTGTCATTTATTATTCATCTAGTTATAATGGTGAGTATCTGTATATCTATAACTAGGTATTTGCATTTGTTAAATATTATTTTGGTACGCGATGGAAGGCTAAATAGTGAGCATTCAATTGTGAAGTTGCCATATACAAAAATCTTTATTTTTGATTCTGACTACTATCAAGGTTGGTCCATTAATATAAATTAACATATAAAGCTAATTACAGCGAGAAGATGAAATGATTAAAATAGTAGGCACACTTTTTTTATTAATGGGAGTAAGCACGATGGGAAATGCGAGTTGTGATGTATTGTATAACCACCAGTTCAAAACGCTAGATGGGAACCCGTTTGACCTATGTGATTACCAAGATAAACCTATTTTAGTGGTCAATACAGCAAGTAAATGTGGCTTTACACCACAGTTTGAAGCACTTGAAGGTTTGTATAAGCAATATAAATCTAAGGGGTTGCTGGTGATTGGTTTTCCATCCAATGACTTTAAACAAGAACTAAATGAAGATAAGAAAATCGGTGATTTCTGCAAAATGACTTATGGTGTGGAATTTCCTATGATGTCCAAAAGTTCAGTAAGAGGACATGATGTAAATCCATTTTATAAACAACTTATAGAACTGTCAGGCACATCGCCTAAGTGGAACTTCTATAAGTATGTCATTGCGCCGAATGCTGCGAAAGTGACTGCGTTTTCTAGCATGACTCAACCAGACTCACAAAAGCTATTTCACGAGATTAAACCTTATTTAAAATAGCTCTGTGTTTAAAGAAAGACTAAGTAGTTAATGCATGTGTTTTTTAGGTTGTTTAATCTTTTGTAGAATGATGGCAGAAAGTTCTTCGACAGAACGTGACGTTGAATCTGCCCAAATAATGTCATGTTTGCGCATCATTTCTTCTGCGACTTTTATTTCATTGCGACAGTTGTCTAAAGAGGCATAAAAACTATCAGGACGGCGTTGGCTTCTGACCGAATGTAGTCTTTCAGGTTTAATGGATAACCCAAAAACCTTATCCATGTGCTTCATGAGTGAGGCGGGGAGTGTGCCACGTTCAAAGTCTTCAGGGATGAGTGGGTAATTAGCTGCTTTAATGCCGAACTGCATGGCTAAGTACAAGCTGGTTGGGGTTTTTCCACATCGTGAAACGCCGACGAGTATGACCTGTGCTTGGTCGAGATTAACGTCGGTTTGACCATCGTCATGATTTAACGAGAAGTTAATTGCTTCGATGCGCTCATCATAACTATGCCCCATAATGCCATGAGCAATCCCTGAGCCAGTGAGAGGTGTTTCATTCAACTCTTCGCCCAGTGGGTCAATAAACGTAGTAAATAAGTCAATGTAATAAGCTTTTGTTTCTTTTAACTTATTGCGTAAAGTGACATCGCCCAATGACATAATCACAATAGGCAGACAATTGCTAGCTTGCGAGGCAATGAGAATACTTGCTTGCGCGGCTTCAATTTTTTCTAAGTTATCAGTAAATGGCATACGCGAAATACTAAACTCCGTGTTTGGGAAGTGTTCCAATAGCTTACTCAGTGCACCAGCTGTTGTACCGGTGCTATCTGAGACGACAAAGACGGCGCGTTCGCTCACCTGTATCCTTTACTTAGTTAGTCGTTGCCATGTGGCAACAACTGTATCTGGGTTAAGTGATATGGATTGTATGCCTTGCTCAATTAACCATTCAGCGAAATCAGGATGGTCAGAAGGGCCTTGGCCGCAGATACCGATATATTTACCTTCTTCATTACAGGCAGTAATGGCCATTTTAAGTAGCTCTTTAACAGCATCGTCACGTTCGTCAAATCCCCCTGCCAAGATGCCAGAGTCTCTATCCATGCCTAAACTTAACTGTGTTAAGTCATTAGAGCCAATAGAGAAGCCATCGAAGTACGCTAGGAATTGTTTTGCAATCAATGCGTTAGATGGGATTTCACACATCATAATCACACGCAATCCATTCTCACCACGTTTTAAGCCATTGGCTGCCATGATTTCTGTGACTGCTTTTGCTTCTGCGACCGTACGCACAAAAGGAATCATGAGTTCAATGTTGATTAAGCCCATTACGTCGCGTACGTGTTTCATGGCCTTGCATTCCATCTCGAAGCACTCTCTAAAGTCTTCTGCAATATAACGTGCTGCACCACGGAAGCCAATCATTGGATTTTCTTCATCTGGCTCGTAGATGTCGCCGCCGATTAACTTCTTATATTCATTTGATTTAAAGTCAGAAGTACGCACAATCACTGGTTTTGGGTAGAAAGCAGCAGCAATGGTTGCAACGCCTTCAGTCACTTTATCAATGTAGAATTGTTTAGGGCTTGCATAGCCGCGTGCACGACTTCTAATCGTTACTTGCATGGCACATGGCAATGCATCAATATTTAAAATGGCTTTCGGGTGAATACCAATCATATTATTGATCACGAACTCTAAACGGGCTAAGCCAACACCATCGTTTGGGATTTGCGCAAAGCTAAAGGCCATATCTGGATTACCAACGTTCATCATGATTTTGCATGGTGGTTTCGTCAGTGGTGCATTTTCTTGCGTCCTTACGTCGTAAGGTAGGGCGCCGTGATAAACAAAACCTGACTCACCTTCAGCACATGAAACAGTAACTGTTTCACCTTCGCGTAGCAAGTCAGTTGCGTTAACTGACCCAACAATCGCTGGAATGCCTAGCTCACGGGCAATAATCGCTGCGTGACAAGTACGACCACCACGGTTAGTGACAAGCGCACTCGCACGCTTCATCACTGGTTCCCAGTTAGGGTCTGTCATATCAGCAACCAATACATCACCAGGCTGCACTTCATGCATGAGTGCTGGATCTAAAACAACGCGCACAGGACCAACGCCCACTTTTTGTGTGACCGCACGGCCAACAACCAATGGTTTATGGTCATGTTTTTTAACGCTAAATGTTTCAGTTACATTGCTTTTAGCTTCTTGTGATTTAACTGTTTCAGGACGCGCTTGTAAGATATAGAGCTTGTTATCGATGCCATTTTTACCCCACTCAATATCCATTGGGCATCCATAGTGGTCTTCAATGGTCATGGCATAAGTAGCCAGTTCTAAGATGTCTTCATCACTTAATGAGAATTTATTTGCTTCTGCCGAATCCACTTCAATTGTATTGGTTGATTTGTTGGCTTGTGTTGCATCTGAGAATACCATTTTGATTAATTTTGAACCGATGGTGCGGCGGATAATCGCTGGCTTGCCTCTTGCTAAGGTTGGTTTGTGTACGTAAAACTCATCTGGATTGACTGAGCCTTGTACAACGGTTTCACCTAAGCCGTAAGAAGAGGTAATGAATACAACGTCTTTAAAGCCAGATTCTGTATCAATTGAGAACATGACGCCAGCACAGCCAATGTCTGAGCGGACCATTTGTTGGATACCTGCAGAAAGGGCAATATCTGCATGGACAAAGCCTTTATGGACACGGTATGAAATCGCACGGTCATTATATAAAGAAGCAAACACTTCTTTAATGGCGTGGTTAATATTGTCAATACCATGAATGTTCAAGAAACTTTCTTGTTGGCCTGCAAATGATGCGTCAGGTAAATCTTCTGCTGTTGCTGATGAGCGGACTGCAAACGTAGTGCCTCCGCCAGACCGTTCAATGAGTATTTTATAGTTTTCAGCAATCGCTTTATTCAGTGCCGCTGGAAAATCAGCTTCCATAACCCAGTTGCGAATTTTTTCACCACAAACAGCCAGTGCTTGTGTGTCGTCTACATTAAGTGCATCAAGTTCAGCATTGATTTTCGTATCTAATCCATCTTGTGCTAAAAACTCGCGATAAGCATCAGCCGTTGTTGCAAAACCGGTTGGAACACGAACGCTTTTTGCGTTTAATTGAGAGATCATTTCGCCTAAAGAGGCGTTTTTACCGCCGACTAACGGGACATCAGTATTACGGAGTTTTTCAAATGGAATGACGTAGGTAGACATACAAGACCCTTAAAGATATATTTCAAGAAAATTCATCATCTGTTACATAACGTTACACTTTATAACATTTGATACAATTGTAATTTGAAGACGGTAATCCATTATGCCAAATTAGCTTATGCATGTCACGCTAGAATAATAGCCTTTTGAGACGATAAACAAGCCTATATAATGATTGTTATCTCTCTAATTTAGAATAGTTTTTAATACGCAATGAACAACCCACAAATGAAACAACCTGTATTTATTAATGCTTTTGCCAGGCTGCATATGGGGTTTTTAGACTTAAACGGTTCACAAGGTAGGCGGTTTGGTAGCTTTGGGTTGGGTTTAAATGCACCTGATACATTGATTGAACTGACTACTGATCAGCATGCCTTTAGTGATGTTGAAGAGCCGGCCTATGTTAATAAGAGTAAGCAATTAATATTAGCGCATGCCAATATTAAGTGTGATGTGAGTATCAAAGTGCATCGTGAAATCCCGAGACATTTTGGTTTAGGCTCAGGGACGCAGATGGCGTTAGCGATTGGTGCAGGTCTTAATCAACTGTTTAATCTTGACTTAACGCTTGCGGAAATTGCGTCAATGACTGGACGAGGATTGCGGTCAGGTATTGGTATTGGCACATTTGATCGTGGTGGGATTGTTTTGGATGGTGGTAGGGGTGACGGAACGAACGTTCCTCCGATTGTTGTTCAGCAGCCTTTTCCAGAAGCGTGGTGCATATTGTTGATTTTTGACCATAGTCATGTGGGTGTGCATGGTGATGAAGAGTTAAATGCTTTTGCTACGCTGCAAGATGCGGACTTACATGAAACACAAAAAGTAAATCATCAAATACTGATGCGCGCTTTACCTGCTATTCAAGAAGGTGATTTGTCTGTATTCGGTGAATCAATTGCACTGTTGCAAGCTTATACAGGGGGCTATTTTGCACCCGCGCAAGGTGGCCGTTATGCGAGCAAGCAAGTGGCGCAGGTATTAAATTACCTGACGAATTCTGGTGTTTCCTGCGTGGGACAAAGCTCTTGGGGGCCGACTGGGTTTGCCCTTTTTGAAAATGATGCAATTGCACAAGATTACTTAATAAAATTAAAAGCAACGTTTCAAGGTGCTGGTCGAGGAGAAAATCTCAGTTGGTTGATATGCGCGGCAAGTAACGTAGGTGCATTTGTTAATACTGGAAATAAACCTTTAATCAGTGCTTAATCTTTAAATTGTTTTTGCTACTGAATGGTAACTCTATCGGCAGATTGCGCTATATCAGATTTTCGCGCGAGTAACGTAGTAGGCTATAAAGGTGAGTGGTAGTTAAGTCTTTCCAAAGCTCATGACTTTATTTGAGTGAGTAATTAACAAATAAATTAAAAGGTAAAATTTAATGATGGAAAAAGTTTCGGTATTACATCTTTTTACAGCAGCAAGTAACGCGAGTCCATTTGACGTGAATATGGCATTTGATTCAGGCTTTGACAAGGTAATGCCTTATACCTCAGTATCGTTAGATGAAATATCAGCGCTGACACAAGATGCGATTTTCTCTCGTAGCCCTAGTGGTGTGAAACGTGAAGCACTCTTCTTTGGTGGGCGCGATGTTAGCCTTGCTATTGATATGCAAAACACGGCAAAGAAAGCCATGTTTGCACCATTTGCTGTTTCAACGATGACTGACCCTTCTGGTGCATTTACAACCGGAGGCGCATTGCTGGCTAAAATCAGTCAACACTTAGGGAAAACGCATGATGCTTTGGCTAATCAAACCATTGCGATTTTTGGCGCTAGTGGGACGGTCGGCTCTACTGCAGCTTTAATAGCAGCAGCTCAGGGGGCGAAAGCACAATTGGTTGCGCATGCGAGTCTTAGCGACATGAAAGGACATGCCAACATGCTAGAAGAGAAGTATGGCTATCAGTTTGAGGTAGTTGATGGCTCCAGCGATGCAGCTAAAGTCAAGGTGTTGGATTCAGCATCCGTTGTGATTGCCGCAGCGCCTATCGGTATGCGCATATTAGAAACCAAACATTATAAAGCTTCAACCTCACTTAAGGTCATGGCGGATGTAAACGCGGTATCGCCTTCTGGCATTGAAGATATTGATGCACAATATGATGGTAATGAAATAGCAGGCACTAAAATACTGGGTATTGGTGCGCTATCCATTGGGCAACTTAAATATGTGACGCAGCAGAAGTTGTTACAACAAATGATATTAGGTGAGAAGCCTGTGCATTTAGACTATAACGACGCCTTTAATATTGCGTGTGTCCACAGTCAGTAAAGGTAAACTAATTATTGCAGCCATTACTAGCAGGCCTTATGTAAAGGCGGCAGTTGATGCTGGGTTTGAGGTGGTTGCGATTGATGCTTTTGCAGATACGGATGTGCAGAAGTTAGCAACACATTGCTATCAGGTAGGTTTGTGTGATGGTCAATTAGATAGCAAGCAGTTGCTTAGCATACTGGACGACTTAGATTTAAAGCATGATTCGAAACAAGGATTGAAACAGTTTGTTGGATTTTGCTATGGAGCTGGTTTTGAAAAAGCACCAAACAGCCTATTAGGCATTAATGACCGAGTAACAGTATTAGGAAACTCAGTTGATGTTATTCATACATGTAAAACTCCAACTATTTTTTTTGGGTTATGTAATCAATTGCAAGTGCCTTTCCCTACTGTTGTGTATAAACAACCTCAAGATTCTCACGAGTGGCTGCGGAAAGAGGTTGGCGCCAGTGGTGGCGAACATATCAGGCAGATGTCTGATACGCAAGGGGCGAAGGTGGCCAACGTCTATTATCAGCGATTTCAATCAGGTATGGCTATATCTTGTTTATTTGTAGCAACTGAAAGTGGTGTGGATGTGGTTGGCTTTAATGAATTGTGGGTAGATGTTAATAATGATGCGCCATTTCGATATGGTGGAGCCGTTAGTCATGTTGAGCTGAGTAGGCAGGTAAAAGAGCAGTTTACCAACTATGTTGCCAAGCTATCGCAATCAATGGGTTTGGTTGGTATTAATAGTTGTGATGCGATTTGTGATGGCGATGAAGTTTATTTATTAGAAGTAAACCCCCGTTTAAGCGCGACGATAGATTTGTACTTAGGTGATCATCCAGGTGATTGTTACTCTGATGACCTATTAATGGAAAAACATATTGCAGCGAGTCAATACAAACGCTATGAAAATGGTATAAAGTTGAATGATATTGCTCAAACAAGCAGAGCGCACCAAGTGCTGTATGCGGAGCATGAGATGGAAGTTAAAGAAGACATTATCTGGCCAGAATGGGTGCGTGATGTTTCCGTATCGGGAAGTGGTTTTAGTTTGGGTATGCCTGTTTGTACAGTCATTGCAGAAGCTGAAACAGCCTCACTGGCTAAAATAATGGTAAATGAAAGAACGTTAGTCCTTAAAGATGAACTTTTAAACTAAATTGAATAGGTAAAGCAATAATGAAAACAACAGGCGTCTCAAATGTCAGTATTAATAAGCGTACCAATGCATTGGTCAGGAGCTTGCTAATGAACGCTAGTGCGTTGAATTTACAGGTGAGTGAACACGACTCAGGTGCGATGATTGTTGATGCGGGTATAAAAGCCCTAGGTGGCTTAGAAGCTGGGCGCCAAATTGCTGAAATTTGTATGGGTGGCTTAGGCTCTGTTGCTTTGCAAAATGGTAGTACTTTTAAAAACTGGCCGTTAAGTGTAAAAGTACATGCAAAAAGTCCAATTATCTCTTGCTTAGGTAGTCAGTATGCTGGGTGGGCGTTATCGCATGAGAAGTTTTTCTCACTTGGTAGCGGTCCTGCACGTGCGATTGCACAACGTGAAAATATTTTTAAAGAATTGGCCTATAAAGATCAGAGCTCGCATACTTCTTTGGTGTTAGAGACCGATCAAATTCTGCCAAATGAGGTGATTGAAAAGGTATCTAACGATACGGGTATTAGAACCTCTAACTTAACATTCATTCTAACGCCAACCAGAAGTTTGGCGGGTACCGTACAAATTACAGCCCGCGTGTTAGAAGTCGCATTGCATAAGCTGCACTCCGTGAATTTTCCACTAGAACAGTTTGTTGATGGTTATGGTGTTGCACCAATTCCTGCACCATCACCAGACTTTTTAACTGGCATGGGTAGAACCAATGATGCAATCTTATTTGGTGGCTTTGTCCATCTTTATGTGAATTGTGAAGATGATGCAGCAAATAATTTAGCTAAAGCCATGCCGAGCAGTTCTTCAAAAGATTACGGTCGCCCATTCGCTGAGATTTTCAAAGCGGTCAACATGGATTTTTATCAAATCGACCCATTACTGTTTTCACCTGCCAAAGTCACCGTGACGAATATGAAAACAGGTAAAAGTTTCTTTGCAGGCGCGTTTGATGAGGCGCTGTTAGAAAAGTCATTTAACTAAATATATTTTTTAAAGTCATCGTTAAAAAGAAATTAATCATAGCGTGAGAGTGCCTATTATCACCGATGAGGCGGCGCAAGCTGGTGGCTGGCATGGCATGGCTTTGCAGCAGGCATTTGCCGCACGCGGGTATGAAGCTATCTTTGTTGAGTTGCAAGATTGTGTGATTGATTTATCGGGAACACAGCCGCGGATTAGCCTTCTAGGTTTTGGTACTTTACCAAAGATAGCCTTTATTCGTGGGGTTGCGGCAGGCACGCTGCAACAAATCATTACTCGTTTAAATATACTGCATATGCTCCGACTGTTGGGGACTAAAGTTTATAACGATGCCAAAGCCATCGAAAGAACCGTTGATAAGGGCATGACTAGTTTTTTGTTAAAGCAACATGGCGTTCCAACACCGGCTACATGGGTGTGCGAATCACGGCATAACGCCCATCGACTCATTACAGAGCAGGTGACACAAGGTAAAACATTGGTGATTAAGCCCTTGTTTGGCTCACAAGGCCAAGGTGTGCGTTTGCTCGATTCAGACAGTAAGCTCCCTGTACCAAAAGACGCATTTGTTGATGGCGTGTATTATTGTCAGACGTATATTGACTCAGGTGATATCCATCATGATTTTAGGGTTTTTGTTGTTAATAATCAGTCTATTGCCACCATGCGGCGTAGTGGATCTGGGTGGCTCAACAACTTGGCGCAAGGAGCAAATTATGTCGGTGAGCAAGATAAGAAGGTTGAGGCCTTGGCAGTGCATGCAGCCAAAGCGTTACACATCGATTACTGTGGTGTCGATATCATGCGCGATAAAGACGGTGGGTTATGGGTGATTGAGGTCAATAGTATTCCTGCTTGGCGTGGCTTGCAAAGTGTGACCCATGTTAATATTGCACAAACGTTAGTGGATGATTTGATCAGTAAAACCAACAGTGAATGATAATGCATTAATACTATCGCAACAGCTTGGGCAAGCTTATAAAATTGCTTGTTTAGCAGAGATCGAAGCAGTAAAGCCTGGTAATGTCCATATCTTTGCTGATGGGCACGGAATGCAAGTGCAGGACTTCATCCACAGTGCAGAAGTGTCTGCGCCTTTTATCTCACAAGCTGAATTAGCATTGGGGGAGCGTATTTTTCGCAGTGTTGAAGCGACACAGGGTGCCGTTGGTTGCAATACGAACCTTGGTATTATTTTATTATGTGCGCCCATCATTCAGGCGGCATTATTGCCTGTGACAATAAGTTTACGTGACCAGTTAGCACAAGTGCTCGCGAACACGACGCAAGCGGATGCGGAATACTTATTCAAAGCCATTCAAATGGCAAATCCAGCTGGGTTGGGCCGTGCTGAATCGCATGACGTTCATAAATCTGCAACGTGTACGTTACTGGAAGCCATGCAAGCTTCTACCGATAGAGACTTTATTGGGCAACAATATGCTAATGGATTTCTACAAGTCTTTGATGATGGTGTGTCACATTATGAAGCGGCATTGTTACGTTGGGCACGTCCTGCTTGGGCGACGACAGCATTGTATTTGTATTGGCTCAGCCAGTATCCAGATAGTCATATTGTTCGAAAGTACGATACGAGTATCGCAATGTCCGTTCAAGATGAGGCGCATGTACACCATCAAGCGCTTGAAGCGTTAGATAACCCTAAACATTATTTGCCACAACTATTAGTATTTGATCAGTCATTAAAATCTCGAGGTATTAATCCAGGGACTAGTGCAGACTTAACGGTAGCGACACTCTTGGTGCATAATTGTTGTAATTAGTCCTTAACCACAAATTAATTAACATCGTGTGTCATTATTTACACAAGGTTGTATGTCAATGGCGTGTGAATTATTGTAAAGTCACGCTATGAAAACTGTTGTTTTTTGAAGACGAAGCCAGTTTTTGCTGGTGAAGTAATCGATATCCTGCAAAATGCAGGGCACCACGTAGACCATTTTGCATCGGGTCGACCATACCTTAAAGCATTAAATCAACAGCAATATGACATCGCTTTATTCGACCGCAAAGTGCTTGATATGTCAGGCTCTGAAGTATTGGAAAGCCTTAAAATAAAAGGCAGCTGGCCTGTTATTTTTTTAACTGGGTGGGGTGCCGAAGAGGATGTGGTTGCAATAATGGATGCAGGCGCTGATGACTACATTGTGAAGCCGCCTATTGCTAGCGTCTTACTCGCACGAATTAATGCCTTATACCGAAGGACGAATGTTAATGCGCAAGCTTTGACAGTGATGGAATGTGGAGATGTAACCGTTGATTTTTCTAAAAGAAAATTCTCTCTCAAGGGAGACGCAGTTAGACTGACAGAAAAGGAGGTTGATTTGGCCCTTTGCTTTTTCAACCAAGTTGGCGTGCTACTTTCTAGAACGTATTTAACAAATATTGTATGAGGAGTAAGCCCTGATATTGACACACGTACATTGGATGTTCACGTGAGTCATTTACGGCATAAACATAAACTGATTTCCGAACATGACTGGCGGACAACTTCTGTTTACAATCAAAGTTATCGACTGGAAACAGTTGAATAAATAATAACGAAAAGAAAACATAACAGCTTAATGAAACACCAAAATCACATTCCATCTCTTATTATTTTCTGTAATGTATTCTACTCAACTGTGCTTGCAGTCAATGTGATGTAGCACTATACGGTTAGACCTGGGAATAATCTGATTAATTTAGGTGGAAAGCATCTGATTAACGCAGAGGATTGGAAAGTATTGTAGTGTTTAAATCATATTCAGAACTCTCATCATTTACTAAGAGGCAGTGTATTACGTATACCACTTAAGCAAGTTAAACAAAGCGCGGCTAGTCGCAAGCACTGAATTTAGCGGAGGACTTTTTGCAGATTTCTCGGGTATAAATGATGGATGCTACCGAATTTGATGAATTAGACTTTGCTGGGCTGGTTCATCAGACGATTGATGATGCTTATGATGCGGCGGTTGAAAGGCAGATGGTTTTAGAGCGCAATGTTAATGAATATATTGTTTGGATTAACGGTAATTTTGGATTTTTGCATCGTGCGGTACTTACTTTGATTTTAAATGGAGTTAAATATGCGCCAAAAGAAACGCCCATTAACATTGGTATTTACTTAAACACAGAGAAAACGAAAGTGTTTTTTTGCTGTTAGCAATGCAGGCGCAGGCATGCCGCTTGACGAGCAAGAAAACCAATTTAAACATTTTTCTAGGATGAAAAAACATTACAAGAAGGCGAATGGTGCCGGTTTAGGTTTGAACTTTGTACATACGGTTGCTGAAAAACATCGTGGATCAGTTGCGGTGAAAAGTGAATTAGTTAAGTCGGCAACGTTTAGTCTCACTTTGCCAGTGGTTGATTAAAGGATGGCGATATGGTGGAAAGGGGCGGTGAAGTTTCCAGTCATCCCAGTCAATTTGCGATATAATGCTGAAATTCGATTTTCAGTACAGATCTTAGAAAACGTAAAATACCTAATTTTTTGGAGAATACAATGGCAAATTTATTAGATCAACTAAAAGTAATGACAACAATCGTTGCAGATACAGGCGATGTTGAAGCAATTAAATCAGTTAAACCTGTTGATGCAACAACTAACCCATCATTAGTATTAAAGGCAAGTTTGTTGCCACAGTACGCACCTCTAATTGAAACTGCTATTGCTTACGCAAAAGAGCAAGGTGGTTCTAAAGAAGCGCAAATTGACAACGCTGCTGATAAATTAGCGGTGTTGATTGGTACAGAAATTACGAAAGAAGTGCCTGGTCGCGTTTCTACCGAAGTGGATGCACGTCTATCATTTGATTTAGACGCAATGGTGGCTAAAGGTCGTAAATTAATCAAACTTTATGAAGAGTCAGGCGTAAGCAAAGACCGTGTGCTGATCAAATTAGCATCAACATGGGAAGGCATTAAAGCGGGTGAAATTCTTGAAAAAGAAGGTATCCAATGTAACCTAACATTGTTATTCGGTTTCGGCCAAGCGCGTGCATGTGCTGAAGCTGGCGTATTCTTGATTTCTCCATTCGTTGGCCGTATCTTAGATTGGTACAAAGCGAAAACTGGTGAAGAGTACACACAAGAAACTGACCCAGGTGTAGTTTCAGTACGTGCTATTTATGAGTATTACAAAGACCATGGCTATAAAACAGTGGTCATGGGTGCTTCATTCCGTAACACTGGCGAGTTAATTGCTCTAGCTGGTTGTGATCGTCTGACTGTTTCACCAGGTCTATTGCAAGAGCTAGCAGCTGCTGAAGGTACGCTAGCACAAGTGCTAAAAGATGGTGGCGCTACTAAAAAAGCAGCAGCAAAATTAACAGAAGCTGAATTCCGCTTTGCATTGAACCAAGACCCAATGGCAACTGAGAAGCTTGCTGAAGGTATCCGTGGTTTCGTAGCTGATCAAAACAAACTAGAAGCTGCGCTAAGCGAGAAGCTTTAAGTTTAATGTTGATTTGGTTGAATAGCATAGTTGTAACAAACTTGTAACATTACTGACATTTGGCCGCTTTAACATTGACATAAATCTACTGGACACTTATTATGAGTGTCCAGTTTTTTGTAGTAACAAAAAATAGCAATTAAGTGCTACTTAATTGCAATAATTAACTTTTCAATCGGAGATTAACACCATGGCTTTAACTCAAATGGCTTTAGATTCACAAGACTTTGACGCAACAGTTGCACTAGCAACTTCAGTTGCTCCTCACGTTGACATTTTAGAAATCGGTACACCATGCATCAAGCATAACGGTATCAAATTACTAGAAACACTACGTGCTAAATTCCCAAACAACCAAATCTTAGTTGATTTGAAAACAATGGATGCTGGCTTCTACGAAGCTGAGCCATTCTACAAAGCTGGTGCAGATATCTGTACAGTTCTCGGTTGTGCTGATATCGGCACTATCAAAGGTATGATTGATGTTGCAAACAAATACGGTAAAAAAGCACAAGTTGACTTGATCAATGTTGCTGATAAAGTTGCTTTGACTAAAGAACTGGTTGCTGCTGGTGCACACATCATCGGTGTTCATACTGGTTTAGATCAGCAAGCTGCTGGTCAAACACCATTTACTGATTTAGCTGCTATTGCTGCTATGAAAACAGGCGTTGAAATTTCAGTTGCTGGTGGTGTTAAAGCTGACACAGCTGCTCAAGTTCGCGATGCTGGCGCAACGATTATTGTTGCAGGTGCTGCTATTTATGGTGCTGCTGATCCTGCTGCTTCTGCTGCAGAAATCACAAAAATTGCTCATGGATAATTTCCACTATCAATAATTAATTATTGATATGAGTATATAAAATCCCGACTCAGCAATGTGTCGGGATTTTTTGTATCAGGTTATGGCTTAACAGTTAATCAATTAGATTTAAAGGATAAAAAATGGATCATCAACAAAATATTTTAGATAATTTAACGCGCATCTTAGATGCCACTGATAAAAGCAAAGCTGCTGAATTAGTTAAGATGGTAAAAGGAGCTGGCGCAACATTCATCGGTGGTGCTGGTCGTTCATTATTAGTATCACGCTTCTTTGCTATGCGTTTAGTACACTCTGGTCATAAAGTATTCATGGTAGGCGAAGTGGTTACACCAGCGATTAAAGAGGGCGATTTGCTTATCTTGGTTTCAGGCTCTGGCGGTACAGCAACATTATTACCATTCGTGAAAAAAGCAAAAGAAGTTGGTGCTAAATTAGCAGTTATTTCAATGAAAAAATCTTCAGCAATGGCTGACGTTGCTGATTTAGTTGTGCAAGTTGGTCGAGATGATAGCTTTGCACCTGTTAAGGGTATGCCAATGGGTTCGCAGTTTGAGCTATCTACTTTGGTGTTCTTGGAAGGCGCTATTTCTGAGTTAATCTTCGCTGAAGACTTAACTGAGCAAGGTATGCGGACACTGCATGCTAACTTAGAATAGGTTTTTAAGTTATTTAAAAGGCCTGAGTTTACTCAGGCTTTTTTTATACACAGAGGTCCGCTAAATCTTCGCTTGTTAACTGTTTATTGTGGAGTGCAGAGGCAATTAACGCGCCTTTTACCGCTTGCTGCCTAAGCTGCAGTAAGTCATTGATGTCGCGAATGCCGCCCGCTGCGTAAACACCTTGTTTGCCCGCTTTCGATAAAATGCTTTGAAGGATTTGTATATCAACACCAGTATTGGCACCAACTTCCGATAAGGTCATGGCAATGATGTTTGCAGGCCAGCGTTGCGGTTCTTGTAGTAAAGCTTCTGGTCCTAAGTAATTTTGTGGTGAAAAATCTAACGATAACGTAAAAGGGCGTATCAACTTCGATGTCAGTGATTGATATTGTGCAATACTAGAGAACGATTCGCTTCCTAATACAATCTGAATGTAATCTGAGGACCATTTTTCTGCTTTTGAGGCACTGTTAATTCCTGCATCTAACCATAGGGTTAAATCAGGAAATAGCTGATGAATTGTTTCCAGTGTTTGGTGGTGGCACTCTCCTGTGTTCTCTAAGCTTTGGATAGCATTTAAATCTGCGATATACAGCGTTTTAAATGGGTGTAGGCTTTGAAAAGCCTTTACAATATCGACTGGCTGGCTGGAGTTGATCAAAGCCGATTGAATGGGGTAGTATTCTGAACGAATGCCTTTTTTAGCGTGAACAACAACGCCATTTAACAAATCAATCACTGGAATAATGTGCAAAATAGACCTATAAAAACAATATTTGTCTGTGAGTTTATCACCTGTGGTGGGTTAAATCATTGTGACTTGCCATCAGGCTTGTTAGCACAAGGCTTGGGCATGCGTGATGCGCTGTTGCATGACTTATCTAACCTGCCTTATGAGGTTATTACTACAGTCGACATACGGGCGGCATTCCCGACTGACTGCCATACCTGCCATCTGGTTGATGCGGATGATGATGTATGGGGTGTTTGGGAAGAAATTATGGGTTCAGTCGATGCCGTTTGGTTGGTTGCGCCTGAAACAGGCGGTGATTTATCTAAGTTGACAGCGTTAGCGCTAGCTTATAACAAATGTATATTAGGTTGTGGTTTAACAGCGATTAACACCTGTAGCAGTAAATTAGCAACTTATGTACTATTGCGACAAGCCGATGTTAATACAATGGTGACCTACCAATATGACCTATGGCCTAAAACAGAAGGTGTGGCATGGTTAGCGAAACCAGATGATGGTGCAGGGTGCGAAGAGACAGTTGTTTTTGATTCTGCATTGTTATTAGAACAGTGGTTGCTGAAGAATAACCATACAAAGACACATGTTATTCAACCATACCTGCGAGGCACTGCTGGCAGTATTGCATGTGTGATGAATAAAGGTGCAGCCTATTTGTTAAGTTGCAATAAACAGTTGATTAAAATAGAAAATAATGAATTGTCGTATAAAGGCTGCCTAGTTAATGGCATGCAACAGTATTGGACTGCGTTTGCAGCATTAGCTAATCAAGTCGCACAAATGCTACCTGATTTAATGGGCTATGTTGGCATTGATGTGATTGTCGGTGATGACGGTGGAGGAGAAGTTGTTATCGTTGAGATTAACCCACGACTAACGACTAGCTATATGGCGTTGAAAGAAGCGACAGGTTGCAACCCAGCAGAATTGTTGATGAAAACACTAACTCAACCAGACTATGAATGGCCAACCATACAACATCATGAAGTAATGGTCGAGTTTGCACATGCATAGCATGGGTTGGGATATTGGCGGCGCGCATGTGAAAACTGTACTGTTAGATGATACGGGCAATGTATTGCAGTCTCAGCAAATCGCTTGTCCGTTATGGTTGGGTTTAGATCGGTTAGAAACAGCCTTGATGACAATGTTGAAGACCTTTAATGTCATACCAAATCAAGTGACACATGCTGTGACTATGACGGGCGAGTTGGTTGATTTATTTGAAAACCGACATCAAGGCGTTTTAGAGATTTCAACCTTTATCGACCAGCTGCTTAAGCCAAATGTGCTGTTTTATTATATGAGCCAAGAGAGTGAGCAACCATTTCTTTCAATCGAGGGTGTGGAAAGTCATGCCAAGCTGATTGCTTCTGCCAATTGGCATGCAAGTGCGTGTTTAATTGCGCAACAACTACCATCTGCATTGTTAGTTGATATTGGGAGCACGACGACTGATATTATTGTGATTGATGGTGGCAAAGTGGTGAGTGGGGAGTTGACAGATGCGGAACGCATGCAGCAAGATACCTTGATATACACTGGAGTTGTGCGTACGCCAGTGATGGCCGTTGCGCAAAAGCTAAGTTTAGATAGTTTAGAAACTAATGTGGCTGCCGAATATTTTGCAACCATGGCGGATGTTTATCGTTTAACGCAAGAGCTCCCTGAGGCCGTTGATATGGCGGAAACGGCAGATGGTGAAGCTAAGACAATATTAGCCTCAGCAAGGCGCTTAGCACGTATGGTGGGATATGATGTGGAGAGTAAGCCGCTTGAAAGCTGGCAACAGTTGGCACAAGCTTGTAAGCAGAAACAATGTGATCAAATTCAATTAGCCATGACAAAACATTTAAAAGTAGGCATGACAATAGTGAGCGCAGGCGCAGGTAGTTTTTTGGTGGAAGCGATTGCACAAATACTACAATACCCAACTATGTCCGTAGCCACGGCGATGCAATGCCAAGAGGAGGTAGGTGTTTGTTTTCCTGCGTATGCAGTCGCCAGTCTCGCTTGTGCTAGGAGCGCTACTTGATGACTGTTTTGAAACATACATTGCCTTACCATCATGATAGTGCGCGCTTATTTGAGAAAATTGCACATGAACCTTGGGCAATGTTGCTCGATAGTGGACAAGCGGTTGATAAGAAGACAGGTGAGCCAGGTAGTCAGTATGGACAATACGATATTCTCGTTGCACGGCCAATTGCGACATTGGTGACTAATGGCAGTATCACTAACATTCAAGATAGAAAGTCAATAATAAGCGAGGAAGACCCTTTTTCCTTACTAAACCAATTGCTTGAACGGTACCCAGCACAGGATATTGGCGTACCATTTTCTGGTGGCGCGATGGGTTATTTTTCTTATGATTTAGGTCGTCGATTAGAACGTATAGACGACAAGAATACACCTGAAAATATACCTGAAATGATGGTTGGTATTTATGACTGGGCTGTCGTGGTTGATCATCGAAAAAAGACTGCGATGTTGATTTCACATGGGTTTTCTGAAAAAACAAAACAGGGCTGGTCTGCACTGGTGCAGTTGTTTGATTCACCTGATGCACTTGAAGAGACTACTTTTAAAGTGACATCAGAGACGCAGTGTAACTTTTCTGAAAAAGGCTATCACACCGCATTTAACCGAATAAAAAATTACATCCAATCTGGAGACTGCTATCAGGTTAACTTGGCACAGCGCTTCTCAGCTCAAGTGTGCGGAGATAGCTGGATTGCGTATAAAAAACTACGTGAAATAAGTCCGGCGCCTTTTATGGCTTATATGCAGTTACCATTGAAACAGAACGATAGCTTTCAGGTATTGTCTAATTCTCCAGAACGTTTTGTACAAGTCATTGGAGATCATGTTGAGACACGGCCAATTAAAGGCACAATGCCGCGTGCTAAAGGTATTGAGCAAGATTTAGCCAATGCGCAAACGCTGCGAAACAGTCGTAAAGATCAAGCAGAAAACTTAATGATTGTAGACTTGCTAAGGAATGACATTGGTAAGAGTTGTGAAACAGGTAGTGTAAAAGTCGAAAAAATTTTCCAATTACAAAGTTTTGCGAATGTACATCACCTGGTCAGCATTGTGACGGCTAAGCTTAAACATAATACAACCGTTATCGATTTATTGAAAGGGTGTTTCCCAGGTGGGTCCATTACAGGTGCGCCAAAAATACGCGCCATGGAAATTATTGAAGAGCTTGAGCCTAATCGGCGTGGTGTTTATTGTGGTGCGATTGGTTACATTGGTTTTGATGGTAGGCTGGATACCAATATAGCAATTCGAACAGCGGTCATTAATAATGAAGAATTAAGTTATTACGCAGGTGGCGGTATTGTTGCTGATTCTGATGGGTCAAAAGAGTACTTGGAAACATTGGATAAAGCGTCTACTATGATTGAATTGTTAAAGTGCTTCAAATAATTTGATTAAAGCTTTTATACAATTGATAATAACCAGCCCTGTTTTAGGGCGGGCAATAAGGAAAGTAGTGAGACTGTTTTCATTGTCTATCGGTGCCCATCAGCGGATATATGCCGCAAAAAATAAAAAAGGAAGTGTCGTGTGGGTAGTTAAAGTTGGCGGTAGTTTACTAGGTTCACCAGAGCTTGAGCGTTGGCTTGGGTTGTTTGCCAAATTCAGTGATGGCAATATCATTCTTGTTCCAGGTGGCGGTCTATTTGCAGATGCTGTGCGAGATGCACAAAAAGTATCGAAAATTAGTGAGGCATGTGCACATAAACTGGCTGTGTTAGCCATGGATCAGTTTGGGTTGCTACTGGCCAATATGAACTCTGACTTGGCGGTAGCAAGAACACAAATGGAAATAGACGAGCGAACATGGCAGCATCGCTGTATTGTCTGGCTACCTAGTCAGATGGTCTTGGCCGACGATAGTATTCCAAAAATCTGGAATGTTACATCAGATAGTATCGCGGCTTGGCTGGCGGGGAAAGTGGATGCGCAGCAGCTAATTCTAGTGAAATCCGATAAGCCAGACGGTCCAGAATTAAGCCTTAGAATGATGCAGGAAAGTGGTATCGTTGATGAAGCTTTTAGTGACTTTGTGTTGAATAAAACATTTGGTCAATGGATGTTAAAGAAAGCGGATTGTGAATACTTTTTAGAAGGTGTGAACTACGAAACGCTAAATAAAGTCGCAGGGGCGATTCACTAAAGATGATTACAGGAAAAGTTTACACTGAAAATGAAGTCGTAGAAAAGCTAGAGAAGGAACTACCACACTGGTTTTTTGAAAATGGTTGGATACGACGTAAGGTTAAAACCAGTGGCTGGAAAGCGACTCTCATGGTCGTTAATACGGTTGGACATTTGGCTGAGGCCGCTTGGCATCACCCTGATTTAACGGTTTCTTATGCTTTTGTGATTGTTAAGTTGTGTACACATGATGCCAAAGGCATTACCAATAAAGATTTTGAATTAGCAGCGAAGATAGAGCAAGTCATTGCTTGGCAACCCGCATTGGAGGAAGGTGCTTTAACTGGCACACCGAATGATGATGCGAGATTCAAATATATCAAATATGATTAGACAATCTTTCTAGGCTAACAATTAATAACTAATCTAACGCCTGTTTTTTAAAGCGGCCAAAGTGAAGCATAATTGTGGGTAAAATCAGTAAGTTCAATATCGTCGAAGTCACTAACCCTCCGACGATAATGGTTGCCATCGGCCCCTCAATTTCACGACCAGGTTGATTGCTACCAGCAGCTAGAGGTAATAAGCCTAAACCAGTCACTAAAGCCGTCATTAAGATTGACGGTAATCGCTCAGTCGCACCACGAATACAGGTTTCTAAATTCCATGTGCAATTTTCTTCGTCAATTAAATGTTGAAAGTGCGAAACCATCATAATTGAGTTGCGTAGCGTGATACCAAATAAAGTCACAAAGCCAACCAATGAACCCAGTGAAATCCATCCGCCAGTAAACAGCGCCGCAATCACACCGCCAATAAGGGCGAATGGCAGGTTAACAAAGGTCAGTAGCAGATTGCGTAATCGACCAAAAGCGACATATAATATTAAAAAAATTGTCACGCCTGCAAGGATAGAGTGGACTAACAAGTCTTCTCGAGATTGAGCATTAGCTTCAGCTTCGCCAGTAAATTCCAAGTAATTACCATGGTGTAGTTGAATATCACTTTTGATTTGTTTGCGAATATCTTCATTGAAGCTGGCAATATCGCGACCTTCTACATTTGCTGTAATCGTTTGGATGCGTTTTGCACCTGCATGCAGTATCTTAGAGCGGCCATTTTCTTGGGTGATAAAGGCAATGTCTTTTAAATGTAGTAACTTGCCATCTGGGTTAAAGAACGGAATGTTCTTAATGTCGCCAACATCATCGCGCGCTTCTTCTTCTAAAATGACTGTTAAGCCAATCACGTGATTACCTAAGTAAACTTGTGCAATCGGAACGTCTGCATACGAGGCACGTAAGGCGTCTAGTACATCAACGGTTTTTAAGCCCCACTCAGCTAGTTTTTCAGGCCTAATTCGAATGACGGCTTGTGGCGTACCTGGCGGGGATTGTAGTAGTACATCTTCTGCACCTCTTACCTCGGAAACAATGGAAGCAATTTTTTGCGCATCACGATCTAAGGCATCTAGATCTGTACCGTAAATATTAATCACAGTGGATGCGGCATAACCTGAGATGGTTTCTTCAATCCGCTCGGTTAAAAAGGTATTGATGGCAAAGTTAACACCAACGAAGCCTATTTCTGCCACGCCATCATCATCTTGGTCTTCTGTTTCGCCAGCCAGTTCTTCTCGAATATCCGCCAAGATACGTTCTTGCTCATTGCCGGATAGT
Organism: Methylophilaceae bacterium; assembly: GCA_047634755.1. Classification (GTDB taxonomy): domain Bacteria; phylum Pseudomonadota; class Gammaproteobacteria; order Burkholderiales; family Methylophilaceae. The sequence goes on from JBLIIL010000024.1 coordinate 24,753, forward strand.
GTACCAATTTCTATTTCAAACTCACTGTAATGCGTGCCAAAGGTATCTGCCCCATTTGGTGCGCGGCCAACCCACTGTGCCACCGATTGCACACCGTTAATTTTACGCAATACACTAGAGACCTTTTTGCCCAGCCTTAAGGACTCTTGTTCTGAGGTGCCTGGCACTGCGGTCATGTGCATAATAAAGTGACCTTCATGCAGCGCTGGTATAAATTGGCTTTTAAATAGCAATAACACACCTAGGCCTAATGCGATCAGCAAGAAGCTGCTAGTTAGCACGATTTTAAAATACTGTTCGATTTTGTGTAGTAGCTTTACGTAAGTGATTTTGATGGCTTTAATGATAGGAGAGTCTTCTGACTCCAGTTTAGCCTTGCCTAGCAATAAGTAACACAAAGCAGGGGTGATGGTGAGGGCGACGATCAAAGAGGCCATGATAGCCGTGATATAAGCCAATCCAAGCGGGGCGAACAGCTTGCCTGCTACACCACTTAACGTTAGCAGCGGTACAAAAACCAGTGCAACGATCATAGTTGCATACACAACAGAGCTACGCACCTCCATTGAAGCTTCATAAACAACTTTAAAGTTAGAAAGTGGTTTATCCAATAAGCGGTTTTCACGTAAACGTCTAAAAATATTCTCTGTATCGATAATGGCATCATCAGCGACTTCACCTAGGGCAATGGCAAGGCCACCTAACACCATGATATTCAACCCAATATCAAAGTAACTGAGAGCAACAATGGCTGTTAGTAATGATAAAGGAATGGCCGTTGCTGAGATAAACGCTGTACGGACATTAAACAGGAATAAAAATAGGATGGTGATGACTAAAGTAGAGCCAATTAAAATATCGGCCCTAACACCTTCTATCGCCGTTTCAATAAAGTTAGCAGGGCGGAATAAGCCTTCGTGCAAGGTTGCTTTCTCACGTGCAAGGGTGGGCTTGAGTTCTTGTAATGCTTCTTCAATGGCAAGTGTGACGGCATGCGTATTAGCGCCTAACTGCCCTTGAACAGACAAATAAATACCAGTTTCTTCATTAATCGCTGCTGCGCTGATGGATGGTGCTGCACCTTCTACCACTCGGCCGATATCGCCAATATGAATAGTGCGGCCATTGATATGCTTTAGCGTGGCTTTCGCTAGTGTTTCTGGAGTGGTGGCTTGACCTTGGGTGTTGACGATAATACGTTGATTACTATTTTGAATATAGCCTGCACCGCTGACGCCAGTCGATTTCTTGGCTGCATCAACAACGTCATTGATATTGAGTTGATATTGTAATAGTTTTGCAGGATCGATTTGCACTTGGTATTGACGTACTTCACCGCCAAATACATTAACATCAGCAACCCCAGGAATGGATAGTAAATGAGGCGTTACCGTCCAATCAACCAGCGTGCGTAGCTCCATTAAGCTACGGTGTTGAGAGGTTAAGCCAAAACCTAACACTGTGCTGGCTGAGGAGGTTAGCGGAGTGATATTAGGTGTAATTTTTTCAGGAAGTCTTGTGCTGAGAGTGCTTAATCGTTCAGCAACCACTTGACGATTGCGGTAAATGTCAGAGGAAGCATCAAAAATAACCGTCACAACAGATAGGCCAGGAATCGACTGTGAACGCATGTCTGAAACGCCAACCGTACCAGCAATTGACGTCTCAATAGGCTGCGTAACTAAGCTTTCTACTAGCTCGGCAGATAACCCGGGAGATTCTGTTTGAATAATAATCTGGGTAGGCGAGAATTCAGGAAAAACATCTAAATTACTGCGCGTTAAACTATAGCTGCCATACAGCACAATAAGAACAGCTAAGCCAATGATAACGCCATAAAAGCGAATAGAAAAACGAACGATTGCGGACATCATATTAGATTGCCTTCTCGCACGGAGCCGCATCAGACCGTGTTGAATGAGATGATGTTGAGTCAAATAGCATTGAAAGGCTTGCCTTAGTCATCATTTTCATTCTTAATCAAATACTTAAACTCTTCAGACAGCAATAACTGCGCACCTTTAACGACGACTATACTGCTCCCATCAAATCCTTTATTAAACCAGCCTTCATCAACTTCAGTATCTGCAGAAATTGGTTTGCGTATAAATTGGTTGTTGTCTTCTTTAAAGTAAGCCCAAGGCGTGCCGGCATACCAAACAACAGCACTGCTAGGGATAACAATGCCGTTACTCGCTTTGTTTTGAGCGGCACTGGCCTCTACCGAAACGCGCATGCCAAGGCGTAAATTGTTTGCTGGCGCCCTGTAATAAAATGTTTTGCCAGCGCCGTTGCTATCAGCCTGCGTTGCCGCAGAAATATAAGCTGCTGAAATTGGCTCAGTTCCATTCAGTGGTGTTACTTGAACGGTACTTCCAGATGTTGGATCTGGTGCATTAAAAGGCAAGCTCACTTGGATAAGTACATTTTTTCTAGACAGTAAGCCTTGAAAAAGAGGTGTTGTTTGATTGCTTAAAGCCTGTTTTGCTAATGTATTACCCCATTGAAGCTTCACGTTTGATTGCAAATTGCGAATTTCTAAAGCCTTGCTATTGATTGTCCCTCTATCATTTGTGGCTAAAGTGAGCGCTTCTTGAACCACAAGGTCTGATACGTTTTTATCATCAGCATTCAATGCTTTTAGTCGCTTATATTGCGTTTGGTGCTGTCGACTATTGGTTTGTGCTGAGGTCAGTGCTGCTTTTAAATTAAGCAGTTTTATTTTTGCGACGATTAATGTATCTATCGGCATCACAATGCCAAAGCTTTTGACTTCACCTAGGTAAGCCATAGGCGTTACACTGGCAGTACTAATTCCACTGTTTTTCTGAACCGCTGGAGATAGGCTAACAATACTAATGCCTTCTTTTTCCGTCACACGGTCAATGCTTTCGATTTCTTCTTCTTGCTCTGTACGGAAGTCCTCAAACTCATCTTTGCCGTAAAAAACCAGCATCCAGAATAAAAGAACAATTAAAAAGGCTTGTAAGCCGATAATAATGGCAGTCTTTTTATTCATCATTATTTGACCTTATTGCATGTTGAGTTGGCAGTTGGAAGTTGCTATATAGTGGTTTTTGCATGATATTTTCAATTTGATTATTCACTTTGAGCAATGCAAACTGAGTAGCCAATAGTTGTTGTTTTGCAACTAAGGTGTTCAGTGTGTACTGCATGAGGTCGAGTTTGCCGATTAAACCATTGTTAAATTGTTTTCGCATTCTTTGCTCTTGTGCCGCTTGGTTGGTTAGCACTTCTTTAGCCAGCTTTGTGGTTTGTGTCGCGGCCTGATAGC
>JBLIIL010000025.1:0-27736 GCA_047634755.1 Methylophilaceae bacterium
CTTTTGGCTATGTGTTTAGTTTGGGTTATTACGTAATTCCAGTGGTTGTGTTTATTTTCTATGTATTAGCTAGTTTAGAGTTGATTGCCGAGGAAATAGAAGACCCTTTTGGAGATGATAAAAACGACTTACCAACCAAAAAAATGGCTGCCAATATTAAGAAGCATGTGGAAGAGTTATTTCACGACTGACTTTCTCAATCGACTTGGCGGTTTACCGCCTAGCGAGATTGAGGAAGACCCTTTCGCAACTGACTTGATGCTTTAGCATCTTAGGAAAGTTGGTGATGCCCTTTACGGGTGTCGGTCTTTCGGGTGTAACTCTTTCCATTAATCGCGTCTAGCCCTATTTATTGCGCTTGCTTAAAGAAAATCAAGCTGACTGACCCCTTGATTTCTTGTGGAAGAGTTATTTCACAACTGACTTTCTCAATCGACTTGGCGGTTTACCGCCTAGCGAGATTGGGGAAGGCCCTTTCGCAACTGACTTGATGCTTTAGCATCTTAGGAAAGTTGGTGATGCCCTTTACGGGTGTCGGTCTTTCGGGTGTAACTCTTTCCATTAATCGCGTCTGTCCTTATTACGTTTGCTTAAAGAAAATCAAGCTAGCTGACCCCTTGATTTTTTTATCAACAACAGGCAAATTAAGCTTGTTTTTTAAGACAGTATCTGATCCCATGATTTCATTCGTGCCGATCACCGCGACGTTATAACATATAGTGTACATGGTGTAATAGTTAAAAATCCTGCATTTAAGGTGGTAACTTGGATAATGATACTAAAGAATCAAGCTTGGACTTAAAAAGTCCTATTGCAGAAGAAGTACTAAAAAGTCAGTCTCCAAATTCAGGTGCCCGTGCAATATTTGAAAGCGATGGGATGCTACATGAGTACTCTCATGATGATGATCTTTTTATTGCAAATCGTCTCGCTAGAAAAATGCAAGCTGAAATAGGGTGGTTTGAAGGCATAACTAGCCATGCACCGAGTGTTGGTAGTTTTTATGAGGCACTTATTGAAAGTACTCTTCATGAAGCTTTACCTGGAAATTTGACTTTGGGAACTGGCTTTGTTTATGATTCATTGAAGCGAGAAGTTAGTCCTCAGATTGATCTAATTGTGTATTCTAGTCAAGAAAAAGCACCAATATATCAAAGAAATAATTTTGCTATAATAGGAACAGATGAAGTTATTTCTTGTATTGAAATAAAAAAAACATTAACGACCAGTGTACTTAAATATGTTATAGGTAAAACCATAAAAGTAAATATGGGAACTTCACCGACGGCTGTAACGGGTGTTCAATTTATAAATATTTTTGCTTTCTCAAGCAAAATTTCACTGAAAAAAATAGAGAGTACAATTACTGAAGAAGTAAAAAAATATCTTAGTAATTTTAAAATGACGACTAGAGGAGCGAAGAGTGCTTTTATGTGCGTAATTTCCTAACATTTCCATTGGTACAGCCCATTTCAAGTACAGTTATTGAAAAAAATGTTCCCATTTATACAGAAGTAACTATGAAATATTTAGAACAAATATTTCCATTGGATTTTAAAGGAATTAAAAGTAGAACGAACAAGCAAAGAAGGCCATATGCCGCATTAATTCCAAATGGTGTAACTTTCTTCTAACAATCGCAGTTGTTGCGCCTATCAGACGTCAACTACCTTGGCCGGTTTCTTGAGCCATTACAAATGGCTAGGATGAGGGTGTTAATGAAAACTTTAATAATGCGGCGGTATCTCTTGCTGCTGTCCATTATCCAGCCCCGAGCTTTGCATGCTATGCATTTGCACGATAATCGACTCAACCGTGCGCTCTAGTTTTGCAATTTGGCCTTGTTGATCAGTAATGACTTGGTTAAGGTTTTCCAATAAGTCTTCTTGAAATGCCAGCTTCGTTTGTAATTCTATAATTGCTTCTTCGTTATTTTCCATTAGTCGTACCATCTAATAAATCAATCAATAGAGCAAACGTAAAATTAAACTTCACTTCTAAACCGGGTGATGTGAACGTAACGATTGCTATGAGTAGAATCAAGTAAAAAGCCAGCTTAACGCTGGCTTTATTTTTAACTAACTAACCACACTTACTTTCACCACAGTTCAAGCAAGTCAAACACCCATCCATGACGATGCTGGCTTTGGTATTACATTTATGACAAAGCTGTGCGCCTTTTGGGAAGCCTTCTGCATTCATTTCTTCGCCTGCTTCAGCATGGTTTTCTAGATATTCTGCTTTTTTCTCATCAACGAGTTTTTGTTGATGTTCGTCTAGGCCTGGCTTTTCTAGCATGCCGATGTTTTGTAGATGCTTCTCTACCACTTCACCGATTTCTGCTACTAGACTAGGGACGAACTTGCCGCCTTTTTTAAAGTAGCCGCCGCTTGGTTCGAATACGCTTTTTAGCTCTTCTACTAAAAAGGTAACATCGCCACCTTTACGGAATACAGCTGACATGACTCGCGTTAGTGCAACGATCCATTGGAAGTGCTCCATGTTTTTAGAGTTAATAAATACTTCAAACGGACGGCGGTGCTCTTGCTCTGTGCCTGCGTTCATCACGATATCGTTAATCGTAATATAAAGCGCATGCTCTGTAACAGGCGTTTTAATTTTGTAGGTATTACCTACCAACTCTTCTGGACGGCTTAACGGCTCACCCATTTGCACCACATTGCTTTTCGCTACTGCTTTGGACTTTTCTTCATCAGTCTCTGGTGTGACTAAGTTGTATGCGGTGATTTTCTTTTCAATTTTAATTGCCATTTTCTTTTCTCCTAGTGAGCTATCTCACGACCCTTTTGGGTTTTATATAATTCAGTTTTTACTATTCAATTAATTAATATTGCTACTTTAACCATTCTTAAAATTTTAGAGTTTAAGCATCGTGAGCGGAAGGAGTGTAAGGCAAAAAATTCTTTTGACCCGGAATGTACATTTAAGTACATGAGGATTTAAAACGATTTTTTAACACCGCAATCCCAAGCGCAGCAGCTTAAAACTAGAATTTTCCGTAGTAGCCTTCTTTTAGAGCGTCATAGAGGTTAGCTGCACTATGAATCTCCCCATCATACTCAATCTCTTCATTACCCTTGGCTTCCACCTCTGTACCATCTTCCAATGTAAATTTATACGTAGTGCTTTCTAAATCTTTCTCTGTCACCAATACGCCTTGGAAGGCTTCTGGGTTGAAACGAAAAGTCGTACAGCCTTTCAAGCCTTTATCGTATGCATATAGATAGATTTTTTTGAATTCTTCAAAGTCATATTCTGTAGGCACGTTAATGGTTTTTGAAATCGAGCTATCAATCCATTTTTGTGCAGCAGCTTGAATATCCACATGCGCTTTGGCTTTAATGCTTGAAGAGTCCGTAAAATACTCTGGTAGTTTCTCTTCTTCTGACTCACCGAAAGGCATCGCACGTGAATTAATCAATTCACGGTAAGCCAATAGCTCGAATGAGAAGACGTCGACTTTCTCTTTCGATTTTTTACCTTCACGAATAACGTTACGTGCATAGTGATGAGCAAAGCTAGGCTCAATACCGTTACTTGCATTATTCGCCAATGAAAGTGAAATCGTACCTGTTGGTGCGATTGAGCTGTGATGCGTAAAGCGTACACCTTTGTCTGCGATTTGATCACGTAGACCGACTGGGAACTGCTGCATGTAGCGGCTGTATTTACCGAGTAAGACTTTACCAGCAATCTTGTTGCCGACTTTAATGCCATCCGCTACCATCTCTGGGCGTTTCGCTAACATGTCTGCTGTCACTGTGAATTTCTCATTCATGATTGGCGCTGGGCCTTTTTCATCAGCCAGTTGCACGCCTGTTCTCCAGCCGATTTCAGCCATGATGCACGTCACTTCGTCTGTGAATTTAATTGAATCATCATCACCGTATTTTTGCTGCAACATAGTCATGGTTGAACCAAGGCCTAAATAACCCATGCCGTGACGGCGTTTACGGGTGATTTCTTGACGTTGCTTTTCTAGTGGTAAACCGTTAATTTCGACGACGTTATCAAGCATTCTAGTGAAGATAGATACTACTTTTCGATATGAAGCCCAGTCGAATGTGGCTTCTGGCGTGAATGGGTTCTTCACGAACTTAGTTAAGTTAACTGAACCAAGTAAGCAAGAGCCGTATGGTGGCAATGGCTGCTCACCACATGGGTTGGTTGCGCGAATGTTTTCGCAGAACCAGTTGTTGTTCATTTCATTTACGCGATCAATCAGGATAAAGCCTGGCTCTGCAAAGTCGTAGGTGCTGGACATAATCACATCCCACAAGCGCTGCGCTTTAATCGTTTTGTAAATACGGCAAGCCACTTTACCAGCGTCTACGCCTTTTTCTTTTGTCAGGTATTTATCTTTAATTGGCCATTCACGCCAAACGACTTGATCTTGATTGTTAGTATCAAGGCCGTCAACAATCGCTTCTTTTTCTGTCACTGGGAAAGCAAGTTTCCAATCAGCATCGGCTTTAACCGCTTCCATGAACTCTTTAGTGATGAGGCATGAAAGATTGAACTGACGTAAACGACCATCTTCACGTTTCGCTTTGATGAAGTAACCAATATCAGGATGGCTAATATCGAATGTCGCCATTTGCGCGCCACGGCGGCCACCAGCTGATGACACAGTGAAACACATTTTGTCGTAGATATCCATGAAGGAGAGTGGGCCAGATGTCACTGCACCAGCACCAGCAACGAATGCGCCTTTTGGACGTAATGTAGAGAACTCGTAACCAATACCACAACCTGCTTTTAGCGTTAAGCCAGCTTCGTGTACTTTATTCAATACGTCGTCCATGCTGTCTTCAACCACACCTGATACGGTACAGTTAATGGTAGAAGTCGCTGGCTTGTGCTCTAGTGCGCCTGCATTAGAAGTAATACGGCCAGCCGGAATCGCACCGTGACGTAATGCCCATAGGAACTTTTCATTCCACTCTGCGCGCTTTTCATCTGTCTCTTCTACATCTGCGAGTGCTTTTGCAACACGGGCATAAGAGTCATCTATATTTTGATCAACATGCTCACCATTTTTAGTTTTAAGACAATACTTTTTATCCCAAATATCGAGTGAAACATCCTGCATTGGAATTTCTTGTACGTCTGATGCTGACGCTGACTTCTTGGCTGACTCTACTGCTTTTAGCATTATTACTCCCGTTTTTATTGTGTATATACCGTAGCTTGTACGGTACTCACCCTAAGGTTTTGATTTATATAAATATTCACTATTTACATCAATCAAAATCTCACCTCTCAACACAAGATGTTGTGCCCTAAGTGATAATTTAGGCCTTTATGATGTGTTTTGCAACACTTTTTTACCTCATAGTTTTATTCAAATCTGCCCCATTTTTGGGCATCAAAAGACTAGGTTACGCTATTAGTGGGATGCAGCTAATGTGAGTGATTACCAACCTCAACAAACAACACTGAAAATAATTAAATAGACAAAAATGTGATATCTGTGTAACAACTTTTAAACTAGCTGTTGCAAATGGCTATTGGCTGAGAAAATTCTATGAGAAAATGCGGTATGCCAAGATTCTTATATACGCTCTTACTTTATGTGGCTTTGCCATTTTTGCCACTTAAACTCTTGTGGCGCGGAATGAAGCAACGTGAATACCTCAAACACTGGGGTGAACGTTTTGGCAGCTACGGTCAAATGAAGCCTTTAGAGCCAGTGATTTGGTTGCATTGCGTTTCTGTTGGTGAAACACATGCGGCAGCGCCATTGATTAAAGCGCTACAGCGGCAATATCCGAAACATCATATATTGCTCACGCATACCACCCCCACCGGCCGTGCTGCGAGTGAGAAGCTGTTTGGCGATACGGTGCAGCGTGTGTATTTACCCTACGATGTCCCATTTGCCGTGCGACGCTTTTTAAATCATTTTACGCCAGCGCTTGGCCTGCTGATGGAAACAGAGATTTGGTTTAATTTAATTGCCAATTGTAAACAAAACAAGGTGCCATTGCTATTACTCAACGCGAGGCTATCTGAAAGGTCGGCAAAGGGCTATGCCAAGCTTGGAAGCTTAACGACCAATGGCTTGAGTGCTTTAACTGCTGTTGCAGCACAAAGTGAAGCGGATGCGATGCGTTTAATTGCATTGGGTGCGCACAATGTCGGTGTTACTGGCAACTTGAAATTTGATGTCACGCCGCCAGAAAAGAGCCGCGAAGATGGCTTGGCATTACGCACACTCTTCGGCAAGCGTCGACCAGTGTTTTTAGCTGCAAGTACGCGAGAGGGCGAAGAGGCGCTGATATTAGAAGCCGTGCGTGGCTTGAAAGTATTAACAGTGATTGTGCCTCGCCACCCGCAGCGTTTTAATGCCATTGCGACATTGTTAGCAGAAGAAGATTTTTCTTTTGTTCGGCGATCGGCCATTGCCACGCAGGTAGAAAAAAATGTGCAAGTCGTACTGGGCGATAGCATGGGAGAAATGTTTAGTTATTACGCAGCGTGTGACTTTACCTTTGTCGGCGGTAGCTTGCTTAATTTTGGTGGGCAAAATATCATTGAGCCTGCTACCATGGGAAAACCCATTTTAATCGGACAACATACGTTTAATTTTGCAGAGGCGAGCGCCAATGCGATTGCCATTGGTGCGGCGATTCAAGTGGGTGATGCCGCTGATCTGCGTCAACAAATTTCAAGCTTATTACAAAACCCTGCTCAACGTAGCAGCATGCACAAAGCGGCGCTTCAGTTTAGTCAATCGGCGACAGGTGCAACCGCTAGAACGATGTCACTGATTATTCAGCTGGATGGCAGCACACCAACAACTACTTAATTAGTTTTGAGATGGCTTTAAACGCTTCATGATTGGCATTGCCCAACCATTCAAATACAACAGATTCAGTATTCGTCACGATACAACCTGCGCTGGCTAAACGTGCCAATGCGTTGGCCTTGTTTTCAGGCTGACGGGAAATAACAGCATCAGCGACGACGAAGACTTGTTTGCCTTGAGCGATTAAAGCGAGTGCTGTTTGCAAAACACAAATATGCGTCTCTAAGCCGACTAATACAATGTGTGATTTATCACGTTGTAACTTAGCTTTAAATTTCGGTTCTGCATAGGCTGAAAATGCCGTTTTTGTGATTGTCTTGTTCGCTAGCAAATGTTGCGTAATCTCTGGTGAAGTTTCTCCTAAGACTTGCGGATATTGTTCAGTAGCGATGACAGGTATTTGCAACAAATTGGCCGTTTGTACCAAACGACTGCAGTTCTGAATCACAGCTTGCATCTCGGTCGTCTGCATCACACCACACAACTTAGTTTGTACATCGATAATGGCGAGCTGGCTTGATGAAGCGTGGGTAAACTGCGTTGTCGCTTTATAATCGTTAGACATAATTAGCTATCAACCAATAATTGATTATTAATTTCTTCTAAATCCGCAAGAGAAAGCAAGCCTGCAGCAAATTTCAATCGAATAATATTCACCAAGTAATTATATCTTGCCTGCATTAAATCCCGCTTAGATGAGTATAGTTGTTGTTGTGCATCCAGCACATCAATACTGGTTCTCACGCCGACCTCATAACCGAGCGTCGTTGATTCTAGTTGGCTTTGCGTACTGGACAATGCTTGCTCTAAAGCGCGCACTTGGGCAATGGTACTGTCCAAATTAAAGTAATGGCGCTGTGTTTCTAAGTTCGTTTCGCGCATGGTAAGGTCTAGCTCATGTTGCGCTTTTTGCTTTTCGAAGCCCGCTTGTCTGGCCACAGAACTGATTGCACCGCCTTGATAAATTGGAATATTTAACTCTACCCCAATGGTGCTATTATTGAGGTCGTTACCAAATCCATTGGCACTGCCATCCGCATGATTATTCGAATAACTAGCAACCGCATCTAAGGTTGGCAAGTGTCCCGCTTTTGCGACTGCGATTTCTCGCTCTGCAATTGCTACATTATCTTGCTGCATTTGTACGTTTAGGTTGTTGAGCAAGGCGACTTGTTGCCAATCCTCAATGGTCTGCCCAAGTTGTGCTACCTTGATGTCAGATTTCACTGGCGCTAATGTGGCAGGAAGCTGATTTGTAATGGCTTGTATGCTTCGCTGCGCAATTAAAAATTCATTCTCTGCTGCTATCGCTTGTGAAACCACCAAATCAAAACGAGCTTGCGCTTCATTCACATCCGTAATCGTAGAAGTCCCGACTTCAAAATTGGCCTGCGCCTGCTGCAGTTGTCCAAGAATGGCTATTTTTTGCGATTTGATTAGATCAATTTCATCTTGTGCAATCAGGACATCAAAATAGGCTTCTGTCACCCGAAGAATTATGTTTTGCTGACTTAAATAATATTGTTTATCGGCTAGACTCACTTGCGTTTTTGCTTGATTGATTTTCTCCCAACTATCTTTGCGGAAAATCGCCTGCCTTGCTTCTAGGCTGTATCGGCGACTTTCGAATGAATTTCGCCCTTCATTTTGAAAGATATTAATGCCAATATATTCAATATCCGTTTCCGATGCACTAGCACCCGCACTAAAATTAATGTTTGGACGGTAAAGTGCTTTGCTTTGCTCGATCAACTCTTGTGCAGATTGATTACTGCTAAGCGCAGATGCCAAGGCAGGGTCGTTGGTCAATGCTTGCTGATAAATATCAATCAACGTTTGTTGCCGTGACTGTGGTTGCGCCTGCGCCTGGCCAGCATACTGGTTAACAAACACCGAATCTGCCGTGCCTAATTTTGCAGACAATGTTGTTGCCATCACCAACCCTAATGTAGCATTGTCACGCACATCAGTTTGATGATAAACCTCATATAACGTTTGTTGTTTTAAGGGTAGTGGCTCATCTTCCAGCACAATGGGGTCGATATTGACCAAGACGGTAGTCAGCATTAAATCAAACGAAGCAAACGTTATGTTTGTCGTCATTAACAATAGAAAGACTATTATTTTTTTCATACTGTTAAGTTTAGAACTCAAAATTATCTTGTTGTGGTGCGCTGGCTAATTCAGGTATACAGGTTTCAAAAATCACTTGTTTGCTAAAGCCAGTCTCAGAAACGCGCTGGATTAACGTTGCCTCCATCACCGGCGCTGACCCTAGTACAACAAATAGGCTACCCCCAATTTTTAATTGCTCACGTAAATTAGGTGGCTCCACTGGTGACGAGCCAGTCAACACAATCACATCATAAGGCTGCTGCTCTGCAAACCCTCTAACGCCATTGGCTAATTCAATCGTGACATTATAAATATCATGCTGAGCCAATTGATAAGCCGCAGTTGCACTCAACTCTGGGTCTACCTCTAGTGAGTAAACATGTTCAGCCAGCTTGGCTAATAATGCAGTGAAGTAGCCGCTACCTGTACCAACATGAAGGGCTTTATCTGTCTTTTTGAGGTTAAGCGATTGTAAAATGCGCGCCTCAAGTTTTGGTGACAGCATAAACTGTTCATCAATCAATGGTATTTCAATATCAGCAAAAGCGAGGCCTTGATAGGCTGCTGGTACAAAGTGCTCACGTGGCACATCGTGCAACAATTGCAACACCTTAGGATCTAATACATCCCAAGTGCGAATTTGCTGTTCTATCATGTTAAAACGGGCTTGCGCGTTACCGTCATTTATCGTTGCTATTGTCATCATTAAACCTAAATATTACATATATATAATAGTGTAAAACAACATTGCTTATTACGGTGATTATTCTGTCATTTCTTCTGCCAACAATGGTGGCTCGTTGATGCCGGCCTCTTTTGGCACACTTACTTTAAACCAGGCCGCATATAAGGCTGGCAAAAAGAGTACTGTTAACAAGGTTGCTACTGCTAAACCGCCCATTATGGCAACAGCCATTGGTCCAAAAAACACACTTCTGGTCAGCGGAATCATCGCCAAAACTGCTGTGCCTGCAGTCAATACTATCGGCCTAAACCGTCGGACTGTGGACTCTACAATCGCCTGCCATGTTTCGACACCTGCGCTTTTATCTTGTTCAATTTGATCAATCAAAATCACGGAATTACGCATGATCATGCCTGATAACGCAATTGAGCCCAGCATAGCAACAAAGCCGAAGGGTTGATTAAACAATAAAAGGGCGATTGTGACTCCAATTAACCCTAATGGCGCTGTTAGTAATACCAAAAACACACGTGAGAAACTTTGCAGTTGTATGGTGAGTAATGTCAACACTACAACTAAAAACAATGGTACGCCTTTTGCAACAGAGGCGCCACCTTTACTGGACTCCTCAATAGCGCCACCTGTTTCTATGGTAATGCCGAGTGGTAAATTGGCTTTTATCTCCGTTAACTTTGCTTCCACTTGGTTCGAGGCAACTGGTGCTTGTATCCCTCCTTTTAAGTTAGCCCGCACCGTAATAGAAGGCACGCGATTGCGTCTCCAAATCACACCTTCTTCAAATGTGTAACTGATGGTGGCTAATTGTGACAACGGTACATTGTCGCCTGACGATGATGTAATCATCAAATTCTGCAAATGCGATAGTTTTGTCCGCTCCACCGCCGGGCCACGCGCGACCAAATCAATGCGCTCATTATCTTCGCGGAATTCGGTCAAGTAAAGTTCATGAATCGCGCCATTAATCATATTCGCAATATCGACAGAACTGACATTTAGCAAACGGGCTTTGGCTTGATCAATATCGACTTTCACCAACTTACTTGGCTCTTCCCAGCCTAGTTGTACGTTAATCAAGTTCGTGTTATCGAGCATAATCTCAGCAACTTGACGGGCGATTGCTCTTGTTTTATCTAAATCAGCCCCATCGACTCTAAATTGCACAGGAAAGCCGACAGGCGGTCCATTTTCTAAACGCATAACAGAGGCGCGCAAACTGGGGAATTCATGCTCAAACAAGTCTAATAAGTCACTACGTAAGACTTCACGTGTCGCTAGGTCTTTTGACAAAATCACCAGTTGCGCAAATCCTCTATGCGGCATTTGTACATCGAGTGGTAAGTAATAGCGCGGCGCGCCTGAACCAATATAGGCCACATAGTTTTCTAGGCCTTGATGTGTTTTGTTCCACTGATCTAGCCATTGTTCTAACTTTTTGACTTCAGCATTCGTTGCTTCATAAGAAGCACCTTCGGTTAACCGTAAATCAACCACCATTTCTAACCGTGTTGAATCTGGGAAAAACTGCTGCTGAACTTTACCAAAACCAATCACCGCTAAGATAAAAGTGAGTAAGGTAATCACAATTACGGTCTTACGATAACGTACACAACGGGTCACTAGTCGGCGGAAAATTGCATAAAACTTGGTGTTATAAATATCGTGATGATGTTCCGACTCTACTGCGTCAGCAATATTGAAGGTTCGCTTTATCCAAGCCATCAAACGTGACTGCTGTGGCGCTTTACTGTAGTCAGGTAGTAAGTGATAGCCCAAATACGGTACGAAAATAACCGCAGCTATCCATGATAGTGAGAGTGAAATCGCAGATACTTGAAAGATAGAACGCGTGTATTCACCCGTAGAAGAGGCGGCCGTGGCAATAGGTAAAAACCCAGCGACCGTCACCATGGTGCCCGTCAGCATTGGCACTGCAGTTGAGTTAAAAGCAAACGAAGCGGCTTTCACTCTATCCCAACCTTGCTCCATTTTGGATGACATCATTTCAACCGCAATAATTGCATCATCAACTAACAAACCAAGCGCTAAAATTAACGCACCTAATGATATTTTGTGTAATCCAATATCAAATAAATACATTAACAAAAAGGTAGCGGACAGCACCACAGGAATAGAGATGGCAACAACGATACCTGTTCTTAACCCTAATGATAATAGGCTCACACCAAGCACAATCACTAGCGCCTCGATCAAAGATCCAACAAAATCATTCACACTATCTGCGACAATTTCTGACTGTGATGTCACAGTGTGTACGCTCACACCAACGGGTAGGTGATTTTTGATGCGCTGCATTTTTATCTCAAGCGCTTTACCGAGGGCAATGACATCGCCACCTTCTGTCATGCTTACGCCCATTAACAGTGTTTCTTTTCCGTTATACCGCGCTGTATCACGTGGTGGATCTTCGTAGCCGCGATAGATTTTAGCAACATCGCCTAGCTTAAAATCTTGCTGTCCTACGCGTAAACTTGTTTGACGTAAATCCCCTAGTGTTTCATATCGCCCAGAAACTTGGACTCTAATTCGCTCCTTTGGCGAGTCGTAAACACCACTCGCGACGACAGTATTTTGTAACTGCAGGATATTAATCAGCTCTACCGCGCTTAATCCCAGTGTTGCTAATTTCGCATTTGAGAACTCAATATAGATCCGCTGCTTTTGTTCGCCAAAGAAATTAACTTTTGCAACATCTGGCGTTTTGAGCAACACATTTCTAATCAATTCAGCCTGCTGTTTTAAGGCAAAGTTATCGAAGCCATCACCAGTTAATGCATACATGGTGCCATACACATCACTAAACTCATCATTGAAGGTTAAACTTTGAATATCGCTGGGTAGGGTGTGTCGAATGTCGCTGACTTTTTTGCGAACTTGATACCAAATTTCTGGAATTTCTTCAGAGAAAGTATCATCTTTAATGACAATAAAAATAACCGACTCGCCTGACCTTGAAAAACTGCTGGTATAACCAAGATGCGGCACTTCTTGCAGCTTTTTTTCAATCTTATCGGTGACTTGTTGCTCAACCTCAACGGCACTTGCACCTGGCCAAGCCGTACGAATCAGCATCACTTTAAACGTAAATGGTGGGTCTTCAGATTGCCCTAATTTGGTATAAGCAAGCATGCCAGACACCACTAACATGAGCATCAAATATAAGACGACTGTTTGGTGCTTTAATGCCCAGTCTGACAGATTAAAGTGTTGCGTAACGCTAACCTCTTCTAGTGATTCATTGGCCACGACGATCACTCACTTTTTGTATAGTAGGCTTCACTTGTTGACCTTGCAGTAAAGTATGTACACCAGCAATGGCAACCATTTCACCAACGGCCAAACCTTTGTTAATCGCAATCCCTTTTTCGGCAAATGATCCTATCTCAACTTCGCGCTGTTTAGCGATGCCTTTATCGTCAATCACCCAAACAATATTGCGTCCTTTAACTTGTGTAACAGCACTACTTGGTACGGTTATTTTTTGCGCTCTTTGCACGCCAAAAACAACCCCGGCCGTCATGCCTAGTCGCACTTGTTCGTCTACATCCATAAAGGCTACTCGCATATCAAAAGCCCGAGTTGCTTCGCTTGCAGCTGGCGTAATTTCACGTACCTGTCCTTTATACGCTTTCGCCTGATTTGCCCACAACCTAATAGCCACTAGGTCATTCACTTTCACTTCATTCATTCGTGACTCTGGTATGGCTGCTTGCACTTCAATTTGTTGCGTATCCACGATTTGTACAATCATTTCGCCTACCTGAATGACTTGCCCAGGCTCTGCATTAATGGATGTGATGATGCCATCGCGATCGGCAGTTAGCGTTGTGTAGTGTGATTGGTTATTAGCAACGGCTGCTTGCACTTTGGCCTGCTTTAATCTTGCCGCAACTATTTTTAATTGTGCTACTTGGCTATCTAATGCTGACTGTGAAATGAATTTCTTCGTTAGCAATTGTCGCTGTCGTTCGACGTCTGCTTTTGCTAATGCATAGCTAGCCTTAGCAGCCTGAATGTCCGCGTTCGCTGCCTGAGCAGTTAAACGAATATCAGTAGCATCAATTTTTGCAAGTACTTGGCCTTTTTTAACAATATCACCCACTTCTGCTTTACGCTGAATAATCTTGCCTGCAATTCTAAAACTTTGGTTGGACTCATAACGTGACTTTACCTCACCGACCAATGCCATTTTTTCACTATCTTCAGTACTGGCTTCTCCAACGACCATCACTAGTGCAGGCCGCGGCGGTACCGCTTTTTCTGGTGCTTTATCACAGGCTTGTAATAATAATATAACTGTCAAGCCATTGAGTATGTTTTTTAATTTCACTATTTACTCTCTTATTAATCCACGCATCATTACTTCTTGCATCAAATGCACTCTTTCCCGCAGTCCGCTCCATTGCACCCAGTCATCCTTTTCCATTGTAATGTGTAATGCACACACGCCATGCATGCCCGCCCATATGGTTTGAGCAATCAAATCCACATCAGTTAGGTCACCTCTAAAACACTTGGCGTCATACACAGCGGTGACGACGGTTTTCAATAACAAATATGTATTTTGCTCAGCGCTATGTTGCCTTACATCATCTCTTTCAATAGCCACTGCAGGACGTGGCGTCATAAACATTAATCGATAATGATTAGGGTGGCTAAGCGCAAAATCAGCATACGCTTGACCCAATGTAAGCATACGTTCTACTGGGTCGGTGATTTTCATCACACCCTCAAAAGTACTGGCTAACGCGATGCAATCCGTTTCACATATCGCGCGTAACAGGTCATCTCTATCAGTAAAATGCATGTAAATACTGGTAGCAGAATAACCAATTTGTTTTGCAATTTGGCGCATACTCACTGCCTCAACACCTTTGCTGATGAATAAGTCACGTGCAGCGTCAATAATCAGCGTTTTCAACTGTTTTTTTTCTTGTTCAGTTTTTACTTTTGGTGGCATTTATTGATGCAACTTACACAAATTTTCTATATATACTCATGAATTAACATCGTTAAGTTAACGGTGTTAATTAATCTTGTCAAGTATTTGTTGTCTACCTCATTGTTCAAATCAGATTTATTTAAGCTTGTATTGGTCTAGCTTGTACCAGAGTGAGCACGCACTAATCTTTAGAAGCTTAGCTGCTTTTGCCTTATTGCCATTGCAGTGCGCAATAGTCTCAGCAATCAACCTCCTCTCTAATTGCGCCGTGACTTCAGAAATAGAGAAGCTATTTTGCACTTCACCCTCAGCCATTGTCACTGGTGTACTGACAACACCAGCAATATCGACGGGTAGATTTTCTAGCGCTATCGTGACGCCAGATGATAAAATGCTAGCCCGATCCAACACATTTTCTAACTTACGCACATTACCTTGCCAACCATAACTTTCTAATTTCAACATGGCTTCATCGCTGATATTAAGGCCTCGGTTGGTGACAAAAAAGTTGCTTAATAATTTCACATCACCAGCACGGTCTTTTAATGCAGGCACATTTAATGGAGTACATTCAAACGATGATACAAGTCTTCACGTACCTGACCGTCTTTAACAGCTTGCATGGCATCGTGATTGTTTGCGCCAACAGCCAATCAAACATCTCTAGTGCCATTGCCTACTTTCTTTTCAGGTACGCAAATTTTACAAGCGGTAAAAGATGCTGATGCAAGTGTATTAATCACTGATAACCCGCAACGCTTTGCAACATTGTTTGATAGTCTCATTACACAAAAGTCAACGATTATGGTTGCCGGTAAATGCTTAATGATGATCCATTTAAATATAGCTACCAAGCTCTTGCCTGCTTTAACGGCAAAAATCACTTACACTTCTAGTACCCCAGGCCAACCAAAAGGCGTTTGTTTAAGTGAATAAGCCATACTAAATGTCGCCACATCGATTCAAAGCATGGTGAACTTAAGCGGAACAGAACAGCATTTATGTGTATTGCCGCTATCCAGCTTACTCGAAAATGTTGCTGGTTTATATGCCACATTATTGGCTGGTGGCACGGCACATATCATGCCAAGTGCAATGGTCAGGTTAACGGGCAGTTGATTCAACGTCAATCAATTACACCAAGCTTTAGAAAACACACAAGCTAACATGGCGATTTTTATTCCTGAACAGTTAACGGCGCTAGTTGTTGCTTGCGGGGTAAGTGCGGCAGCATTACCCCACTTACGCTTTTTAGCCGTCGGTGGCGCATCGGTGGTGCCGGCTTTATTAAGTCGTGCCAATCAATTAGGTTTGCCCGTATTTGAAGGTTATGGTCTATCGGAAAGCGCATCTGTTGTAGCACTGAATAATGTTGCCAATCACAAAATCGGTAGTGTTGGTCAATTACTACCGCACCTCAATATTAAGCTCTCAGATGAGACTGAGACTTTAGTTAAAGGTGCCAGTTATTTGGGATACACCAATACTGAAAGGGAAAAGACAGATGAAAACCAACAAACTTGGTTAGCGACTGGCGATATTGGCTACCTAGATGACGATAGTTATTTATTTATTAATGCCCGCAAAAAGAATATTTTTATTGCCTCTTATGGTCGTAATGTTTCCCCCGAGTGGGTAGAACGCGACCTCACCAGCACCCCAGCTATTGCACAAGCTTGTTTGTTTGGGGAAGCTAAACTATGGAATACAGCACTAATTGTTTCAACAGCTGATGCAACGTCAGTAACAATCAACTCGGCTATTGGTGCCATCAATCAATCATTACCTGATTACGCAAGAGTTAGTAAGTGGTTGCTTGCATCAGAACCGTTTGCTGTTAATAACTAACACTTAACGGGCGATTAAAGCGTGATGCTATATGGAAATCTTATCAAGGCACCATTGATACACTCTACGCATAGAGCAGACGCACCAACAATTATCACTGAATTAAAACAACCAAAATAAACTTAAAGAATTAACTTAAACTTAAATTTGAACTCAAGGAATCAACATGGAATTTTATGATGAATTATTAGCAGCGACTGAAACTGAACGTAACACACTACTAAGCCTTCCACTTATCGCCAAAGGCACTGCGGGCGACATCACACTTGAAACTTATATCTCATTCTTAACCCAAGCTTATCATCACGTTAAACACACCACACCATTATTGATGTAATGTGGCGGACGTTTACCTGGCGAACACGAGTGGTTGCGTAATGCAGTTGGTGAATACATTTAAGAAGAGTTAGGTCATCAAGAATGGATATTAAATGATATTGCCGTTTGTGGTGCTGATAAAGAAGCTGTTCGTGCCAGTGCAACACCTGAAACAGCATTTAGCCAAGCAACTGAATTAATGGTGTCTTATGCTTATGATATTATTAACCGTTTAAACCTTATCGACTTTTTTGGAATGGTACTTGTACTAGAAGGCACCAGTATTACCGTTGCCACCCAAGCGGCAGAAAAAATAATGACTAGCCTTAATATGCAAAAAGGTGGTTTCAGTTATTTACTATCGCACGGTTCACTCGATATTAGCCACATGACATCTCATGAAGGCTTGATGAACAAAGTAAAAGATGAACCTACAAAATAAACGCGTTTTACTCACTGGTGGCGTTGGCAGTTTGGTCTCCAAGCGTCTAGCCGAGAAAGGCACTATTTTAACCTTAGTCGGACGTAATGCCAGCAAACTAAATGCACTTCAATCTTACATTCAGCATGATGGTGGCAAAGCCAATACCATTGTTGCTGATTTGAATGCGCCTAACTTACCACAAACAGTAGCAGAGACTGCACAACAGCAATTAGGTGGTATCGATATGCTGATTAACAATGCGGACATCTTAGACTTGATCGCGCTTGAAACTCAATCTCAAGCACGCATTGCAGTCATCATTCAAACGAATGTCACCTCGCTGATTCAGTTTACTTGTGCTGTTTTACTTAATATGCAGCAACACAACAATGGACTCTCCTGAAACCGTTTTCGACATTATCATTAAGTCCTTAGAGAACGAAAAGCAAGGAGTGATTATTGACCAGCCGCAAAGCTTCTTTGCGTGGCTAAACGGTGTGGTGCCAAAGCTTATTAATCTAGGCTTAAAAAGTCAGACTGCCCTTGCTATGCCTTATCTTGACAAATAGTAAATAAGGTTGGTAATACTGACTCAAAAGCCAGCTTACGCTGGCTTTTTTAATCGCGGCAAGATGTAAACAAGTATTAGTTGTGACGCTAATTCACTTAAGTATCATCTGACTCTGGTAGAATAAAATCTTATAAGTGAGCTGCCAGCTAGATAGAGCCGCCAAGCAAGGTTAAATCGACCTTTGCACCACATTCAATATTGGAGAAATTAATGCACGTATCATTCGCAGAAGCACAACAAATTGTCGACAGCGCAGTTAAAAAATCACAAGAATTAAGCCTTAAAATGTGCATCGCTGTTTTAGATTCAGGTGGCAACATCAAAGCATTTGCACGCATGGATGACGCTTGGATTGGCAGTAGTGATATTGCCATTAAAAAAGCCAAAACAGCTTGTTTCTTTTCTATGGCATCAGGCGAAATCGGCAAACTATCTGTCCCTGGCCAGCCGCTGTACGGTATCGAGCATTCAAATGAAGGTTTAATCACTTTCCCAGGTGGTGTGCCAATTATCGACAAAGACGGCAACTTACTTGGCGCTGTTGGCGTGAGTGGCGATACCGTTGAGAACGATCACCTTGTCGCGACTGCTGGTGCAACACTTTGCGGCCATTGTAATATGCCAGGTCACGCTTGGAGAGAATAACTTAAACGATTAAGATAGCTTGATTTAGGGAGCTTCTCCCTAAATCTACTTTTCCACCTTCCAAATCAGTTCCTGATTTGCGTCCTCCCGTACACGCATGCCAGTTGACAAACTAATGTAAAAAACTATTACCAGTTGCGTCTGCTGATACATGCCGCTTGTATTATCTATAATTAGTTGTACACTTAAATCTGTAACTCTATAAGAAAATCAGGAGGCAACACATGGACTTTTCTACACTTGTTAATAGCTTGCAACAGCAACTAGGGCAACATCTGCCAGGAATATTTGGCGCACTAGCCATACTGGTTGGCGGCTGGCTTATTGCCGTACTGGTACGTGCTGGTTTAAATCGTGTTTTAAATATGATTGGCATCAACAAAAAGGTCTTTGAAAGTACTGGGCAAGAAGTCGACATTGCTTCAGGTGTCTCTATGGGTGCATTTGTACTCGTCATTTTAATGACCTTGATTGGTGTATTTAACAGCCTTAATTTACAAGCTGTTTCTCAACCATTTAGCGCCATGGTGTCGCAAATTTTCGAATTCATGCCAAAACTTCTAGGTGGCGCTGTGTTAATTGCCGCTGCCTTAGCCATTGGCACTTTGCTCCGACTAATGACAACAAAAGCATTGGCTCAGACAAGTTTAGACGAGAAGCTAAGCAAAGAAGCTGGCATGCAGCCAATGAGCAACAACCTTGGCAATATGTTGTTCTGGATTATCCTTTTATTATTTGTCCCAGCAGTCTTAAAACAATTTGGTTTGGAAGGCATGCTCTACCCAATTCAGGGCATGGTCGATAAATTCTTAAGCATGGTGCCTAATATATTTGGGGCTACCGTGATGGCTTTCGTTGGGTTTGTTGTGGCTAAAGTTTTACGTGGCTTAGTCTCGAATATTTTAGCTACTTCTGGTGTGGACAAAGTAAGCAGCTCAGTTGGCATGCAAAAATCAATCAAGATTTCACAGATTGTGGGCTCGGTGGTTTTTGCATTAGTACTGATTCCAACATTAATTAGTGCGCTTGATACTTTAGGCATGAGTGCCATTTCTGATCCAGCAAGCGACATGTTATCAATGGTGTTATCGGCCATTCCTCACATTATTGGTGCAGTGCTGATTTTATTCATTATTTACTATGTAGCTACTTTTGCATCCTCTTTATTAACTGGATTTCTTGCAAGTCTCGGCTTCAATCAGCTTCCAGAAAAAATTGGGTTTAAAGCCTTTAGTGAAAATTTAACTGCGTCAGATTTTGTTGGCAAATTGATTGTGTTTTTCGCTATGTTATTTGCTTCTGCTGAAGCAGCAAACCGTTTAGGCTTTACACAAGTACCAAACATCGTTAGCATGTTTATTGAGTTTGGTGGTGATATCTTGCTCGGCTCAATCATCTTGATGATCGGCTTCTGGTTATCAAACCTTGCTTACAATGCCATTGACCGTGCTAGCGGTAAAAACCCTTCTGGGCTAGCAAGTATCGCTAGGTTAGCGATTATTGGATTAGTGGTTGCGATGGGCTTACGTGCAATGGGTATCGCTGACGATATCGTCAACATAGCATTTGGCTTAACTCTGGGTGCGGTTGCTATCGCACTTGCCCTAGCCTTTGGTCTTGGCGGACGAGAAGCAGCTGGCAAACAACTAGAGTACTGGTTCCAGAAAATGCGTGACGGGGACAAATAAACCCCCTTGATCAAGCGATATTGATCTAATCATAAAAAGCTGTGGCTATGCTGCGGCTTTTTTGTTTGTAATCAAAGTGTAAACTTGATATATAGTAAGGTTTACTCTGTTAAAATGCACGTCAAATTAGGAACCCATTTTGACCACAATTAAACTCAACAAAAAGTCTTCAGAAACCACCAGTAATTCTAGGGGGCCGGTACGCCGTGCTGATCCTAGTAAGCGCGACCGCTCTAAAGCGCTGCCGCCGAAATTCAAACCTGAAAATGCTCAGAATGAAGACGCTCAAAATAAAAGTGCTCGCCAGCGCAATCATCGACATGATGGTAGCTTGCGTGATGCACCAAAAGCAGAACGAGCGCCAACAGATGGGCAGCCGGTTTTAAGAAGCGATTTTAAAGATCGTGCTTTTGTTGGCAACGATGGCCACAACAGTAATCGCGAACAATATCATCCGCAACAAGACAATAGATCAAGAGATAACAATAGAGCGCCTGACAACCGTCAAGATGATGGTGGAAAAATCCAAGCGGAGACCACCCGCAATTACGCAGACCGCGAAGGTAATTACCGTAATCCGCCACGACGTGGTGGTAAAGCACGCGATGGTTTTGTCGCGAGTGAGTTTGATAAATCCCGCGCAGGTAAAACGGCAGCCCATCAAAAAGCAGCTGAGAAATTATCAGTTACGCAAGGTAACCCCCAACCAAGACTGTCTAAATTGATGGCGGATATTGGGCTTTGCTCCCGTCGTGAAGCAGATGATTGGATTGTTAATGGTTGGGTAAAAGTCGATGGGAAGATTATTGATGTATTAGGCTCACGTGTGAACCCAGATGCAGAAATCGTTGTCAGTGCTTATGCCATGGAGCATCAATCCGAGAGCGTGACAATCTTGCTACATAAACCAGTTGGTCATGTCAGCGGCCAAGCGGAAGATGGTTACCAACCTGCAATTGTATTAGTGCACCCTGATAATGAATGGATAGAAGACCCTGACCTAAACGAAGTCAATGAAAAAGAGTTTCAACGAGGATTCTTACACGGACTTGCACCAGCAGGTCGCTTAGATATTGACTCAACAGGTTTGTTAGTCCTTACTCAAGACGGTCGTGTCGCACGTCGCTTAATCGGGCAAGACACCAGCGTAGAAAAAGAGTACTTAGTACGTGTTGAAGGTGAGCTTAGCGATAAAGACCTTGAGAGCTTAAACCACGGTTTACATTTAGATGGCGAAGAACTCAAACCAGCCAAAGTGAGCTGGCAAAATGAAGACCAATTACGCTTCGTTTTACGTGAGGGTAAAAAGCGCCAAATTCGACGTATGTGTGAAATGGTTGGCCTACATGTGGTCGGTTTGAAGCGTGTTCGCATCGGAAGTGTAAATTTAGGTAAATTACCAGTGGGAATGTGGCGTTACCTACGTGATAACGAATCATTTTAAGTTATGCTTACTGTTCTGATCTTTACATAAGGGACAAAAAGAATGGGCTTATTTGACAGCGTTGCTGGAGCAGTATTAGGTAATATGTTAGGTGGAAAAAGTGGCGGAGCTAATACAAGTATTCTCGGCCAAGTTGCAATGGAAGTGCTTAACAAAAATGGTGGCATCGGCGGTCTTTTAGAAAAATTCAACCAAGGTGGCTTAGGTGATGTTGCTGCCTCTTGGGTTGGCCAAGATGTAAATCAATCAGTTTCTCCAGATCAAATTGTTAGCGTATTGGGTAATGATACGATTACAGAACTAGCTTCTAAATTTAGCATTGACTCTAGCTTGCTGTCTGGTCAAATTGCAAAATATTTACCAGAGATTGTAAACAGTATGACACCTAATGGTCAAGTGGATAACAAGTCAGACGAATTACTATCCGCTGTACTGGGTATGCTGAAATAAACTGAATAGATGAACAATGGCGCCATTTGTTTTTAGAAAGTCATCTCATCAACTACTAGCTGATAAAACAGACGATTCCTCAACAACCATTTAAACAAAGCCACTCATGGATTTATTGTTAATTCTCAAAACCATCATCATGGGCATCGTAGAAGGTGCAACTGAATTTTTGCCCGTTAGTAGTACTGGGCATCTCATTATTGCAGGTGATGTACTGGGATTTTTGACTAAAGATAAACGTGATGTGTTTGAAATCATTATTCAGCTGGGTGCAATTCTAGCGGTGGTGTGGCAGTACCGCACCAAGGTTTTACATGTTACGACTAATTTAAGCGAGCCAAAATCGCAGCAATTAATCCTTAATTTATTCATTGCCTTTCTACCATTAGCCATTATTGGACTAGCCTTTCACCATCAAATTAAAGCCTTATTGTTCAATCCAAAATCAGTTGCCATTGCACTCATTATTGGTGGTTTTATTATTTTATGGATAGAAAAAAAACTGCCGAAAGTCTCAGTCACCTCTGTGGATGATATGGACTGGAAGCTTGCGTTGAAGATAGGTTTTGCACAAGCCATTGCCTTAATCCCTGGTGCATCTAGAGCAGCCTCAACCATTATCGGTGGCATGGTGTTTGGTTTATGTCGCACAGCGGCAACTGAGTTTTCATTCTTTTTAGCGATTCCTGTCATGTTTGCCGCAACTGCTTATGATTTATACAAAAGCAAAGATTTACTTGCTAGTGATGATGTGTGGATATTTTTAATTGGCTTTATCACTGCATTTATTGCTGCACTCGTTGTCATTAAAGTATTTATTAGCTATATTGCTAATCACAATTTCGCCATATTCGCTTGGTATCGCATTGCATTTGGCGCACTAGTGCTTTTTTATTACTGGTAAATATTATTCATCATCGAAAATAAATGGATTAACAGCTTAAGTTAATTGAAGGAACACCAATGAAAAAAATATTGAAATATACTGCTTTAGTTTTTGTTGCTATTGTCATTTTTGCGCTCGCTTTTATCGCTTATTTTGCTGCAACGTTTAACCCGAATGACCATAAACAGGAAATCATTGATCTTGTTAAAGAAAATAACAATCGAGACTTAACCATCGAAGGTGACATTAGCCTCTCTTTCTGGCCAAAACTAGGTGCAGATTTAGGTAAGGTTTCTCTCTCTGAATACAAGTCTGACAAAGAGTTTGCCTCTATTACTAGCGCCAAAGTCGCGCTCGATGTGCTGCCACTACTCAAAAACTCTCTCATCGTTGATACCATTTATATTGATGGCGCAAAAGCCAATGTCGTTAAATATAAAGACGGCACGAACAACTACGACGACTTGTTGAGTATTGATGAATCAAAGTCAGAAGACGTTCAATTTAATGTACAAGGCATTAACATCACGAACTCGGAGGTGAGTTATGCTGATGAAACACAAAACACACAATACAACGTAAGCAACTTCAACTTAACGTCTAGCCATATTGTTTTAGGTGAGCCTGTTGATTTAGACACTAACTTCACCATTAAAGCCAACCAACCTGCCGTTGATGCAACATCGGCAATCAAAGGCACTTTCTTGTATGACCCTAGAAGAAAGCGCTTTAGCGTAAAAGGGCTAGACAGCTCCATCCAAGGCGCACTACTGGATCGGACAGATGTTAATATTAAAGCAACTGGTGATGTTGATGCACAAACAGAAAATAGCGCATTATTAATCGACAACTTACAACTCTTTGTTTCTAGCGACTTTAACGGTGTTGCAGAAAGCATCAACTTCAATGCTCCATCAATTAACATTGAGCAAGATAACGTGAAAAGTGACAAGGTCACTGTGAAACTGACGCAAAAAGGTAAAGGGAATGATTTAACCGTCAATATGGTGTTAGCGAATATGCAAGGCTCACCAAAAGCCATTCAAAGCACGGGCATCACTGGCGACTTATCGATGACACAAGGCAAGCGCGTTGTAACAGGGACCTTTTCATCATCGTTCAAAGGCAATATGGAAGGGCTCATCTTTGACATACCAGAACTGGTTGGAAAGCTAGATATTAAAGACCCGAGCTTGCCCAATGGTGCAGTGAAAGGGTCCTTTAACTTAAATACACATACCGATATCAAAAAAGAGTTAGCCAACGGCTCGTTTGATATTTTATTAGAAGACACCAAACTCAAAGGTGATGTTGCCGTCGCTAGCTTTAAAAAGCCTAATATTAAATTCAACTTAACTGCTGACAAACTAGACCTGAACAAATTATTAGGTGCGCCAACCGCATCTAGTGCAGACTCAGGCAAGCCTGCCGACATGTCTGCATTAAACGCTTTACTACTCGATGGTAAAGTAAAAATCAACAGGATCGTGTATGACACCTACAACGTATCGCGCCTAAACCTTGGCATCAAAGCCGATGGTAAAAAAATCGCTTTTAGTGGTTTAAACGTGAAGGTCAATGACAGCCAAATTAAAGGGGCATTAAGTATCAGCCAATTTGCTAAGCCGTTATACAACTTCAAACTAGATATCGACCAAGTGAACTTAAATGATTATATCAGTGAAGCGCCTGTCGATTCAAAAACCACGGGTAATGAAATCCTTGACTTAAGCGCGTTAAAAGCCTTAAATGCCAATGGTTCATTACGTATTGGTAAACTGACTTATGGTAAAACCAAGCTGGCTAATGTGGGGATTGATTTAAAAGCCGATGATGGTGTTGTAAAATTAGCACCATTCTCAGCCAGCCTATACGGTGGCAGCATGAAAGGTTCATTGGATGTTGATGCGCGCGCAACGCCCAATATCGCTTTTAAACAAACCATGAGCAACGTCTCCGTTGGTTCTTTATTAGAAGACACCATTAACAATGACATACTGTCTGGCAACGGCACCGTTAAAGTGGATATCACCACCCAAGGCAATACGGTAAATAGTTTGAAAAAAAGCTTAGCTGGCACCTCATCACTCGAACTCGCTAACGGTGCACTTAAGGGTGTAGACATTGCTGGTAGCATTCGTGAAATTAAAAACAAAGTGAACTTTTCAAAGTCAAAGGAGTTAGCATCAGATAGCACGAAAAAGACTGACTTTAGTGAACTCACTGCCAGCTTTACCATTAAGGATGGCGTCGCAGAAAACAATGATCTAGCCATGAAAGCACCTATTTTGCGTTTAGCCAAAGGTGACAGTAAAGGTACGATTGATATTGCAAATGAAATGATTAACTACGTCGCCAAGCCAACGATTGTTAAGTCGCTAAAAGGTCAGGGTGGTGATGATTTGAATCAGTTGAGCGGGGTTGGCATTCCAGTCAAAGTTGCTGGCTCATTTGATAACCCTAAGTTCGGCTTAGATTTTGCGGGTGTTGCAACAGGTATTGCTAAAGCCAAACTATTAGAAAAAGCTGGTGGTTCCAAAGGTGCTGCTTTACAAGAACTTGTTGGCGGCGGCAATAAATTAGAGGCCCTCAAAGGCTTATTAAGTAAAAAGGAAAAAGAGCCTGCCGAAGAAGCTGCGCCAGCTGAAAAACCAGAAAGCGTAGAAGATAAAGCAAAAGAGAAGTTAAAAGACTTGCTTAAGTTTTAAGCACATATGCGTGCTTTTTCAACCGCAATTATTGCATGGCAAAAAGACCATGGCAGACATGTCTTGCCATGGCAAAACACCACAAATCCTTATGCGATTTGGGTTTCTGAGATCATGTTGCAACAAACCCAAGTCACCGCTGTTATTGGTTACTATGCCAACTTCATGGTACGTTTTCCAGTGATTACTGACCTTGCCAATGCAACACAGGAAGAAGTGCTGCAATCATGGAGTGGCCTAGGCTACTATTCACGCGCGCGTAATTTGCACAATGCTGCACAAACCATCGTTGATGATTTCAATGGAGTGTTTCCAACAAACTTTGACGACATTATCAGCTTATCAGGTATCGGTCGCTCAACTGCCGCCGCTATCTCAACCTTTGCTTTAGATCGCCCACAACCGATTTTAGACGGCAATGTGAAACGTGTATTCGCAAGGCACTTTTTAGTTGAAGGCTGGACAGGTAAGGCCGCCATTCAAAAACAGTTATGGACAATCGCTGAACAAGAAAATCCACCTGAAGACGCCATTGCCTACACGCAAGGTTTAATGGATTTAGGATCATTAATTTGCACCCGCAGCAAACCAAAGTGCGAACTCTGCCCAGTGAATAATAGCTGCAAAGCACTTGCTAACGACCAAACAAAAAACTTACCCACACCTAAACTGAAAAAAACCATCCCGCATAAAGAAACCACCATGCTAGTCATTCGCATGGGCAATGAAGTGCTACTAGAAAAACGTCCTCAAAAAGGCATCTGGGCAGGTCTGTGGAGCTTACCTGAAATTAGCATGACTGAGATTGGCAGTGAAGTGGCTCATGAACGGTTTGGTTTAACGGTCGACTCAGATGAGCCATTAACTGTTGTTAATCATGTGTTTACTCACTATAAACTCGACATTACTCCGCAACCGTTACTAGTTACCAGTGCACCAAAACAAAAAGAAAAGACTGGGTATATTTGGATGGTAGTAAAAGATGCCATTGGTGCAGCACTACCTACGCCTGTGCGCAACATTTTATTAAGTATTAGCTAACCCACTTCATAGCCGCCATCAACTAGACTACCCAAGCAAATACATTTATATTGTTGTAGTAGTAAACAAAAAGAACTAATAAGGTAAACATCATGGCGAATGTACCTGCAATAGTGTCTAAACGTTCAATTTCAACCGTTCCCAAATTTAAAAAATGCTCCTTAAGACGAAAGAGTACGATTTCAACGAATCTGACAGTCACGATTGTTACTGACATGCTTGAGGACATATTTGGCTTTGACAAATACTCAGACATCACAAGGTAATATGCAATCCAGGTCACCTACTGAAATTTAGCAGTCAAGTGTCGAAAGGGTGTTGAGTACTTAATCGAAGTAAAAGCGATTGGCCTCAACCTAAAAGAAAACCATCTGAAACAAGCCGTCAAATATGCATCAAGAGAAGGTATCAAATGGGTAGAACTTCCTAATGGGTTAGTTTGGGAAATTCACCGCGTCACACTGAATGGAAAAGTTGAGAACGAAAACATTTGTACACTTGACTTCAAAAGTATAAATCCAAAAAAAATGTCGATTAAGAACAGTTTTTTTCTGTAAAGGGGGAATACAAAAAGATGTGATTAAGGATTTTTTTGAATACAAGCAAAGTGATCCGTTATAAAATCGGTGCCGTTTTACTGTCTGACTTAATTATATCCGCCATGATAAGAGAGCTAAGGAAACTAAAAGATGGCATTAAAGTTGACCCTGAAGAAATTTTTGATCCATTAGAGCGTTATGTAATCAAAAGGGAAGTTTTAAATAGCGCGATTGCAAAAGAAGCACAAAAGCTTGTCGCCAAAGTATTTAAACAACAAGAAAGAGCCAAAGCTAAACTTAAAGAAAAATCTTCGGAGTAAAATTATGACTAATAAAGTCCACTGGAGTTTTTGGGTCATCGGTATTTTTATGCTGCTTTGGAATGTAATGGGCTGCATTAATTTCTTTGTGCAGATGAACCCTGAAATGCTGGCTGCTTATCGTGAGTCTGAACAAGCCATGATTCAAATACATCCACTATGGTCAACAATCGGTTTTGTCATCGCAGTATTTGGTGGCACACTTGCTTGTATTCTTTTACTGCTCAAAAAATCTATAGCC
>JBLIIL010000026.1:0-27133 GCA_047634755.1 Methylophilaceae bacterium
CAAATCTACGCTGGCACATACGGTTGAAGAATCTTTACATCAACAAGGCTGCCAAACTTTTGTATTAGATGGCGATAATGTACGCCATGGGCTTTGTGGCGACTTAGGTTTTTTTGATAAAGACCGCCAAGAAAACATACGGCGCATTGGTGAAATGGCCAAGCTCTTTATGGAAGCAGGAATCATTGTCTTAACAGCCTTTATCTCACCTT
Source organism: Methylophilaceae bacterium (assembly GCA_047634755.1). Lineage (GTDB taxonomy): Bacteria > Pseudomonadota > Gammaproteobacteria > Burkholderiales > Methylophilaceae. The sequence continues at coordinate 213 of JBLIIL010000026.1, forward strand.
GCCGAGTAGACCGTAATCGTGTGCGTAGCATGGTTGAGGTGGGTGACTTTATTGAGATTTATTGTGATACACCGATTGAAGTTTGCGAAACACGTGATGTTAAAGGACTCTATAAAAAAGCCCGTGCCGGCGAAATTGCTGAATTTACAGGTATCTCATCTCTTTATGAGAAACCAGAAAACCCAGAATTGGTTTTAAATACAGGAGTGGAGCCATTGGATGTTTGTGTGCAAGCGGTTATGAGTAAAATAGCCAGCTTAGGCATCGTAGCCAATACTCACTTAAAACAAGATGTTGAAGTCAAAAAACAGCATCAAGAAAATGGGTCGCAACCATGAGTGATATAGCAATTAGCGTTCAAAACCTCAGCAAGTGCTATCAAATTTACGACAATCCACGTGATAGGCTCAAGCAGTTTGTCATGCCGCGACTAAGGCGCATAGCAGGCAAAGAAACCAAACAGTATTATCGTGAATTTTGGGCACTCAAAGACGTATCGTTTAAAATTAAAAAAGGTGAAACAGTTGGTATTATTGGGCGCAATGGCAGTGGTAAATCTACGTTGCTTCAATTGATCTGTGGCATCCTTAACCCTACCACTGGTTACGCAAACAAATGGCCGTATTGCCGCCTTGTTGGAGCTTGGTTCAGGCTTTAACCCTGAATTTACCGGGCGTGAAAATGTTTATATGAATGCGGCGGTGCTAGGGTTGAGTGGTGAAGAGATAGATATGCGTTTTGATGAGATTGCTGCATTCGCCGACATTGGTAATTTTATTGAGCAGCCTGTAAAAACTTACTCTAGTGGCATGTTGGTTCGCCTTGCGTTTGCAGTTGCTATTAATGTTGATCCTGAAATTTTAGTCGTTGATGAAGCGCTTTCTGTGGGAGATGAATTATTCCAGCGTAAATGTTTTTCTCGTATAGAGGCTATGCGTGCTAATGGTTCAACCATAATATTTGTGTCGCACTCAGGTAGCACAATTGTAGATCTTTGTGATCGTGCTGTTCTTATAGGTGCTGGTGAAAAACTGGCGGTTGGCTTGCCTAAAAAAATGGTTGGTCATTATCAAAGATTGATTTATGCTCCAGCTGATCAACGTAGTGTTATTCGTAATGAAATCCGGCGGATAAGTGAGCAATTTCAATTCAATATAAACTTATTAGAAGATATATTAGATGAGAATCAAATATTAGTTGAACGAGCGCAGGCGCTGCAAGAAAGTTTTGATCCCAATTTAAAATCTACCGCCATGGAATATGTGTCACATGGTGCCTATATTGCGTCACCAGCGATACTGACATTAGGTGGCAAGCAAGTTAATAATTTGATTCGTGGAACGACATACCGTTATACCTATACCGTCCGGTTCACTGAGGGCGTAAGCAATGTACGTTTTGGTATGCTAATTAAAACTGTAGCTGGCTTCGAGCTGGGTGGAGCAACATCAGGAAAGCATAATGCTGAAAGGTTAGAAATTGTTGAAAAGGGGGGTTCTGTTTTGGTGGAATTTCGGTTTGTTTGTTTGCTAGGTCCGGGCATGTATTTTCTTAATGCAGGGGTTGCAGGAACTATTGACGATGAAGATAAGTATTTACATAGGGTTGTGGATGCACGTTGTTTTCGTGTAATGGATGATCACGCCCAATACTCAACTGGAATTGTAGATTTCTCTTGTACTCCAGAAATTATGCTTAATTAAATTTTTGTAATAATGTAAACATATGTTAAATTTTTTAGGTATTGGCGTCCAAAAGATTGGGACAAGCTGGCTTTATAAGGCGCTGGTAGAGCATCCAAAAATTCAATTCCCTGCTGGTAAAGAAGTTCATTTCTGGGATCAAAACTACGGACGGGGGGTTGATTGGTATCTGCAACATTTTACAAATGAAGCCTCGATTAACGGCGATATTACTCCAGCGTACGGTATTTTGCCTATCGAAGTTATTCAAGAAATTTATGACTTAATGCCACACCTACGTTTATTTTACTTAATTCGCAATCCTATTGAGCGTGCTTGGTCGTCAGCAAGAATAGCGTTAGCTAGAGCGGAAATGCTACATGAGGAAGCATCTGATCAATGGTTTGTTGATCACTTCAATTCTCACGGGTCACTGGCTAGAGGTGATTATGAAACATGTATTAGGCAATGGTTAAGTGTGTTTCCTAGTAATCAATTGTTAATTATAAAATATGAAGAAATTAGTCATAATCCTACTGAGTTGTTAAATAGATCTCTTAACCATCTGGGGCTCGATAGTTTTTTTAACACGTTAAATAATAGTAACTTGGGCTTAAAAGTTTTTCAGGGAGATAACGTTCCATTAAGGCCATCACTAATACCAATACTCTCAACTCTTTACCTTGACCGAATTGAGTCGTTGGAGACATACCTTCACGAAGATTTCTCTAGTTGGAAAAGACCTTTTAAATGACTAAGTTAAGAAGGAACCGATTAATCGTTGTATTAGGTATGCACCGAAGTGGTACTAGTGCAATTACGCGCGGATTGCAAGTATTGGGTGTGGATCTTGGTGCTCAATTGATCCCACCAGTTGATGGTATCAACGCAAAAGGTTTTTGGGAGGACATACACTTCAATGCACTGGATGTTGAGATGTTAGCTGCTATTGAAAGTGATTGGACTAATGTGGGTGCGATTGACACAAATGATGTGGAGGTTTTGCACAGGCAGGGGTACTTCCTTCGTGCTCTGGAGTTGGTTAAAGGAAAGGTTAGTAGCTCACCTGTTTTTGCCTTCAAAGATCCCCGTGTGGCAAAGCTACTGCCATTCTGGACTGAGGTGTTTGCCTACGGTAAATTCGACGTGAGTTATGTATTGGCTGTGCGTCACCCACTCAGCGTGGCCAAGTCCTTAACAAAGCGAGATGGTCTTGAGGCTGAACAGAGTTATCTGCTGTGGCTGGGCCATGTCCTCACAAGTTTATCTAATAGCGCTGATAAAAAAAGAGTGCTTGTTGATTATGATCGTCTAATGCAATCACCAGATCATGAGTTAAGTCGTATAGCAAAACATCTTGAACTAGAAATCGATCCAACAGAGTTACAAAACTACAAAACTGAGTTTCTTGATGAAGAGTTAAGACATACGTTTTATAATTTAAGTCATTTGTTATTAGACGACGCATGTCCACCGCTAGTTCAGGAGATATACTCTGACTTGCTTGACGTGGCATCTGATAGCTCTATGTTTAGTGGGTTAGAAAGTAAAGTTGCACGATGGTTAGATGAGTTTGAGCGCTTAAAATCAACACTAAAATTGATAGATAAGTTTTTAGCACGCATAGCTCAGAGTGAAGGTCAAATTGTCGATCTTTCTCATACCATAGCGGAGCGTGACAGGAAGATTGTCGATCTTTCTCATACCATAACGGAGCGTGACAGGAAGATTGAAGAGATAATAAGCACTATAAGTTGGAAGCTAACAAGACCCTTAAGAGTCGTAAGTCGCGCTTTATCAAGGTTATTAAATATATTGAGTTAGGTCGGATTTTGGAAAAACTAATAACAAATGGACATGTTGTATGAAAAGTAAACGTCATAATTACGAATATGATGTCGATGTTGAGTCGAACACTGCACCAGCCAATGTTGTTAGAATGGTGGGTCAAAATAAGAGTGCGCTGGAAATTGGCTGTGGGCCAGGCTCAATTACTAAGATATTAGCCGAGCAAAGTGGCTGTAAAGTAATTGGACTGGAATTAGATCCAGATGCTATTGAGAAAGTGGCGCCGTACTGCGTTAAGGTAATGCAAGCAGATTTGAACTCTAGCGAATGGCCGCGCTTGCTTGACAACACCGATAAATTTGATGTGGTTGTAGCAGCTGATGTGCTTGAGCATCTTTATGACCCGTGGGCAAGTTTGCAACGGATGGTTCCTTTAATTAAGCCTGATGGCTGTATTGTCATTTCATTACCTCATATAGGCCATGCAGCAGTAATGTCATGCCTGTTTAATGGGGATTTTGAGTATCGCAATTGGGGCTTGCTGGATCGCACTCATATCCGTTTCTTTTGCCTAAAGAATATAGAAGAGTTGTTTGCCCAGGCTAATCTTAAAATTATTGAAGTGGCTTATGTTACTAAGCCGCCAGAGGAGACTGAGTTTGCTACAACGTGGGGCAAACTTTCAAGCGCTGTAAAAGCGGCATTAAAAAGCAGCCCATACTCAGATATATACCAAGTTGTCGTCAAAGCCGTACCGGTAGAACGCTCTGAAAAAGGTTTGTTATTGACTCTTGAAAACCATACTCGTAATAAAGTTGGTTGTTTGACATCAATTAAAAGACGATTAGGTGCGCGTATTAGTCCTGATGTAAAAGTACATATTCGCAAAGTGCTTAACATCTTTGGTCTTAAACTGTAACTTCTTTTTAGCGTTGTTTGTGGGGCATGTTTTGCTTAGAAATAAAATCAGAATAAAAGATAAATTATGAATGATAAAGATACTCAAACTGAATAAGTGAATAAAGCTACACCAAGATTAATCGCTTTCTATTTAACACAATTTCATCCAACAGCTGAAAATGACTTATGGTGGGGAAAAGGTTTTACTGAGTGGACTAATGTCACTAAGACAAAACCTCTATTTGACAATCATTATCAACCACACTTGCCAAGTGATTTTGGTTTTTATGATCTGCGTTTACGTGAAACAAGACGTGACCAAATTAAAACAGCTAAACATTACGGCATTGATGGGTTTTGTTATCACTATTATTGGTTTTCTGGTAAACGAATATTGAATCAGCCACTCGATGATATGTTGATGGATTTCGAAAGTGACATGCCCTTTTGTTTATGCTGGGCCAATGAAAACTGGACTAGACGGTGGGATGGTGCTGAGCAAGAAGTGTTGATAGCACAAAAATATTTGCCAGATGATGATTTGAATTTCATCAAGTCACTCATTCCTTTTTTTGAAGATCGGCGTTACATTCAGGTAGATGGTTGCTTATATTTGATTATTTATCGTCCTCAACATTTGCATGATGCGAAGAAGACTCTTGCAATTTGGCGAGACTATTGTAGATCATTAGGATTGGGTGAGTTGCATATTTGTGCAGCATTGACTCATGGTAATGAGGACTATGCTCAATATGGATTCGACAGTGGCGTTGAATTCCCACCGCACAACATAAAAGCCGAAAACTGTAGTAACCAATTACAATTTTATGATGCTCACAAAGGTGGTGTGTATCAATATGCTAACATTGCCGAATTCTATCTGAATCGCAACTATACTAATCAGAGAGTTTTTAAAACAGTCTTTCCGTCTTGGGACAACACAGCTAGAACAAAAGAACGAGCATTGATCGTATTGAACGGGCATCCTGAAAACTATGAGTACTGGTTGTCTTCAACTATAGATATGGCTAAAGAAAAACAAAACGGTGAACAATTGGTCTTTATCAATGCTTGGAATGAATGGGCTGAGGGCTGCCATCTTGAACCTGATCGCTGGTTTGGTCATGGCTTTTTAGAAGCGACCCTAAATGCAAAAAAAGGAATGCGAAGATTTACAACATTCACTCAAATTGGTTTGCCTCATGATGAGAGATTAGCTCACAGAACGTTTTTAAAAGATTTAGCTTCTGTATTCTTCTATCATTCCAATTTGAAATTTGGAAATATCAAACGCGCCATTCATAGGCGACCTTTTCTATATAAAGGCTTATTTCCTGTAGTCAGTCTAGCTCGGAAAATTCGCTCAAAAATTAGTATGCTCAATTGATTAGATTTTATTAATGATTGCTGCCAGCCATAGAGATAATGTCCCCTGCCAAGTTTGACAATAAAGACCACATACTTCTAATAGGCGAACTCTATCTTTAAAACGTGCTCCACGAAACCGACCAAATATTTCTAAAATATCTTGGCTGTCATTGGTTAATAAGTGGCGAATATTGCAAAGTGCAGTGTAATTAATATTGTTCCAATTTTTGAAGCGACCGTTCAATACATAGAAAATTCGATCAAGTCTTGCTCTGAAAGATGAGTTTGCACCAACTATAGCATTTGAATGTTGCCGATATAACAATGTGGGGTTTGGGTCGTAATAAAATATGCCGCCAGCACCTTTAACAATTTGGTATAGCCACCAGTCGTGAGATACCACTTTTTGACTGCCTGCTTGTTCAAGTAGCTCTTTTGTTGCTTGATTAAATACCTGCGTGTTGCCACCAGCAATGCTTTGCACAAGTGCGTTACGGAATGATCTTGGTAATGTGAATTCAGGTGAAAAGCCAAGTGGGTTTAATGCTTCATCTACTATTTGGGTGCGACTGCCATAAGCTCTTGGTAGTTGTGACTCATTGCTGGCTTTGAAATATGCAACAGCTCTTGCTAGTTTATCTGCCATCCAAACGTCATCTTGGTCTGAAAAGGCATATAAGTCAGCGCGTATGTCTGAATCACATGCCATAGACAGAAAGTTTTGACAAAATCGCTGTTGAGGTCCTTGGCATACTTCTAAGCGGTCATTACCCCACCTTGATTGGAACTGTTTGGCGATGGCCAAGGTATTGTCGCTTGAACCATCATCACTAATCACCAAGCGCCAATTTTTATGCGTTTGATTTTCTATTGATTGCAACTGCTCGGCTAGAAACTTCTCACCGTTGTAGGTGGACATTAGTATGCAGACGTGAGGAGTATTTTCTTGAAGACTCATATATTGTTTGCTTAACTCGTAATACGTTGTAAGAATAGGTGCGTTTACCTAAATTAAACGCACTAACACAGTTTAAACTAGGTGGGAGGACGCAACAACAGTAATAACAACCAAGAAGCCTTCCGTTGAAACAGTTAACACCATCCAGTTCGGTGGGGGTGGTTGGTGCCGCATGCTCCACATTCAATGCGTCTGCTAAACTTCTTTGCTTTAGGTTCTTCCAAGTCATGATGTTGGTTCTCAGCTGAGTTCACCGCCTCTATTAACTCATTGCACCCAAGGTTACAGGGAAAGTTATATCTCATTGATTATCTTTATTTTGTACGAAGAGCCGCCATCTCGCATTACCCTTAATCAACCATACAATACGATTTATGGTGTTATGATGAAGTTAGAATTGTTGGTGTTTTAAACCGCAAATTACGATTTATAGATAAGTAAACATAAGGGCGTAAAAACACCAAATCAACCAAACGAACTATTAGCTGGAGAAGGATATGGCGGCAAGATAATGGACATTAGCGCAACGCAAGGCACAATCACTCAAGATAAGGCAATGGCAACCGTGGAAGCATAGCAATGGCACACGAACGGTTGAAGGTAAAGCTATATCAGCCCGTAATGCTTTCAAAGGTGACTTGATGCAATGCATTAAGCTACTAAGTAAACAAATGAATAATTTATTACGTGAGCAAAAGCAGTTGCTTAAAGATATTTAGAAAATCAACAAAACATAAGCCTGCTTAATAACGGGTTTTTAATTTGCGCCCAATCGGGCGGATAAAATTATACTTCTCAATAGCTGTCGTTGCTAAATCTACAGTTTCAGTCAATTACGGAAACTCACAATTTAAGGATGCATGACTGCTACATCCACTTAGCAGACCTTCGGGAGTTAAAGCTCTACTTCCGCAATCGACCCTAAGCTGCGTTTCGTTAACAAAGTACCGTTGGTAACTGAACCTTTCTGCTTCACACTACAAAAACCTGGAGCAAATGAAAGGTGTCATGTTGACACATACAACACCCAAGGCAACGAAGCTAACACTCCCAGCGGTCATGGCTAAATCGCCGCCAGATAACAAAGCACACCGGCTCCGACAAACTAACCGATCACCCGAATCACGCGTGGATCGACGAGCGCTGGCTGGATACGCCCCATCGGCACCGACTCATCGGAAGGTCAGAAACTTGTGCCCGAAATAGCTGGTTACCACCGGTACAAACAGGCCGACCAGATGCGCCAGCGACTCGGAGTGCTCGACACTACCAACCAATGGGAGCAACGAGCGTGCTAACACCAAGCTGATGACGAGAGTCTGCAAAACCGCTGCCACGTTCACGCAAACGAACTTTGTGACCTGCGGCGCCAGCGGCGTACTCTTTGCGTCGAAGACGTGCCCGCGCATCAACAAAAAAGCAACCAGCATCCCCACCAAATAAGCAAAAAAAACTGCAAAGCCGTAATCCAGAAACATGCTGAATACAAAGCGTAAACCAAAATTAACTCCCGCAGCGATACCGCCGGCAATCAGAAATCGAACTAATTTCGGCGTCAGCATGTAATCATCGCACTCACGCCATATCTCCGTTGGCGGCCATCATAGCGATCTTCCGCCCGAAACCAATACTCTCCGAGATACCCCGGTCCTCTGGGTAATAATAGGACGTATCCGCGACCCAAAGCCCCTGTACTGGCAAGGCGACAGGTGGCAACTTTTCCAGGTAGCTCGGATCGCAGATCGGTTGGGCGTAACGATAACGACTGGCACGGATGTCGATAAAATCCTCATTCGTCAGCTTCGGGTTGATCTTCTTCAGATACGCGCGAACCTTGTCGAGAAACAGTTGATCTGGTTCGGAAAATTTCGGGTGCTCGCCAGGCATGTAAAAAGGTACGTACACTACGTGATGGTCCAGTGGGCGCAAGTTCGTATATTCCACTAACCCCGGAATATCCATTTCCGGATCGTTAGTGTTCAGCCAGAAGTTCTCGGTCACTGGTTTTTTCAGCTTGGCTATTACGCACACCACAGCAATATTCTTGATTGCTCCGAGCTTGGCCAAAACATCAGTGGGCAGGCCTGGCATGAGCCGTGACACATACGGCAAGGGAACAGTACTGACCACCTTGTCGAATGGCAAGAGTTGGCTGGCAACCAGCACCCCGGCAATCTTGCCGCCCTCGATGACTACTTTCTCGACTGGCGTTTTTAGGTGGACCTCACCGCCGCTTGCCTCGATTACTGCCTTCAAGGCCTGCAACAATGTGCCGGAACCACCTTCAAGATAACCGAGCTTCTCGCGGAACAGACTGTAACGCGACCGCCCGATGCGCCGGATGCGGCTCCAGATCCAGGCGGCAGACAAGTTATCTGAGTGGTCGTAAAACTTGTAATCAAACAGCCGACGCCACAACACCTCGTACGCCTCTTTGCCTACCCAGCGCCGGATCCAAGTAACCGCATCAAGATTATCTAGCGGCGCCCAGTCGTTACGCTTAGTACACAAAAAGGCGTGCAAACCATAGCGAAACTTGGCCACCATGCCCAACCCCTCGAACTTAAGCAGTGCCACTGGATTGCCCCAAGCTTGCAGCTGGCCTTGATACCAATAACCCATCTTCGTCTCGACCCAGCGCATCTTGTTCGCTAGGCCCAATTCGTCCAGCATCAACAAGAATGCGTGGTCGGAAATGCAATGAAAATGGTAATAGCGCTCAATCGACAGACCAGAGAAGTCGAATGCAGCTGTCATGCCGCCCACTCTATCATCGGCTTCAAAAACGACCGGTTGATGCCCATCCTGCGCCAGTTGATAAGCTACGGCGAGACCCATCGGCCCTGCACCTAATACTGCAATCCGCTGCCCCATATCAGAACTCCAGCACGACGTCGCTATAGCGCGGATCGTTGAACGTTTCATCCACTGCCACCTTGAAAGGCGTATAGGGAACCCCAAAAATCCTCGGCCAGTCAATCACCTCGAATTCATCCTTGGCGCTTAAGGCAGCCAACTGCTGCGTGGTAAAGGGAGGACTCTTGTCGAACAAACCCCAAACCCAGAGCAAGGCGTAGAACAAAGAAAATGGAATACGTAGGATGATCGTCCCGGCCCGCGTCGCGCGCTTGATCTCACGGATTATGTCGATGTAATCGACTTTTTCATGTCCTGAAATGTTGTAGACCCCATCACGGATACGGTGCTCGATGCAACTGATGATGATATTGGCAAAGTCGCCGACATACAGCGGCTGGCGCATATAACGCCCATGGCCGGGAATCGGAAAAACTGGAACCTTCTTCATGAAACGCGACAACCAGCCCAGGTGCTTGCGGTCGAACCAGCCGAACATCAGCGTCGGACGCAACACCGGACAGGGAATTCCACTATCAAGCACCATCTTTTCCTGATCTTTTTTGGTGTTAGTGTAGAAATCGTCGGCCACCGATTCGACGACCGACGAACTGATGTGCACTAGATAAGGTACGTTATTAGCTTTAATCGCATCAAGCACCAGCCGCGTCGAATCGATATTGTTGCGCACGAACTCCTGATAGTCGTTTCCGCCGATCTGCGCCTGCAACATGACTACCACATTAGCCCCAACGAAATGATGCTGCCAGGCGCCCAGTTCAGCAAGGTCGGCATACTCGACAATAATGTCCGGCTGGACCTGCTTGAGCAAAGAAATATTAGCGCGTTGCTTATCGAGGACAACGATATTGGAGTAGCCACTAGCTTTCAGGCGGGCCACCAGGTTTTGGCCGACCAAACCAGCACCACCGGGAAGAATAATTTTTCTCATAAAAATGTGACTATTAATTAATTTTTTCTAGTGAGAACGATTTTTTGTAGATACCAAGACCTGCAGTGCTAGTGAAAATTGATTTGTCACTTTTTCCTGAAACTACAATATACAACTTTTCAGCATCTTTTGTACTAAAAAAGAAGTTACCAACATGAGCCTCTATTGCACCAGGATTAGTTTGTTTAATTAAATTTCCTTTTTCAAGCCTTTTAGTCATTAAAATTGCGGCAGTGCCTGTCGACCATCGACTTAACTCTATAAACGAATTAGCTAAAACAAATATGATAATTGTTGTTGAGATTAATTTTTTACATTCAATAATTTTCTCAGGCAACGCGAGTATGAAAAAAGGAATGATAAATAACAAATATCTTTGTGCTGGACGACTGATTGAAAAGACAAGCAAAGTTAACAAAATAACCAACCATAAATATGATCTTATTTTGCTTTCTTTTTGATTTGACATGAAAGTCAGCATTACCGTGACTAAGCACAGCAGTGAAAGCATCAATAATCTTAATTTACTATTAAAAAAACTATCTAGAGGTCCAAAGTTCAATTCTCCCATGTCAGTTGATAAATAAGCACCAAACAAAAGAAGCGCTGTGAATATGATTAATATATGCTTCCACTTTGTTTGCAAAGGCTCATAAAAACTTTTTGATAAGAAGAAAGTGGGGACAGTTAATAGACCTAAGAAACCTAAATAGAGAATTAAGTTATTGATAATGTTTAGAAAATTCAATCGATGAACTTCCTGGTATTTTTCAGGCGTTATCCAAAACCCAAAGCCGAATTTAATTATGACTAAATAAAAACCAAGTATCAGAAAAGTTATTGCTGTAACAATTGACATTTTTATAATAACCGCAGCGCGCTTCTCTTTAAGTAGTAATAACACTGCCATAAACACTAGCAAAGATAGGGAATGGTACTTTAGAGTTACTGATAGACCTAAAAGCAGACCGCTGACAAGTGATCTTAAATATATATTTCCACTTCCTAGCACCAGTGACACTGAAAAAATTCCCACGGCCACAGGCAAGAAATCTGCAGTTGCTCTACCTGAGTATGTCCATACGAGAGGATTCAAAACTATTAATAAAAGCAATATCGTATAGTTCTTTATGTTTAAATAATGACATATCTTTTTTATGCCAATAGTTAACAGCACCAACCCGATTAAATTGGTAAGTCTAATAAGCACAAGAGGGGTAACGTTGGGTAAAATAGCTGATACTAAATGTGTAAAATAAGATAGAGCTAAGGTATTAGCCTGGTAAAAAAAATACTGATCTAATTGAACAGGGTTTAGAAATGAGAAATATTCAGTAGCATCCACAAAAGAAAACTCAAGGTTTACCGTAGGGGCAAAAATAAATATCGAGTGAATTAAAATCGTAAAAGCTACTATAAAGAAAGGAGCTTTCATTAAGTCTGTACTATATTTCATAGCATTATTATTTACCTTCAGTTGCATATTAAATATCCATTTTCTTGAAAATAAATACTGGTAAATGCCTAATAATCATCATGATCAGCGCCCATTTTGCAGGTACATACACAAGTGACTTACCTTGAGAAATTGTTTTAACTATATGTTTTGAAACATCTTCAACATTGGCTAGGTTGCTGCCTTGCTGCTTAAGATGCGCAGTCATTGGCGTATCAGTAGGGCCAGGCTTAATAAGCACCACCTTGACACCTGTTTTCGCAAGTCGATGTTGTAATCCTTGCGCATAACATGTAACCAACCCCTTGGCAGCGCCATAGACATAGTTGGACTTTCTGCCTCGATCACCAGCTACTGAGCCGATAATAGCCAAGGTTCCTGCATTAACTTTTTGCATGTGCCCGGCAAAGGCCTCGGCAAACAAAACTGGTGAAACACCGTTAACCACAAGTGCATCACTACACATGTTCAGATTTTCTTGACATTGTTGTTGCTCAGGCAAGGAGCCATGGGCTATCAGGGCAATGTTTATTTCGCCGTCATTTACAATTCCATCAACAAGGGCTTGTATCTTTACTGGGTCGACAAAATCCGCATGAAGACTCTTAATGTTGGACAATGGGCTACGCACACGCAGATCTGAAGCTACTAAATCTATCTTTGCTAAATCACGCCCAACTAAAATCAAATCAACAGGTGACTCTACAACCCACAAGCGTGCACAATGCTCGGCAATGGCTGAGGTGGCACCGATAATAACAATTCTTGTTCTATGCATAAACTTATTCAATTCCCCATTAACCGTCGCGACATTGCGGAAGAAATTCCTGAATCACGATACGGCAAAAATTCTGCAAGCTTTGGATAGCCTGCTTCAAAAAGACTACGGGGCATACGCGCATCTTTTGCAAGATAAATGCGACCACCCGCTTCATACACGATGGCATCCAAGCGTTCAAACAGTTTTTCAGTTCTAGCACCTTTGTTTGGAAAATCCAAAGCTAAGGTAACTCCCGGCTGCGGAAAGCTCAACATACCAACCGAGCTTCTATCACCAAACGTTTTAAGAACAGCCAGAAATGAGCCCTCTCCAGAACGGGCAATCTCACGCAACATGGACTGAATAGTCTCTTGCCCACCCGCCCGAGGAACCACACTTTGATATTGGTAAAATCCTTTAGGGCCGTACATGCGATTCCATTCTAGCAGATTGTCTAGTGGATAAAAGAACGGCTCGTAATGAATTATAGATCGACCAGCCTGCTTTTTTTTGAGGTTGTAATAGGCGGTATTAAATGGACGAAGCGTCAAGCTATTTACCAGTGATACTGGTGGCACAAAAGGTATAATTAGTTTTCGGCCTGTTGGTTCTGGACGTTGGTCTATATTGCTTGGATTAGCACGCATGAAGAGTCCACGTCCAGCACTAGAGATGCAGTCGATCCAAGAGACCGTGTGCTCCCAATTAGCTTCTGATCTGTCAGCTAATTGAAAAAACTCACTTAGGTTGGCGTAAGGTATTGTTTCAGAGTCCAGCCAAGGGCCTGAGACTCGGCGTAGCTGAATTTCGGCTGTTAGAATAAAGCCAGTCAATCCAATTCCACCTACCGTGGCAGAGAACCAGTCTTTACGAAGTTGCGGACCGCATTCGATGGCTTCACCATCGGTACGGAGTAAGGTTAATCGCTGAATGTGGTCACCAAAAGAACCAAGCATATGATGATTTTTACCATGAACATCATTAGCGATTGCTCCACCCACAGTAATAAGTTGCGTGCCTGGTGTAACTGGCAAAATCCAACCACGTGGGAGGGTTAGTTGCTGGATGTCGCGTAATAGCACCCCAGCTTCACACGCAAGGCGGCCAGTACTTTCATCAAAACTGATGAAGCGATCAAAGCCCGTAGTTTTCCACAACATGCCATCGGGGTTGAGACAGACATCGCCATAGCTACGACCGTTGCCAAAGGCCAATCCCAATCCCAATCTTTCGGTTACTGAGGGCAGCCGTGTCCTGTCGACAAGGGGCACAACAAAATGCTGAGGCGCGCACAGGCGCCCCCAGGATGAAACCGCTACCACGGCCAGCCAGCCGATCCAATGGCAAGGAACAGCGCAAACGCCGCACCCGCCAGCAAACTGGCCTTGTCGTTGATAGCAAAGGTCAGAGGATCATCATGCATTTCCCCACGATAGGCACGCAACCAGACCCAGCTAATCCAGAACTGCATGACCGGTACATTGCCCCAGACCCAATGCGGATTCTGGTACAAGCTCATCACGTCTTCGCTGTTGAGGTATAGCGCCAGCACCAGCACGGATGAGAACCCTGCGACGACCCCTAGCATCAGCACCAGTGGCGCATCATCAGTCAAATAGCCTCGACCTTGCACCTTGTGCTTGCCGTGCAACAGCTGCACTTGCAATTCGGCAAAGCGCTTAACAAAGGCCAATGACAAAAACAGGAAGACCGAAAAGGCCAGCAGCCAGAACGACAACAGCATACCTACTGCGGCGGCACCGGCAACGATGCGTGAGGTGTACAACATCGCCAGGGTTAGGCAATCGATCAGGACTAGTTGCTTGAGTTTGATCGAATAGAGGCAAGTCACTGCAAAATAGGCGACCAGCCAGGCCATAAACGCTGAACCAACCTGGGCAGCAACCAGCAAGCTGAGCGCCAGCAGAACCGGTGCCAGCAATACACCATGCCAAACAGGAACCACACCAGATGCAAATGGCCGCTTGCATTTTCGCGGATGCTGACGGTCGCTCTCCAGATCGAGCAGGTCATTGATAATGTAAACCGAAGAGGCACAAAGGCTGAAAGCGACAAAAGCCAAAAGCAGCGCCAGCCATGCTTCGCCATCAGCCACGCGGTGCGCAGCAAGTAGTGGAACGAACAGCAAAGCGTTTTTTAGCCACTGATGAACGCGCAGCATCTTGCGCCAGACCATGAAGCCAGAGTTCAGGCCCTCAAACACCGCCTCTACCTCAGCACAGGCTTCTGCATCACATTGTAGCTGGCTCGACGCATTAACGAGAATCGTCCGCCGCGCGTGCTCCCAGACAGAAAGATCGGCGCTAGAATTGCCCGCGTAATCGAATCCCCTCTCGCCAAATCGATCAACCAATGTCTTGGCCTTATTTTCCCCGGCGAGATTGACCACACCATCACTGGCTATGACTTCATCGAAGAATCCGAGATGCTTGGCAATGGGCGCAGCAATGGAACGGTCCGAGGCTGTACAGAGGATCAGTCGACGCCCTTGGGTGTGTTGCTGCCGGAGCCATTCGACAAAATCGAGGTTGTAGGGCAGGGATGCGGGATCGAACTCGATCAGCCCGGCAATTCGCTGCTTCAGTTCGGCCTTGCCACGCAGTAGCCAGAAAGGAAGACGCAAAGCGGCAATTGGATCGACTTTGACGAGACCAATAACGGTCTCGTGGAGCATATCGGAGTGAATCAAAGTGCCATCTAGATCCACGCACAGCGGTTGGTTATTGTCGTTCTCTGGATTGCCAGAACCTTGCATTAAACTCGATGCTGTCATAAGCGAGGAGTAGCAAGGGGCGAAGCGGATAGATTGCCTGTGTAGGCGAGCATATCGAGGTTAATAATGTGGCAGTTAGCTTTAGTTTGCCAAGCGAGGACGAAACAAATGCCGTAAATCCAATCAACGATAAAAAGCACTTAATACCCCCAAAAAAAACATAACTTTAACACAAGAGCCAATTCCAATACTCTACCCTACCAGTTAATTGCGTAAGAGTATCCGCTGGCGCCAAGAAATCGCCAATTCATAGATACGGCCCGATGATATTTGAAGCCTGTTCGCATTAGCTTGTCGAAATGAGAATGGATGCAATACCTTAGACAGGCGATTCCTGAGCTTGCCGGAGGGCTCAGGAAGAACGGAATTGGTACTTCATTGGTCCGAAGCAACAAGGACGCATGTCGGCTAAGTGCTGGAAGTACGCATTGACGTTGCAAACCTGTGCGGCTGGTTTGTCCCACTTAGTTGCCTATCAGCCAGAATGCTTAGAAGAAGGATGTGAGAGGAGTTTTTTCATTAAAGTTTAAAAGAAGCTCGTCTGAAAGCTGTCGGACAAATCTTGATAAAACCCAATAAATTGATTGCAGATAATAATCAGCCATGGCGCTTTAAATGAAACCATAGGAAACGCCTTGCGATAGTCCTTGGCATAATTAAACTAGCACCGCAAATACCTAGATTTACACATCCGCAAAATGAAATTTTTTTTAACTGCAATGGGTAGGTGCTGTCAAAAGTGGCGGAGTTGGATTTATAGGAATCGCGTTAGTCACTTTCTTTTCTAAACATGAAGAAAAAAATATTATGTTGCTTGCACCCAAGCGCATGATTACCGTGTACCAAAACGTTTACCAACTAGCAATGATGAAATAATTAGGCTATGTAAAACAAGGCTGACAAGGCATAGTCAATATTAAAATTCAAAACATCGCATAATTATTCATCATGAATTACCATTATTTTTCGTAAAATCATCTAAAATAGACATATGATTTCAGGTAACTTATTTATTATTGCAGCTGCATCTGGCGCGGGTAAAACGAGCTTAGTTAAAGCCCTGCTGGAAAAAGATCAGCATATTAAGCTTTCTATCTCACACACGACGCGGCCACAACGACCGGGTGAGGAAAATGGGGTTCATTATCATTTTGTTAGACATGTGGACTTTCTGGCGCTGTTAGAAGCGGGCGACTTTATTGAGAGTGCTTTTGTGCATGGTGCACGTTATGGCACATCGCAATCGGAGGTAAATGCTGCGCTGGCAGCAGGTAATGATGTCGTGTTAGAAATTGACTGGCAAGGTGCCGAGCAAGTAAAAAAAATCTATCCAGGTGCCATTAGTATTTTTATCTTGCCGCCTTCGCTAGAAGCGCTGGAAGAGCGCTTAAGTAACCGAGGTCAAGACAGTGCTGAAGTGATTGCGAAACGTATGGCGGTTGCAGATGCAGAAATGCGTCACGTGGTTGCGTTTGACTATGTTACAATCAATGATAAATTTGATGATGCTTTGCAAGATTTGATTGCGATTATTCAATCGCAACGTCTGAAATCAAAGATTCAATTACAGCGCCATAGCGCGTTGCTTCAGAAACTGATTTAATTAAAGGGTATTCACCATGGCACGTATTACAGTAGATGATTGTTTAGATAACATTCCAAATCGCTTTCAATTAACGCTCATTGCAGCATACCGAGCGCGTCAAATTTCAAATGGTTCAGATCCATTGGTAAACTTACATGGCTCACGTGATAAACCAACAGTGATTGCATTGCGTGAAATCGCGGCAGGCAAAGTTGGCCTAGAGCTACTGGGCAAAAGCTAGGCGATTGACTTAAGCACGATGCCGATTAAGTGCTATGCCTAAATCCGCAAAAAAATTATCAGCGGAACACTATTCTGCTGTAGAGCAGCCATTGCTGCCTGCAGACAGTGAAAACTCACCACTCAGTACCCTACTAAAAGCTTACTTATCTCAAGATGAAATTGAGCAAATTTGGCACGCGTATCGATATAGTGATAACGCGCACAAAGGACAGGTGCGCCAATCTGGCGACCCTTATATTGTGCACCCAGTTGCTGTTGCGTGCATTTTAGCTAAATTACATTTAGATGTGCCTACATTGTTGGCCGCCTTGTTACATGACGTGGTGGAAGACACTGGTGTCGCGGCGGACGAATTAAAAGAACAGTTTGGCGAACAAGTGGCTGGCTTGGTCGATGGCCTAACCAAACTAGATAAAATTGAGCTGCAAACAGCTGTTCAAGCGCAAGCAGAGAACGTACGGAAAATGCTGTTGGCAATGAGCCAAGATGTCCGCGTGATTCTCATCAAGCTAGCAGACCGCCTACACAATATGCAAACTTTAGGTGTGATGAAGCCGGAGAAGCGGAAACGAATCTCTCAAGAAACATTGGATATTTATGCGCCTATTGCTAACCGTTTAGGGTTGAATGTCATTTATCAAGAGCTTGAAGACTTAAGCTTCAAATATATCTACCCAAATCGTTATAAAGTGATTGTCAAAGCAATTAAAACAGCACGTGGTAATCGCAAAGAAGTCATCTCTAAAATATTAGAAGAGATTACGAAGCAGTTGGCTGATGCGGAGATAGATGCTGATGTAGAGGGTCGAGAAAAGCATATTTATAGCATCTACAAGAAGATGGTTGCTAAGGGTTTGAAGTTATCGCAAGTGGGTGATATTTATGGTTTCCGCGTCTTGGTGACGGATACACCAACGTGTTATTTAACCTTAGGCGGTTTGCATAGCCTATATAAGCCGCTCCCCGGTAAGTTTAAAGACTACATTGCGATTTCTAAAGTCAATGGTTATCAGTCGCTACATACGACTTTGTTCGGTCCATTTGGTACGCCAATAGAAGTACAAGTGCGTAGTGTTGCGATGCACAATATCGCGCAGGCAGGGGTTGCTGCCCACTGGCTGTATAAAACGAAAGATGCCGATTTGACTCAATTGCAACAACAAACGCATAAATGGTTGCAGCGCCTCGTAGAAATTCAGACTGAAAGTGATGATAGTCATGAATTCTTAGAGCATTTTAAGGTGGATTTATTTCCTGATGAAGTCTATGTCTTTACGCCAAAAGGTAATATTTTGGCATTGCCTAAAGGTTCTACAGCCGTTGATTTTGCTTATGCTGTTCATACCGATGTGGGTAATTGTTGTGTTGCGGTGAAAATTAATCATGAGTTAGCACCGTTACGGACTGAAATGCAGAATGGTGATCATGTAGAAATTATTACTGCTGCTTTGTCCAAGCCTAATCCTGCATGGTTAAACTACGCTGTCACAGGTAAAGCGCGTTCCCATTTGCGCCACTACTTAAAATCCATGAAAGTGACAGAGACTACTCACTTGGGCGAGCGTATGTTGAATATCGCCTTGCGAGCGATGCATATAGAGCCGGCCAAAATTGAGGATAGTCAGTGGGAAAAGGTCATGCGGGATTATGGTGTCCAAGACAAGGCTGAAATTTTGGCCGATATTGGTTTAGGTAAGCGAGTGAGCTTAATGGTTGCACACCAGTTAGTCGCTAGCGCACATGGGCACGAGGCAGGAGTAGCGAACGATCAGAAATCATTCGATAAAATTACTATCCGTGGTTCAGAGGGTATGGCAGTTCAGTTCGCGCCGTGTTGTCGACCGATTCCCGGAGACCCTATTTTAGGCTTTATTAATAAAGATAAAGGCTTGGTGATTCACACACATGATTGTGTGGCGATTAGCAAGTTCAAATTAGATCCTGATAAATGGTTGGATGTAGAGTGGGATGAAGATGATAAGCGTTTATTTAGAGTGAATTTGCGATTAGTGGTTGCTGATGAGCGCGGCATGCTTGCAAAATTAGCTGCGGGCATTGCTGATGCAGACTCTAATATTGACCATGTGAGTGCGCAAGATCCAGATGGCAGCCAGTATGTCACGATTAACTTTACGGTACAGGTGCATAACCGAGTGCATTTGGCCAAGTTGATTCGCAATCTACGGAAGATTCCAGAAGTGGTGCGTATTAATCGTATTAAAGGCGAGCATAAAGAACAAAAAGTGTAATTAGTTTAAAAGTTGAAATAGGAAAATTATGATAAATAAAATAATCATTCAAACGCAAGATGCACCTGCCGCTATTGGGACATATTCACAAGCAGTAAAGGTCGGTAAAACTGTTTACTGCTCAGGCCAAATTGGTTTAGACCCAGTCAAGATGGAGTTGGTCGAGGGTATTGAAGCACAAGTGCGCCGCGTATTTGATAACCTTAAGGGAGTGACTACCGCTGCAGATGGTTCAATGAATGACATTGTGAAGTTAAATGTCTTCTTAATTGATTTAGCTAACTTTTCTTTAGTAAGTGAGATCATGGCAGAGTATTTCACTGAACCTTATCCAGCACGTGCTGCGGTTGGTGTGGCATCACTGCCTAAAGGTGCTTTGGTTGAAGCGGATGCTGTAATGGAGTTGGAGTAAGTCTCTCCCAGCTAATAATCATTGGACATCATTCAGCAGCATCATGCAATTAAGTGAGATAAAATCATTTTCTAAGCCACTGATTGTTAATCTTGCAAAGCTAGCAGTGCATCATGTACAAGATTTGCTATTGCATTTGCCGTTACGTTACATCGATGAAACACGGATTGTGCCGATACGGGATTTGTGCTTAGGTGAATCTGTACAAGTGCAAGGTAAAATTGTACATGCAGAAGTCAATTACAAACCACGGAAAGCATTAGTCGCACAGTTAGCCGATGAAGCTGGGCAGCAGCTTACCTTGCGTTTTTTGAACTTCTATCCCAACCAAATTAATGCCTTAAAAGTCGGTAATCAATTGCGTGCCTATGGAGAAGTCCGACATGGTTACTTTGGCTATGAGATGGTGCATCCGCAGTGTAAAGCGGCGGGGAAGGATACAGCGGTTAGTGAGCAATTAACACCGGTCTATCCCACCACCGCTGGTTTAACGCAACCATCGCTTCGGAAAGCCATTAAGACGGCCATCCAAATGGATGCGCTGACTGAAACCTTACCGCCGTTTGTTTATGAAACGCAGGATTTCCCTAGTTTTTCTGACAGTATTCAGTCCTTGCATTACCCCCAACCAGATGCGGATTTAACTGCCTTAGAAAGTCGGTTAACGCCCGAGTGGCGTCGCCTCGCTTATGATGAGCTGCTGGCTCAGCAGCTATCAATGCGTAAACACTATGCGAAAAGGCGTAGCATTGATGCGTCAGAAATTGCGCCTTCACAAACCTTAGTTAAGCAGTTATTACAAGATTTGCCATTTGGGCTAACGCAAGCACAACAAAAAGTGAGTGCAGAAATTAGTCAAGATCTCACACAAGCACATCCGATGCAGCGCTTATTACAAGGGGATGTTGGAAGTGGTAAAACCATTGTTGCGTGCCTAGCCGCGTTGCAGGCGATTGAACAGGGCTGGCAAGTTGCGCTGATGGCGCCAACAGAGATTTTAGCTGAGCAGCATTATAAAAAGTTTGAAATGTGGCTAGCACCCATGAATATTCATATTGAATGTTTAACAGGTAGCCAGAATAAAAAAACACGTGAGGCGGCACAACAGGATATTGCTAGCGGGAAAGTCCAGCTTACGGTTGGTACTCATGCTTTATTCCAAAAGGCGGTTAGTTTTAAAAAATTAGGGCTCGCGATTATTGATGAGCAACATCGTTTTGGCGTGCAGCAGCGGCTGGCTCTACGTCAAAAAGGTGCACCTGAGCCACACCAACTGATGATGACGGCGACACCAATTCCACGCACACTTTCCATGAGCTATTACGCGGATTTAGATGTTTCGGTGATAGATGAGTTGCCGCCGGGCCGTACGCCTGTTGTGACTAAACTGGTATCTGACCAACGCAGAGAAGAAATTTTGCAACGGGTGCGTGAAGCTTGTCAGTCCGGCAGCCAAGCTTACTGGGTTTGCCCGCTTATTGAGGAGTCAGAAGTATTGCAACTACAAACGGCGACCGAGATATTTAAAAACCTACAACAGAATTTTTCAGATTTAAGCGTTGGTTTAGTCCATGGACGACTGAAGTTAGCTGAAAAACAAGCTGTGATGCAAACCTTTGTAGCAGGTGAAATCCAACTGCTGGTAGCGACTACTGTGATTGAGGTTGGTGTAGATGTTCCTAATGCCAGTTTAATGGTTATTGAGCATGCAGAACGCATGGGCTTGAGCCAGTTGCATCAGTTGCGCGGTCGTGTAGGCCGTGGCGCAGCAAAGAGCACGTGTATCTTGATGTATCAAAATAAACTGTCTGAGATGGCGCGGGCGCGGCTTAAAGTGATTTATGAAAATACGGATGGCTTTGCAATCTCACAAGCCGATTTAAATCTACGTGGGCCAGGTGAATTTTTGGGCACACGCCAAAGCGGTGTGCCCATGTTGAAAATTGCTGATTTAACCCGCGATGAAGATTTGCTACAACGAGCAAAATCAATTGCTGATGGCCTGTTAAAAGATTACCCAGAAGCGGTAGATCAACACTTACAACGTTGGATGCGACAAGGTGTCGATTTGGTCAAAGTTTAAGTCCGCAACACGTGTCGCCAAACCAGTTCTGATTATGCGATAATTTGTTTTGTGAAAATAGATCATCATAATATCCAATTACGTTCTAATTGGCTAAGAAAGCCCTTTTTAGCCTCATCTTACCAAAGCTGGTTAGTGGATGAAGGTTCGTTAACTGCCAGATTGCAATCTGGCTATGCAGATTTTCACGTAAAAAAAATCGCACAACAAGACGCCAAGCCTATTGTGGATGAGGCCGCTATATTAAAGCGCAAACAATCGACCGCCGCTAATGTGCGTGACGTGTTGCTGATGGGCAATCAAGAAGCGCTTGTTTATGCTCATAGTGTGTTGCCACATAGTAGTTTACGCGGCGAGTGGGCTAAATTGGGAAAGCTGGGCAATAAGCCATTGGGGGCAACTTTATTTAGTGACCCACGGGTAAAGCGAACACAATTAAGCTATAAAAAATTATCAAAGCACCATGCTTTGTATCGAAAAGCCGTGGCGAATCTACCGCAAACGCCGACTTATTTATGGGCGAGACGATCAATCTTTAGCTTAAAAAGCGCTAGAATATTAGTCACTGAAGTTTTTTTACCGACGATTACTGATCAA
Organism: Methylophilaceae bacterium; assembly: GCA_047634755.1. Taxonomy (GTDB): domain Bacteria; phylum Pseudomonadota; class Gammaproteobacteria; order Burkholderiales; family Methylophilaceae. Next base: position 22,896 of record JBLIIL010000026.1, read on the forward strand.
TAAAGTTGAGATGAATAAAAACACATTGATTAAAAAATTAAATGCTTATGAACGCTTGATGCGTTTAGATAAGCCAATAGGGATTTTATTGCTGCTGTGGCCGACATTATGGGGCTTGCTCTTAGCTGGTGATGGAAAACTTAATTGGCAAGTAACTTGTATCTTTATCGCTGGCGTGGTGTTAATGCGTAGTGCAGGTTGCGTGATGAATGATATTGCAGACCGCAATTACGATGGGCATGTTGAGCGTACTAAACAGCGGCCAATAGTAAGTGGTGAGGTGAGTGTTAAAGAGGCTTTGTTGTTAGCAGGCGGATTAAGCTTAATTGCTTTTGGCTTTGTCTGTTTTTTAAATAATTTAACGATATTGTTATCAATCGCCGCATTATTTTTGGCGGCAACTTATCCACTGACAAAACGTTTTTTAGCGATACCGCAGGCTTATTTAGGGATTGCTTTTGGTTTTGGCATTCCCATGGCTTTCGCGGCAATTAAAAATCATATTCCGCTTATTGCATGGTGGCTATTGGCAGCAAATATATTGTGGGCTATTGCCTACGACACTGAGTATGCAATGATCGATCGTGATGACGATATAAAAATTGGCATTCAATCATCCGCTTTATTTTTTGGAAAGTATGATGTGTTGGCAATTATGGTTTGTTATATCGCGATGTTGGGTATATTTATTTATGTTGGCAAGTTAATGGCATTTGGATCAATATACTTTGCTGGGCTTATGGTTACATCTGGTTTGGTCTTTTGGCAGTATCAAATGATAAAAACGCGCGTTAAAGGCAATTGCTTCAAAGCATTTTTGACTAATAATTGGCTAGGCTTTACTTTGCTATTAAGTATGGTAGCAGCGTATTTAATGGCATGAAGTCATTTACTTTTTATCAGGTAGTGAGAATTCTAAACTAGTTTTTTTTCAAGTTTTTTAGACATGGCGACTTCTACTTTTCCTCTTTTCTTTTCTCTGGAAAGCTTACTTTTCTTTTACTTCCGCTAACTTTGCAATATCTAATGGCAATGGCAGTGGGACATCCAGCTGAGTCTGTATTTTCTAGGGGGATGGCTTTTAATATGGTTAACTCTTCAATTAAATTTCTTCGCAAAACAGCACGTTGCGTTGATCGCTTGTTGTAAATTAAATCATCTAAGTAAACAAGTACGCTAGGCGTATTCAATATATTACATAGTCTTTACGCTAAACGTGGGAAGTCTTCTAGTGAATCAGTGGCTTCTGTTTCTTGGTGAGAAAAATAAATTTTTTTAATGTTGTAGTGTAATTTGCAGTCTGTTGAGACTTCTTCATGTTGATTTTTTAAATCCTCTTTAGCCAATAAATCAAGCAAGAATAATCAGATGATGACTGATTGTTTTGGATGCTCTGTTAAGTAGTTATGTAATAGTTTGATTGCTAAAGCAGGGCGGCCACGGAATAGAAAAACATCAGCATGGTCTAGTACGGAAAAGGCTTGTTCATCTTCGATAATAATTGAGCCTTCACTGCTTCCTGCGGAAAGCAGTGGCAATCAAATATTTTCCGTTTCCTCTTTTGTGTCAGTATCGCTTTTACCATCGTCACCATCTGCTTCAGACATGTTATTGATGAGCGGTTCAGTGTTTGGTTTATGCGTGCCACCCAAAGTGCTTCAGTGTTGCCGGTTTGCTTTTCAAATTACTTGCAGCGTAACCAAGTAAAGACAATATAAGTAAGCAGCAGCAATAGGAGTGCACTAATAAAAAGTAATAGGTTCTTAAATCTTGTTTCCAGTGATTGCGTTTTTGTTCACTGCTTTGTCTTAACTTGTTGTCTTTGGCTACCCTAGAAAGATGATTTTTTTGCAGGTTCGCAAAACGATTGTTAAGGACAGTGAGCTCGTCTTCCAACACAATGTCATTAGTCATGATAGGCACGAGGTTGGAGTTGGTTGTTAGTGTCAGTGTTGTGTCTAAGAGCAACTTTGTGCTGCCTGAATGATAAGGAGTATTATCGCCGACAGAAATGGATAGCATCGGCTTGTCAGACGTGTTCGTTCCGTTGTTCGGGTTGTTTTATTCATTTTTGTTGGTGCTTAAGCTAAAGACTTTGATTCTTTATTACTTTTTTATGTAAGCTTTTTGTTGCGGCCGCTTTTTTTATTAACCATATTTTTACTAGAAGGTTTCGATTTTTTGACTGACTTTTTAGCAACATAAGGCTGCTCAATCAGCTTGAGTTGTTCAGCAGCCATCTTGGTTTTAACGGGACTATTTTTTATCGTGTGTGATTGCGTGCTGAATGGTGGGTCTAATAATAAAAAGTAATGCCGCACTATAGAATGATTGCAACCCGCAATCACTGACAAGTTAATAATTGGCTCATTTATAACGGTATTGCTAGTCAAGCTTATATTAACACCACCACCCTTTACTGGACTTAATTTGAAGTTGATGTGTTTGATGTCGCTGTCTGGCCCTAGTGTTAGGGCAAGATGCGCTTTTGTTAAGAAAACAGTGATGTCTGATTTAATGGCTCTCCAAGACTTGAATGAACGTCTATATCGCTTAGCCCGAGTGCTAGAGCAGTGCTTGGGAAGCCAAGAAAAATGCAGCCAAAAGCAATAAAGTTAAGTGCGACGGTGGCTATATACTTGTGTTTGTGGTCGCAAACCATATGATATCCGTTCTTCTTTTTTCTTTTACTATATAACGCGCTTGCTAAATATGTATAGTGGTCAATATTGAGCGAGGCATACATACACTATTGCTCTACATCAAGTGAGTTAGATAAGCAAGAAAATTTAGACCTAACGATTCAGCAGAGTTGGCTGAGGAAATGCGACAAAAAGCACTTAATAATGTTAAAATTGTCTGCGGAAATATTGCTGACGATGAGACTAATTTAATTAAGCGCTTAAATTTGTTTGACGAGAAGCAGTCAAAAGCATATAATCCGCCCTCTTGATTTTAATAAGCTATATAAATTGGTAGTAATATTATGAAAACGTTCTCAGCAAAAACACATGAAGTAAAACGCGATTGGTTTGTGATTGACGCATCTGATCTTGTTTTAGGTCGCTTAGCTAGTGCATGTGCACACCGCTTACGCGGTAAACATAAAACAATTTACACACCTCACGTTGATACAGGTGATTATATTGTTGTTATTAATGCTGACAAGTTACGCGTAACAGGTGCGAAAGCAACTGATAAAGAATACCATACTCACTCAGGCTATCCTGGTGGGATTTCAACAACAACATTTAGCAAAATGCAGGATCGCTTTCCTGGTCGTGTATTAGAAAAAGCTGTTAAAGGTATGTTGCCAAAAGGTCCTTTGGGCTATGCAATGATTAAAAAATTAAAAGTTTATGCTGGTGACCAGCATGACCATGCTGCACAACAACCGCAAGCATTGACTCTCTAAGGTAAAAGAAGATGATTGGTAAATATAATTACGGTACAGGACGTCGCAAAAGCTCAGTAGCGCGCGTTTTCTTAAAATCAGGTAAAGGCAATATCGTTGTTAATGATAAGCCTGTTGATGAGTATTTCTCACGTGAAACATCACGTATGATTTTACGTCAGCCTTTAACATTGACTGAAAACCTTGAAAGCTTTGATATTAAAATCAACGTAATCGGTGGTGGTGAGTCTGGTCAAGCTGGTGCAGTTCGTCACGGTATTACACGTGCATTGATTGACTTTGATGCAGCGTTAAAGCCTGATCTATCTAAAGCGGGCTATGTAACACGTGATGCACGTGAAGTAGAGCGTAAAAAAGTTGGCTTCCGCAAAGCCCGTCGCCGTAAGCAGTTCTCTAAACGCTAGAGTTCACGTATTCTCAGTATTGGGAATATGCTTATTGAAAAAGGTCGCTAAAGCGGCCTTTTTTGTTTCAGGTATACTAATAATAATTCTTTGAATAGTTCTGTTATGTCAAATCAAAAGTTAAAAGTCGGTATTGTAGGCGGCACTGGGTATACAGGTGTTGAGTTGTTACGCCTGCTTGCAATGCATTCGTCCGTAGACATTGTTGCAGTGACTTCACGTGGTGAAGCAGGTTTGCCCGTGGCTGACATGTTTCCTAGCTTGCGGGGTTATGTTGATGTTGCTTTTACTGATCCTGAAACGGTAGACCTGACTATTTGTGATTTGGTTTTCTTTGCGACGCCGCATGGTGTGGCTATGGGACAAGCGCCTGCACTATTGGCTGCCAACACTAAAGTGATTGATTTGGCTGCTGATTT
>JBLIIL010000027.1:0-27038 GCA_047634755.1 Methylophilaceae bacterium
TTCGGGGGATGTTTGAGCGTGGGGAGTCGGTGCGGTATTTGGTACCTCGTGTAGTTGTTGAATATATCCAACAGCAAGCACTTTATAACCCACAGACATAAAATTAAGTTCATTTTTAAGGACTAAAATCATGGCCCATTATTTAAGAGACGAGCAATTATTCAACATCACTATCGATGGTGATGTTATTGCTCAGGTTATAGATGTTTTTAAGTCTCGTCAGGTATCTATGCCAGAGAACAATGACTCGCCAGCTGATCCGAGTCAACCAGCCACACACTTATCCTTCACAATTAGATTTGATGGAAAAGGCTACCGTGTGTTCAGTTTGGATAGTCTACTACAGCACTTCAAACAAGCAACCGATGTCGAACGTGTGATTTTCGATTTGGATAGCTCAAAAAGTATTAAGTCTAATAAATCAGTAGGTAGCTACTTAGAATTAATACTAGATAAGAATGAAAATGCAACAAGCTTTCTAACTGTTGTATCTGATGATGAAGACTGGACAAATAACACATTTGTAGCAGTCAAAGAAGTGGTTAACAGAGCAAGAAATAGAAATGGTCTGGTTAGAAACCCATGGACTGGGTTGCTAATACAAGTAATTGGATTGTTAATTGGTTTTCTTGCTAGCTTGTGGGGTGCCTCCATAATCTCTCCAAGTCTAACAATAGAGAATGCTTTCCTTATTAGCTTCCTCCTAGTTCTTTTATTGTTTTCAAATATGTGGACCCATATATACCAGTGGCTAAATAAAATAGTTAGTAGAGTCTATCCAATCATCCGGTTTTATCGGCCTAATAAAGACCGATTGCACTGGCTTTACCAAACAGTTCTTGGTGGAATTATAGTTGCAGTTGCTTTATTTTTTCTTAATAAAACCTTCTCATATGCTGGAAAATTACTCGGAGCTTTCATAAACTAACCCACATATGGTGAATTAGCGTAACGTTACCTGTCACATGGAATATACATTAATTATTCACCATGTCGCTTTTCGCGCGACCGCGACCCTATTTCTTTTGCTTGTCCAAAAGAAACAGGGGAAAGAAAACGACACCCTGGTATCACGCCCTTCGGGTACCTTGCGTTGCTCAACAAAATAAGCGGCTGCGGAACTCGCCCTAACAAGGCACACAACCCGTGCCTTGTCGCGGTGCTCGAACAGGTCCTCGCCTTCTTCTTATTTTGTCTGCGCTACTCAGCGTGAGAAAGGGATTGAAGGTCAAACCCAACGTGGAAAATTGTTTTGATTCTATATTCAGATGCAATCGTGGAAACCCATCCAACTAGAAACTAAATACTACCCAACCACTTCGATTCAAACAACGGTGCCAAATCCAATTGCTCCGTAATCGTCCGCACATTCTCTGCTCGTAAATCCATCTCTGGATCAACATGATTCGCCACCCATCCATGCAAAGCCAAACCACGTGCCTTAATAGATTCAACCGTCAACAAACTATGACTAATACAACCCAAGCGAATGCCGACTACCAATACCACAGGAATCGCCAAGACTTGCGCTAAGTCAGCTAGCCCCACTCTGTTATTCAACGGTACTAAAAAGCCACCAGCGCCCTCAACAACCACCACATCGGCCATGGTAGCCAGTTGTTGATACGCGGCTAATATCATCCCCAGCTCAATCACAACCCCTGCTTTTTCGGCTGCCAAATGTGGTGCGATATATTCTTTAAAGCAATAAGAATTAACCAACTCAGCTGGCGCATCGACATTACTCGCAGCTGTCAGTTTTTGTACATCTTCATTCAGCCATGCACCATCAACCAATTCACACCCTGCGGCCACTGGTTTCATGCCGACTACTTTCAAGCCTTGGGCAACATATTGCTTAATGATTTGGCAGGCGACATGGGTTTTACCTACATCGGTATCGGTGCCTGTAATGAAGAGTGCTTTTTGCATAATAAGATTTAAAGCCTCTAGCTTCTTGGCCTAAAACTAATTGGTGAAACGCCCTCACCTAAACCATGATTATCTTGTTTGGCTTCTTGTGTCCAAGCATGGCCGTAAACAACTTCGAATGTGGCAGGCAATTTACCGTCAACTCGGAACTGTTCGTATTGTTCAGCGAGGTTCTTTAAAAAGCCTCTACCTGATAAGCCACGACTTCGACCTTGTGTAGCATTATTCGCGCCTATGGACTTTAAATCTTCCATCACGCCGCGCACATTATCATAGGTCAAGGTGTAGCGCTCAACGTCCAATACGGGGGCATTGAAGCCATTACGCGTTAAGGCATCACCAATGTCATGCATATCGATAAAGCGGCTCACATGCGTCTCTCCGTTACTACTGGCGGCGCGTAGTTCTTTTAATGTGTCAGGGCCAAAGGTGCTGAAGATAAATAAGCTATTGGGTTTTAATAATCGTGAAATTTCTGTGAAACTTTTATCTAGATCATTGCACCACTGTATAGCCAAATTCGACCACACCACATCCATGCTGTTATCTGCAATGGGGAGGTTTTCAATATCAGCGCAAATTAAACGTTTTTGACGCAACAGTTTATTGATGAAAGATTGTTGCGCATGGGTTTTTTCTAACATACCCATGGCTAAATCTAAGGAGAAGACTTGTGCCGTTTTAAACCGCTTTTGTAGTTGAAAGCTGCCATGACCAGTACCACAGCCTGCGTCTAATATTTTCTTTGGCGAGACTTTGATTAAGTCTAAGCGATCAAACATTTCATCACGGACTAGTTTTTGCAATATAGCAGCAGCATCATACGTTTTTGCAGCACGGTCGAAAGAGGCACGCACGCGTGCTTTATCCATATGATATTCATCATCAATTGCGTCATCCATGATGTCTGCCATTACGCGCTTGGATCAGGCTCTAAAAACTGATCAAGCGCCTCAATAAACTGTTCACTATGAGATAAAAATGGTGCGTGTGCTGCACCAGCGATCACGCGCAAAACACTTTTTGGCATATGCTGCATCATCCAATGTGCCGCTTGTACTGGCGCTAGCGTATCTCTATCGCCATGAATCAATAGTGTAGGCTTACGAATATTGATGCTTTCTGCACGTAAATCAGCCTCTAATAAAATATGTAGGGCATCTTTCAACGTTTTTTCTGTTGGCGCAGGCTTTGCATTAAAACTATTACGTAGTTGCTTAATGGTATCTCTTGCATCTTTTGCTTTCATGCATTGCAAGCTCAGAAATTTGATAATCGTTTTCTTATAGTCTTCATCTAAACTTTGAGAAAAATCGGTAAAGTAATTGCGTTGCATACCCGCATCCCAACCTGGCATTTTCGTAATAGCAGGCTTATTTACAAAACAAGGTGTAGAGCCGACTAAAACCAGTTTTTTAACGCGATCTGGTTGATTAGTAGCAAGACTTTGCGCAATCAGGCCGCCGAGTGACCAGCCTAAAATATCGGAGACGCCAGGAATCACTTCTGCAACTTCTTCCGCTAAGCGATATAAATGGTAAGGTTCTACGCTGCGGCTTTGACCCATGCCAGGCAAGTCGACGAGATAAAGCATATATTTTTTTGATAACCGTTTAACTAATGGTTGCCATACACCACTATGCATACCCCAACCATGAATCATGACCAACGGATGGCCTTGACCGACTACCTCTACATGACACGACATGCTAATTCTCTTTCTGCTTCATTAATCATCTGCGCTAATTTTATAACATCTGCTTCTGAATGCGCAGCCGATAATGAAATACGTAACCTTGCTGTGTTTTTTGGTACTGTTGGTGGGCGGATGGCAGGTACTAGAATACCTTTCGCCTGCAAGTATTCACTCAACTGAAGCACAGCCTGGTTACTACCAACTAACAATGGTTGCACAGATGTTTCTGATGGCATTAATTGCCACGTGTTTAGATCCAAATGCTTTTTTAATGTTGCAATCGAATGTTGCAACCGTTTTCGTAACGCATCACCTTGTTTAATTAATGTCACAGATGCAGATAATGTCGCTGACAATGCAGGTGGCGCAGGGGTGCTATAAACATAGCTTTTTGCGGTTTGAATTAAGTAATCAACCACCACTTGCTCACTTGCTATAAATGCACCTGCAATGCCCGCGGCTTTACTCAAGGTTGCCATCATGATGATGCGAGGTGATTTTAATTGCAGATGATTCAATGAGCCTTGCCCATGCTCACCCAAAACACCAAAACCATGTGCATCATCAACATACAAATAAGCATCATATTGTTCACATAAGGCTAAATACGCTTTTAGTGGTGCAAGGTCGCCATCCATACTAAATACAGCATCTGTTGCGATGAGCTTACGCCTTGCTTTGCTGGCTTTGAGTAATTTTTCTAAGGCTTCAATATCATTATGTGGAAAGCGATGAAAATCAGCTAAGGAATAATAACTACCATCATTCAAACAAGCGTGATTTAACTTATCTGCAAAAATCGCATCACCACGTCCAGCTAAAGCGCCTAAAACTCCAATGTTAGCCATATAGCCCGTTGAAAAAAGCAATGCCGCTGGCATGTTGACGAACTGCGCCAATTGTTTTTCTAAGTCATCATGAAAGCGGTGATGCCCTGTAATTAAATTAGAAGCACCACTACCTACACCTGCTTTGCCTGTGGCTTCTTGCATGGTCGCAATCAGCGTAGGATGGTTAGCCAAGCCTAAATAATCATTACTACAAAATGATAAAAACTGCTGGCTATTCGTTTCGATATGTTCAGCTTGTGGCGAATCTAACAAACGCCGCTGACGTAACAATCCATCAGCTTGGCGCTGATCTAAGGCCTTTTGTAAATCGGCTAGCATTTAAATACTGTGAAGACCCAGTTTTGCAAATAATGCTTTATCTGTTTCCGCATCTGGATTACCTGTTGTGAGTAGCTTTTCACCATAGAAAATACTATTGGCACCTGCCATAAAGCACATCGCTTGAATGCCTTCATGCATGCTTTGGCGGCCTGCAGATAAACGCACAAAACTCTTTGGCATGGTGATACGTGCTGCTGCAATCGTACGTACAAATTCAAATAGATCGAGTTCATCTGTACCATGCATTGGCGTACCCTCTACTTGTGTCAACAAATTAATCGGCACACTCTCAGGTGGTCGTTCCATATTAGAAAATTGCGCCAATAAACCAGCACGTTGTTTACGGGTTTCACCCATACCGATAATACCGCCACTACACACATTAATATCAGCCTCACGCACACTGTCTAAAGTGTCCAAGCGGTCTTCATAAGTGCGCGTACTAATGACATCTTCGTAAAACTCAGGTGCAGTATCCAAGTTATGGTTGTAATAATCCAAACCAGCATCTTTTAGCTGTTCTGCCATGCCTTCTTTTAGCATACCCAAAGTGGCGCAGGTTTCTAAACCCATCGCTTTTACTTCAGCAACCATTTTAAGAACCGGCTCTAAATCACGCTGTTTTGGGCTACGCCATGCTGCTCCCATACAAAAGCGACTAGCGCCGCTGTCTTTTGCAGCTTGCGCCGCTTTCAGTACCTCATCAATTGGCATCAATGGCTCACTATCCACTTCGGTATTGTAACGCGCAGCCTGGGGGCAATAACCACAATCCTCACTACAGCCTCCTGTTTTAATCGATAGCAAGGTGCTTACTTGTACCGCATTAGGATCGAAGTTTTCACGATGCACTGTTTGGGCTTTAAACATCAAATCGTTTAAAGGCATTTCATATAAAGCAGCAATATCTTCTACAGTCCAGCGCTGGACAGTTTTTCTTTCAGCCTTATTTTTATCTGCTGTTGCATTCAGTTTTAAGTCATCTACATTTATAATAGCTTGTTGTGAGCTGGTTTGAGTTTTCTCAAGCATATCGTGCCTTTATTGATAATTTTCATCATATTAATCAATAAATTAACCGCTGTAAAGAATAATCAGCAGTAATGATAAACAATTGATTAAAAATTAATCAAAAGTTAAATTTAATATGCTTTCTACACTTTCCGTTTAAACAAAATTGTTTAATTTGTACCGCATCGGCTAGCGAACTCAGCTTGTGTGAGCGTTGTATTGGCAGCCTCAATCTCGCACCCAGCCCCAGCTACCCTCAGTGTGGATTAACAACGCAAGGTGAGTATTGCGGTCAATATCTAAAATCCACACCAGCTTACGACACAACAAAAGTACTGTTTTCTTACACGTTTCCAACCGGTGCCATTTTGCAGCATTACAAAAACAACAACACGCTATTCTTAAGCCAAACTTTTGATGAGTTATTCTCTGAGCAACTAGCAAACAACAATCAATATAAAGAGATAAACCTCATCATCGCCATGCCTTTGCATGCAGATAGAATAAAAGAGCGTGGTTTTAATCAATTATTAAAAATCGCTAAAACAATGGCTAAACAACTGAGTATTTCTTTAGATAAAACAAGCTGCATGAGAATAAAAAACACCGTACAACAAGCGAACTTACCATTGATGTCGTGACTAAAAAATATGCAAGACGCTCTCCAAATCAATATGCATGACAATATCAAAGGGAAACGTATTGCGACTGTTGATGATGTGATGACAACAAGGGCAAGCTTAAATGAGCTAGAAAAAATACTCAAAAAAGAAGATGCAACACACGTAGAATGCTGGGTAGTCGCACGAGCACTACAGAAATAAATAATACATCACCAAGCAATTACAAACACGATGCCTGCGGTAAAATACCGTTCATGTTCCATATCGTCTTATTCGAACCCGAAATCCCACCAAACACAGGCAACATTATTCGCCTATGTGCCAATACTGGCGCAAAACTGCATTTAGTTGAACCACTTGGCTTTAAGCTAGAAGACAAACAAATGAGACGAGCTGGGCTTGATTATCATGAATTCTCAAGCATGCAAGTACATAAGAGCTTGGATGACTGCAAAGCCGTATTAAATGGTAAGCGCTTATTTGCAATTACCACTAAAGGTAGCACACGCCATAGTGACATTAAGTTTCAGGCGGAGGATGTCTTTGTATTTGGGCCAGAAACACGGGGCTTACCAGATGATATCCGTAATGCTTTTCCAGCTCACCGCCGTGTACGCCTACCGATGTTGCCTGAGAGTAGGAGTTTGAATTTATCAAACTCTGCGGCAGTATTGTTATATGAAGCTTGGCGGCAGATCGATTTTGAAGGTGGTGTTTAAGTAGTTAAAAACCATTATGTGTATTGAGAAAAAAATCATTAATTGGGATGGTAAGTCATCAGACGATATTGACGCAATTTATTGCCCTCACAGAAATGACAGTTCTTTTGTATCCCAAATAATTGAATTAACTCAGCAACAAGCACTACAAAAGGCACTACTTGGCTGCTCAAACGTCATGCCGAAAGTGGTGAGGAAATTCAAGAAAGCCAAATCGCTAAAATGTTTACATTATTGCCGAATCTAAAGTACTGGAAAACAAAGCTTCATATTCTTCAATCTCTCCCATATATGAAATAGCTAATTCCAAAAAGAAAAAAGTCGAGCAATTCTTGAGGAAGTGTTTAATCGATGAAAACAAGCTTATAAAAGCGTTGGCATACAATGGATTTATACTCTTATCAATACAGCACTCTAAATATAGCGAGAAGACCAAACAGTTTTTCCAAGTGGCAATGAAAGATGAAGCGCCTTTAGTAAACGATAAAATCATGAATATAATGAAAAAAGACTTCCAGTAACCAAACCATGAACTTGGTTTTCTTTGCTCTCAGCAGCGGTTAAACACCTTCTGGCTTCTGCTCACGACCTAGTAAATCAACTACCACTTCTTTAGCAGATTTACCGTCTGATAACGCTTGATTCACTTCATAGGTAATCGGCATATCAACACCAATTTTTTCAGCGCGGCGCATCACTTCACGTGCCGTATTCACGCCTTCAGCCACATGACCTAAGCTATTCAACACATCTTCCAAGGACTTTCCAGAAGCCAACTGCAAACCAACCTCTCTATTACGGGAGTACTGCCCTGTACAGGTTAAAATTAAATCTCCTGCACCCGCCAAGCCCATGAAGGTTTCAGGTTTTGCGCCTAATGCTACCCCAAAGCGTGTGATTTCAGCCAAACCACGTGTGATCATTGCGGCACGTGCATTATTACCAAAACCCATACCGTCAGAAATACCTGCTGCAATGGCCATGACATTTTTGACTGCACCGCCAACCGAAACACCTATCACATCGGCGCTGCTGTAAACACGCAAACTACCTCCATGCAATAACTCTGAAGCTTCTAAAGCAAATGTCGTGTCATGTGCCGCCAATGTGACTGCTGTTGGTAAACCGCGCACCAACTCTGCTGCGAAACTAGGACCTGATAACACTCCCCATTGCTGACTCATACTCAGCTCTTCAAACGCCACTTCATGCGGTAATAATGCGGAGATAGGCTCCAAGCCTTTATGCGCCCAAATTAGTGGCTGTTTAAAATCGAGCTTTTTCAATTCTTTTAACAACAGGCGGAAACCAGCAGTAGGTACAACCGATAAAATCAAGTCTGCGCCTTCAATTGCCGTTCCTAAATCTTCTTCCACGTCTAAATTATCATTGAATGCAAATTCGCCAAGATAGAGTGGGTTAGCTTGTGCTTTGCGCATGCCAGAAACATGGCCTGCATTACGCCCCCATAAAGTCACTTTATGTTGGTTACTAATATGAATAGCCAGTGCCGTACCCCATGCACCAGCTCCTAATACTGCTATTTTTTTCAATATAGACCCCAAATCGCACTGCTTTGAATATAACCAACAATGCCATCCCTATGCTTAACCTTAACCCAGCCTTTATTAATACTCGTAGACAATAGCTCGAGCACAACATCTTTTTCTACCGTACCAAGCAATTTCGCATCAGCACTTTCTTTTTCTTTAATTTCGGTATTATCCGTTACTAAAACAGTTCGCTGAGTATCTAAGTCTTTACCTACCACCCAACTTAAGCCACTACGTTGGTCTCGCACTTTTATCCAAGTACCCAAGTTCACGATTACCTCTACTGGGTAACCTTTCGCCATGATGTAAAGCTTAATAGCCTCGGCAGAGGGCGCATCATAAGCAATGGCCTTCTCTGTCAAGATTGAACGAAAATCAGCTGCTTGCACTGGTGTTGACATGCATAAAGAAAAACCCAAACTCAGCAGGACTAAGCTTAGGTCCAACCGTATTGAAAATTTCTTTAATTGTGAAAGTAAAGATTTCATGGTTGTGTATCTAATCGTTGCGCTATCTAAAATCAGTTATCTAATGATTAGCTAGGCGTTGGAGATGCATTTTGTTCCGCTTGTTGCTGCGCATACAACGCTTCAAAGTTGATTGGATTTAACAATACCGGCATAAATCCAGCTCTTGTTACCATGTCAGAAACCGCTTCTCTTGCATATGGGAACAAGATGTTTGGGCAGGTGATTGCCAACACTGCTTCTAAATTCTCATCAGGAATGCCCTTAATAGCAAAAATGCCGCATTGTGTTACTTCAACTAAAAATGCAGTTGTCTCTTCAATTTTTGCAGTCACAGTTACTTTGATTGAAACTTCAAACACACCATCGTCTAATTTAGTTGCACTGTTACCAAGCTCAACATTAATTTGTGGTGCTGTTCTATTTGTGAAGATTTGTGGTGCGCCTGGCACTTCAATAGAAGCATCTTTTACATAGAGCTTCTCAATTGCAAATCCTGGTTGTGCTGCTTCATTTTCTTGAGGTGCTGCTTCATTTTCTTGAGGTGCTGTTTTTGGTGCTTTTGCCATTTTCAATTCCTATTATTTGATTGATAGCCGCCGAATAACAATGACTCAGGGCCGATTAAATTTTATCGTTTTAAACCAAGTCTCTATTTTAGCGTTTTATCGAATATTAATCACCTTAATATTTCGAACCAATCACGAATCTGCTGCTAACAACGGATCCAACTCACCAACTAAATCTAACGCACGTAAATCATCAAAGCCCCCTATATGCTGCTCATTAATGTAAATTTGCGGCACAGTGCGGCGGCCCGTTTTCTCCATCATCGCCACCATCAGCTTAGGCGACTCATCGACGCGAATTTTATTAATGTCAGTCACACCTTTACTTTCCAACAAACGCTCTGCATTGTTGCAAAATGGGCAGTAGCCCGTTGTATACATTGTAATGTTAGCCATCACTTACCCTTCACTAAAGGCATGTTAGCCTCTATCCACTTATCTAAACCACCTTGCAAGCTACTGACTTGCTCGAACTCATGTGTTGCCAATACTTTACAAGCTGCATTCGCACGCATACCGCGCTGGCAAACAACGAGTATCGGCTTGCTTTTCTGCTTAACAAGCTCTTTAATCCGCTCTTCCAAGTTAGCAACAGGAATATGCTTCGCTCCCTTAATATGCCCGCCTGCAAATTCAGCCTCATCACGCACATCCAATACCAGCAACTTAGTACGATTCATCACAAGCACAGCCTCTGACGGCGAAATACTCGGCACACCTCCACCTGTATTCGTGAGCATCGGCCAAAGCAAAACTAAAGCAGACCCTAGTGCCAGCCCAATATAGATTGCATTATCAATAATAAATTCCACAGTGTTTCTTCACGCTTTCTTTTAAGATTCAAATGTTATATGCAGCCGTTTTTTCACAATTCAAGGCATTAGCACAAATTTCAAGGTAAATTTCTCGACGGATGATTTGATTTAGACACCCAAGCATTATAATGTAGTACTACAATGCTACATGTGAAATATTAAATATGTCTACCACACCAGTAATTTTACTTATTTTAGATGGTTTTGGTTATCGTGAAGATAGCCAAGACAATGCCATATCCCTCGCAAAAACACCGCATTTAGACGCGCTCAAACGGGATTATCCCAATACGCTAATCAATGCTTCTGAGCAATATGTTGGATTGCCAGCGGGTCAAATGGGCAACTCTGAAGTTGGGCATTTAAACATTGGTGCAGGTCGAGTTGTTTTTCAAGATTTCGAACGCATTAACAACAGCATTAAAGCGGGTGAGTTTTTTGAGTTACCTGTTTTAGTCGGCGCCATTGAAACACTAAAAACAAACGATAAAGCGCTGCATATTTTTGGCCTGCTTTCTGACGGTGGTGTACACAGTCACCAAAACCATATTCACGCCATGATTGAAATGGCTGCTAATCAAGGCCTCAGCAAAGTCTATGTGCATGCCTTTTTAGATGGTCGCGATACGCCACCTGTGAGTGCAGCACCTTACATTAAAGCACTTGAAAGTAAAATTGAATCACTTGGTGTTGGAAGAATTGTCAGCGTGTGTGGTCGTTTTTATGTGATGGATCGCGATAAACGCTGGGAGCGCATAGCGCCAGCTTACAACGCTATTGTAGAAGGTGAAGGTGAGTTTTCAGAAACTTCTGCTAGCCAAGCATTGAAGAATGCTTATGCACGTGATGAGAATGATGAATTCGTCAAATGCACGACAATTCACCAAACTAACGAAGTACCAATCAAAATGGAAGATGGCGATAGCGTTGTGTTCATGAATTTCCGTGGTGACCGTGCAAGAGAAATTGCTAATGCCATTCTCGATAGTGATTTTGAGGGCTTTACACGCAAACGTGTGCCGCAACTATCGCACTTCTTCGTACTGACTCAACACGATCAGAACCAGAAAAAAGCAACGACCATTTTTGCACCATTTGCTTTAAAAAACACACTTGGTGAGCACTTGCAAAACCGAGGCTTAACCCAGCTGCGTATTGCAGAAACCGAAAAATACCCGCATGTGACCTTTTTCTTTAATGGTGGTGATGAAGATATCTTTAAAGGTGAAGATAGAATATTAGTGCCCTCACCTAAAGTTGCCACCTATGATTTGCAGCCAGAAATGAACGCGCCTGCACTCACTGACAAGCTCGTAGAAGCCATAGCAGCAAAAAAATATGACGCCATTATTTGCAATTTCGCTAACTGTGACATGGTTGGTCACACTGGCTTCTTAGATGCCGCTATTAAAGCAGTCGAAACCTTGGACACCTGCGTTGGCCACGTTATTGAAGCGGCGCAAGTGATTGGTGCTGAAGTGATTATTACAGCAGATCATGGTAATGCTGAGCTCATGCAAGACTATCAAAATAACCAACCTCACACACAACACACAACCAACTTGGTGCCTATGATTTATATCGGGCGCGCAGCAACACTATCAGAAGGTGGTGCGTTGTCAGACCTTGCTCCTTCATTACTCAAGATGATGGGGGTTTCACAACCCAAAGAAATGACAGGTAAAAACCTCATTACTTTTACACCTAATACTTGATGATTAATGGTCGACTCACACATCAATGCCTAACAACACTCTTAGTTTGGTTGGTCACACTGTGTTTGTTATCGTCGATACACCTGAGCTTTGCAGCCGATAAAGTAGATGCTGCAAAAAATTATATTAGCAGCATCCAAAAACAAATTAATAAAATTAAGAAGAAACTTAGCAAAACAAAGCAGCAGGAACATGATGTAACTGATGCATTAAAAAAATCAGAATCGGCCATTAGCCAAGCCAACAAAAAACTGTATAAGATTGATCAGGATCAAAAACAAAACAAATCCAAGCTCAGCAAACTAAAAAAACAATCGCTCACGATTAGCGAAAAGCTATTCCGCCAGCAAAATGAGTTGAGAAAACTGCTTTATCAGCGTTACGTTTCAGGCAACCAAAGCTATACACGACTTATCTTACAAAGCAAAAATCCAAACCAAATCTCACGCGACCTTAAGTATCAATCTTATATTGCCAAGGCGCACACTAAGCTGATTAGTGATATGCAGAGTAATCTCAATGAGATTAAACAGCTTGATACCAAAACAACACAGGCATTACAAAAAATAGCAAAACTAAAAGAAAAACAGAAAGATGAGCGCAAAAACTTACAAAAACAAAAATCTGAGAAAGCACTGGTATTAAAAAAAATATCGAAAAAAATTGCGGTTCAGCGTGGACAAATCAACAAACTCAAGCGTGATGAAAAACGCCTTTCTCGCCTAGTCGTTAAGTTATCAAGAAGTGCTAAAAAGAAGACGCAAAAAAAACCTAAAAATAAACCCGCCTCTAAGGTTGTCGCTAAAAACCAACAAACCCCGGACAATCGTTATGCGGGCAAAAAATTCTCGTCCCTTAAAGGAAAGTTAAAACTTCCCGTAAAAGGCGAGGTCACCAATAGCTTTGGTCGAAAACGCCAAGATGGCGGCATTTCATGGAAAGGCTTATTTATTCGGGCAAAAGAAGGGGCGTCAGTCAAGTCTGTCGCTGGTGGACAAGTGGTTTTTGCCGAGTGGATGCGTGGATTTGGTAATTTAATTATTATCGACCATGGCAGTGGATATATGAGTTTATATGGTAATAACCAAACAATACTCAAAAATGTCGGTGAAGAAGTTAACGGCGGGGATGTTATCGCCGCCGTTGGCAATACAGGTGGAAACAAAAGCAATGGTTTGTATTACGAACTCAGAAAAAAAAGTGTTCCCTTTGACCCTTTACAGTGGAGCTCATTACGCTAAGTATTTAATAACCGTTGCACCATTTAATTTGGTTTTAAATTAATTCAAGCCTAAAAAAACGCACTTAAAAGTGCGCTTTTCTAATATTACTTTAGTAAACTAAACCAATGTTCTTATCTAGTTTCACCTGGGATAAGCTCGTCAGCTGAAGGCACATAACCACCAGGCTCGTTTGAGGTAGCCTCTTCAGTAGCTTCTTCAGTTGCCATTTCTTCAACAGCTGCTTCTTCTTCTGGCATAGCCGCTTCTTTTTCTGCACAAGCGCCTAGTAAAAAACCCGCTAATAACGCAGGAACTAATAATTTATATGTTACTTTCATTCATCTTCTCCCAATAACTTTTTTTAAAAAAATCAGACTTCGCGTATGACAATACCAAAACTAAAGTCACTTGACAACGGCCAGTAAAACAATTTTACAAATTCCGTATCAAAGGCTACACTATTTGTTGGTAATTTGCAGCAATTAGCTTCTCTTTTGCATAAATATCTATTTCATATCGACTTTTACGGCACACTCGCCGACATGACCAACAATGTGTCACCCAATTCATACCATGTAAAAACTGAGAAACATGTATGGATTCATGACCTAACAATTCTACACTACATTTTCTGTTTAGACAGATAAATGCCACACCTTAAATAGATGTGATGTTTTAATACCAAGGCCTTCATATCTTTACGTAGCCAAAATGGCATATTCCCATCGATAATTCTGGCTTGTTCTATTACATTTTTTGCAAAATAAGACTTGAAAATTCGCTTTTCTTCCACTGTTAATGGCTGCTCTTTAGCCATCACGCTATTCGCCAATCAAGTGCATGGTAATGCGCCGTGTCGCGGGCATATGCCGATGCTCAAACAAAAATAAACCTTGCCATTGACCGAGCGCCACTTCCCCCTCAACCACTGGGATAGATAGACTCGTTTGCGTCAAGGCGGTTCGCACATGAGCAGGCATATCGTCAGGCCCTTCCACTGTATGCGTAAACAGTGAATCACCATCGGGTACCAGCCGATTAAAGAAAGCCTCCATATCAACCAATACATCACTATCGTAATTCTCATTGATTAATAAACTAGCAGAGGTGTGCTGAATATAAAGAGTTAACAACCCTGTATTCAAGCTTTGTTGATTTGCCCAGTTGAGCACTTGGGGCGTAATATCGTAAAGCTTCCGTCCATTAGCGCTAATTGCTAAGGTTTGCGTAAATTGTTGCATAAAACAATTCCAACATTAAATAACTATTCTATAACAGTGTTTAATTGATTGGGCTTAAAACCTACCGTCCAAATGGACGTCCATAAGATAAACCCCAACCAAATCGTGGCCCTCTTAAAACCTTCTTAATGGACCAATAGGAATGTGATTTTGATAGTACCCATATGGTCGCCAGAATGGGTCATAGTAGCGATTCATTTGCAGCAGACGCTCATTGTTTAATGCTTTTAATGCTTTTTCTTTTTCGTGCTCTCTTTTATTAATTTCTTCGGCAAGGTAATTCTGCTTAGCCAAAGCATTACTTTCCAGCATGTAGTCCAGCACTTCAACATCAACTCCCTGCTGGTTCAACCTTAACAGGTCACTTGCACTCAAATCATAAAGTGATTCACTCGATTTTATTTTTACAATCATCTCATCCGGTGTTTTGCCACTTTTAGCATCTGTGACGATTACTTCTAACGTGTAGGTTGCCCTAGGCTGTGGCATAAGCTTTGCCAACTCCTCTGGAGTAATACGCTTAACTTCTGATTGCCTCATGCCTGCGCCAGTTGCGCAAGCACTAAGGAAAAAAGCCATGATGACGACTAAAACAGTCTGGTTCATTTTTATCTCATACTTTTAAGCATAGGTGGTGCATGCGTAATATTTTCATCATAGCCATGGCGCTTTAATTGGTACAAACTAAGCACTTTTTTCACATATGCCTGTGCTTCTTTATAAGGTGGTATACCATGATATTTATTCACTTCACGCTCTCCTGCATTATAAGCAGCAACAGCCAGCATGACATCACCTCTAAAATAAGACAGCAACCAACGTAAATACGCGACACCGCCTTTAATATTCTGACTGGCACTATAGACATTTTTCACATTGAAACGCTCTGCTGTCGCAAGAATCAAAAGCATTAACCCATAATATTCTTTATCTGACATCGCAGAAACTTTAAAGTTTGATTCTGAAGTAATAATAGACAGCACCAACTTCTCATCCACGCTGTATCAATCAGCAACCGTGCCGACTAAATTAACAACCCACCGTTTATTTTTCGGCAAATTATCAACATAACGATTAATGGCAGCCGTCCCTTTGTAATTCCCATAATACAAATCTGGCGCTCGCTTCGGTTCAACTTTAGCCAATACACACGGCGGCGTATCTAAGGTGCGGATTGAATGGCCTCCAACACCTTTTTCGCTTCAAAGTGGCCTTGCATGGCCGCTAGGCTAAATAAGTTTTCCGCGTAATTTTGACACTTTTTGACATCATTACCAAAGGCATACAACATGCCCAAACGATACATGCCTTCACCACTATCATAGCGTGATGCTTTACAGTATAAATTAGCCGCTTTCCAAGTAGATT
This sequence comes from Methylophilaceae bacterium, assembly GCA_047634755.1. Lineage (GTDB taxonomy): Bacteria > Pseudomonadota > Gammaproteobacteria > Burkholderiales > Methylophilaceae. Next base: position 16,105 of record JBLIIL010000027.1, read on the forward strand.
CAATATCATATTCATCACGGCCTAGTGCGCTTGCTCCCAACAGCACCTCCTTAATGACAGGCGGTTCTTGGCTAAAACGTTTCATCCGCAGTTGTGTTTTTTAAGGCGTAGACAGGCATGCTCAATACCGCGAACATAATAATACCTGCGCTATTAACCCTCTTTTTCTTATTTTTGTTGATATTAAACCCTTATTTTTCAAGCTTTATTCATTTAAAACTTAGCTTTTATTAAACACTATTTTACCCGCTTCCACATCGGCTGTAATGGTATCTTTTGCCACGAAGTTGCCAGCCAAAATCTCCTTCGATAACGGATTTTCAATTTCACTTTGTATTGCACGTTTCAGTTGCCTTGCTCCATAAATCGGATCAAAACCCGCACTAGCAATTTCTGCCACGGCTGCATCCGTGAGCTTGAATGTCATTTCCATACGTTGCAAACGTTGTGCTAAATATTGCAAGTGTATGCTGGCAATGTCACGAATATTATCTATAGCTAGCGCATGGAACACCACCACTTCATCAATCCGATTAACGAACTCTGGCCTAAAGTGTGTTTTTACTTCACCCATCACCGCCAACTTCACAACTTGATAATCTTGGTCACTCATACTTTGTATCATCTGGCTACCAAGATTGCTGGTCATAATAACCACTGTGTTCTTAAAGTCGACTGTGCGCCCTTGCCCATCAGTCAATCGTCCATCATCCAAGACCTGCAACAATACATTAAACACATCTGGATGCGCTTTTTCTACCTCATCCAACAAAATCACTGAGTATGGTTTACGACGTACAGCTTCGGTTAAGGTTCCACCTTCTTCATAACCCACATAACCTGGAGGCGCGCCAATCATACGAGAGACTGAGTGCTTTTCCATAAACTCACTCATGTCAATACGAATTAAATGATCTTCAGAATCAAACAAGAAGGTAGCTAAAGATTTACATAACTCTGTTTTACCTACACCTGTAGGGCCTAAGAACAGGAAACTACCGTAAGGTCGGTTCGGGTCACATAACCCAGACCGTGAACGGCGAATAGCATCCGCAACTAAGCGAACTGCTTCATTTTGTCCCACCACACGCTCATGCAACTTATCTTCCATCGCGAGTAATTTATCACGCTCACCTGTCATCATTTTACTCACAGGAATACCAGTTGCGCGGCTCACCACCTCTGCAATCTCTTCCGCACCAACTTCAGTACGCAACATGCTAGGCTTAACGTTAGTGTTTTTACTTTCTGAAGCTGCTGCCTGTTTTAATTGTGCTTCCAGTTGCGGTAACTTTCCATATTGCAGCTCAGAGACTTGCTGCCAATCACCTTTTCGTGTAGCCTCTTCCATTTCATGCTTTACTTTTTCGACCGTCTCTTTAATATGCGCAGAGCCTTGTACTTGCGCCTTTTCCGCTTTCCAAACCTCTTCTAAATCAGCAAATTCTTTTTCTAGACTATTAATCTCATTCTCAATTAATTCAAAGCGTTTTTTACTGCCTTCATCTTTTTCACGACGCACCGCCTCGCGCTCAATTTTCAATTGAATTAAGCGACGCTCTAATTTATCCATCACTTCTGGTTTAGAATCGATTTCCATTTTGATGCGACTAGCCGCCTCATCAATCAAATCAATCGCTTTATCTGGCAAAAACCGGTCCGTAATATAGCGATGTGATAACTCCGCCGCTGCAATAATCGCAGGGTCAGTAATCTCTACGCCATGATGCAATTCATACTTCTCTTGCAGCCCACGCAATATAGCAATCGTCGCTTCAACACTTGGCTCATCAACGATGACTTTTTGAAAACGGCGCTCTAAAGCCGCATCTTTTTCAACATGCTTGCGATACTCATTGAGTGTCGTAGCACCCACACAATGTAGCTCTCCGCGCGCTAAAGCTGGCTTGAGCATATTGCCAGCATCCATCGCACCACCTGAGCCGCCTGCGCCAACCATGGTATGAATCTCATCAATAAAGACGATAGTTTGGCCTTCATCTTGCGCCAACTCTTTCAACACCGACTTTAGGCGTTCTTCAAACTCTCCACGGTATTTAGCACCAGCTAATAAAGCCGCCATATCAAGCGACAATACTTTTTTGTTTTTTAGTGAATCTGGCACCTCACCATCCACGATGCGTTGCGCCAACCCTTCGACTATAGCGGTCTTACCGACACCGGGTTCACCAATCAACACAGGGTTATTTTTTGTACGTCGCCCGAGAATTTGAATCGCACGACGAATCTCATCATCGCGGCCAATCACAGGATCTAACTTACCTGCTCGCGCACGTTCTGTTAAATCCATGGTGTATTTTTTCAATGCTTCACGTTGGCCTTCAGCATCTGGATCATCCACATTATCATTACCGCGCACGGACATCACAGCAGCTTCAAGTGCTTTTTTCGTCAAGCCATTCTTTTTAACCAGCTTGCCTGTCTCGCCTTTATCGTCAGCCAAAGCTAGGAGAAACATTTCGCTTGCAATGTAAGTGTCATCTCTTTTTTGCGCAAGCTTATCCGTCACATTAAGTAAGTTATTCAAATCACGCGATATCGCTATTTCGCCGTTAGTTTCAGCTTGCTTGGGAAAAGCATCAACCGCATTGGTTAATGCCGTTTTAAGTGCATTTAATTGCACACCCGCACGGGCAAGCAAAGCAGCCGTACTACTCTCTTCTTGATTTAGTAAAGCGAGCAATAAATGTTGCGGCTCTATTGTTGCGTTGTCCGCACCTAACGCGATGCTTTGTGCATCAGCCAGTGCCTGCTGGAATTTGGTTGTGAGCTTATCTAAACGCATGGCAAATCTCCTTTAATAATACATATTGTGTTATCACTTATATGCGGGTGACTTGATGATTTTCAATAGTGATGCTAGCAATATGGTTATTGTTACAAGCTGGTGGCTGCCTAAGCGTAAGCGAGTGTTTCACCTTGTATTGTTTTAAGCCAAGTCATTTGCAGCACTTGTGCATCGGCACTTGCTCGATGGCGGTGAATTTGCAGCTCATTTAAGATAGATTGTTTGGTTTTATGCCAAGCGGATTGTTGATAAGGCGTAAGTACAGTATGCAAATCTTCAAGTTTAAAGTGTGGCGTAGATTCAGCCATTTCAAACAAACAATTCAACCATATAAAGTCTTGCAACCAACCATCTGTGTAAACGACCTGATTGTGAAAAGTCTCGTTTAGCTGTGTTATCACCGTTTCAATACTTTTGCCATGTGCTAGCAGCGTATCGCGAGAGATATGATGCAGCTGTTCAGCAACTGAGTTCCAATGCTGCCAATCATCACAGGGGGGTAATCAGAAAGCACTACCGCTTTCCATGAATAGTCACATAGCCAACCTCAATCAGATAACTTCCCACGCCAAAACCAGAAGCCTCTATATCAACAATACTAGGTGGCATCATCATCTATTCACATCCATCTTTCGTCGCTACAGCTTAGGTTAAATTAGGTTTCAACCTCATGACATTAACCAACATCACAAAATCAAGGCTGAACTAAGGTTACTTTTAGCCCCTTGTCAGTATTAACGACTAGATAAGCCTTATCTTTAAGTTGAAGCAACTGCGGATGGTCAGCTTTACCTTCAATACTTAATAATAATTCTGCATCCGACCACGTTCTTCCACCATCGTTAGATGACATGCCCATCACTACTTTCGTATGGTTGACACTCGTTTCTAACCAAGCAAACCATACATTATTATCAACACTCAACAAAGCAGGATGCCTTGCTTGCTTTGTATTATCGCCAAACTTTTTAGCAGGGAATCCCACCCAAGCCTCACCATCCATACGGCTATAATAAAGTCCGGGCTTCTTTTCTTTACCATCAAAATAAGCCAAGTGGTAACCCCACCAATCAGCGCCTTCACCACCACGTGCAAGCGCAGCTCCCTGATGTGGGCAACCATCTAGCTTCCAATGGCCAAATGTTGTGCGATGCAGTTGGACAGCTTTCCCAGCCTTGGGTATCTCAGCCATCATATGGTCGCGCTCGCCACCCTCAAACACATGACGCCACAATACTGCCACGGTGCCATCTGGCTTAGTTGTTGTCGCAATGCGGCAACACTCACATGAATAGTCTGCTAGCTTTTGTTCTGAAGAAAAGCTTTCGCCTTTATTGCTGGAAGTGGTGTAATAAATCGAACTGCCATTGCGACTCTTACCTGCCGCTTTATCCGCCTCTAAATCTCGTGCATCCAGCCAAACGATGGTTAATTCTCCATTAGGTGAAACGGATAGCTCTTCAAAAGCATGTTCGATTTGGGCGCGATCTTGGTGCACAATACGTGGTTTTTCAAAACTTTCCCCACCATCAAGAGAACGTGAAAACCAAATATAGCCTGAAAGGCGTTTAGACAAATCTTGCATCCATGTAACATAAATTTCTCCATCGCCACCAATGGCAATGTCGGGTCGCATTTCACCTCGCCCGGTAATGCTTTGCTTTCCTGTATTAACACGGACAGCCTTGGAAAAAGTTTGTCCGACATCATCACTAAAAGAAACTTCCACGAACCCCTGACTGACACCAACACGCCATAGCTGCCCATCTATATCCGCTGCAACACTCACCGCCAGCTGGGATTTTTCAGCATCTGTAGAGGCTTCGTGTGCGTGCGATTGCACCACCATTAATAAGCATAAAACTATATAAAAATACCGCATCTAATCATCTCGAATTAAGGTTGACTGTTAATACGTTAACTTAACAGGTTTTTATTTATTTAGCATACCGTCTATAAAACAATACAAACCCCATTAGTGCAACGATGATATTACCTAGGGCAAATAATGAAACTAGAATATCGCGTACGTCTTTATTCAAGAATGCAAAGCTCCACTTATGCAAGTAGGCAAATACAAAACCTTCTAAGCCATCAATATCACGTACTTTTGCAGCGAGCGCGCCAGTCACTGGCTCAATGTAATAACGCGTATTTTCTGCGTCTTTCATTTGCACTTTGATGACAGGCAAGCGTTTAAAAATAAACCCGTATTCATTTTTAAACTGTGTAATCCAAGTAGTATTTACAATTTCCCGCGCCTTAACAGAAGCGAGGCTCATTGCTTTCGCTTTAGCGAAGCCCACAACTGTATTGATATTGTTTTTTGCACGATTACCTTCTGCCGACAACAAGTAAGGCGCTACTTTCTTTGCCTCAGCATGCGGATGATGATTGTGCTCAGCATGTTCTGCTTCTTTAGCTAATGCGGCTACCTGTGATACTGGCATCTGATTTCCCCCATCACCAGATACAGGTAATATGTGCCAATACAGCTGTTGTGCATGGCTAATTAAATCCAGCTTCGCTAATGGTTTGGCCGTCATTTCGTGCCAAACGCCATCATCAAGGTAGTTAACCGAATTTTTTTCCACAGCAAGTGTTACAGCTGCCTTATGTTGCTGATAACTCATGATTAAATGAAACAAACCACTAGATGCGAAAATCAATGCTGCTAGCGAGACAGTCAATCCTAAACGCCGGTGCCAGCATCGCATCGGCTTACTCGCTAAGCGCTGCTTAGTACTCCCTAATTTGAAGTAGAGGTACAAACCAGAGAAGGCAGAAATAAGTACAGCACATAAGACAATGGCCGCAACCATGACTTGCAAGACAGGCGCTCCATTCAGAAAAGACCAATTATGGCCAAACTGAAAAACTTGCGTTAACCAATAACGTGTATCATTAACCAATGTGCCAAGCCTAGACTGCTCGGTATCAATGTAAGCTCGTAGGTGCTGTACACTTGAAAACTCAACTCGCCATACTGGTAACAAACGGTTTACTTCATGGTAATCATCATTAAATGCGGTCACCAATCGTACATCTACAACCCTATCCGCACCCTTCCCTGTGAAGTGCTGTGCTAAATAGGTCGCATATTGAATATCTGCATCGGCCAATTCTTCACCAGAGCTCACTTCGAAGTAACGTGCAGGCTGGTCACGGTCAACACTCACGCGATAATAACTATGCCCTAAAAACTGAGCAAGACTAACGTGTTGCACCTCAGTAATGCCATGCTGTTCTAATACAGGCTTGATAAATAATGCCTGACTTAAATCAAACTGCGCACTAGGTGCTAAAAAGGCAACAGGTTTCACTTGCAAACGCGACATAATCGGGTGCGAAATGCCAGATACAGCCCATAGTAAGATACCGAGACAAGTGAGCATCCCTAACCAGCGATGCCAAAACATCCAGTTAAACTTAAAGTAATCGTGTTTAATGCGCATGATGTTGTGGCGCTTTCAATAAATCAACAATTCCTTTAAAGCTATTCACGAGCCCTTTATCCTCTTTACTTAAGTTCAATTCGGCTTGCATTAAGTGACTTTCCTTTGTTAAGTTAACATCACCGTAAAGTAATATTTGCCACTCATTCTCACCACCTTTTAATAAAGCACGGCCGCCACATGGCTCCTGTACCCAATCTGCAATTGCATGATGCCCCCGAACGACAATCACTGGCACTCGCAATGGGTGGTTTGGTTTATCCCATTGTTTTTTAAGCGCAGCTTCAATACTTTTAGATTCAGCATGACTCGCTTGACTACCCGTCGAAAAAATCATTAAACAAACAAAGGCAGCCGATAAAACTGTTTGTATCTTTTTCACATTCAACATCATATTTAGCCTTTCAAAAAAGAAGCATAGGCCATGGCCATACTCCTTTTATTAATTTAGTATGTCCAAGTCACGCCCATATAGGCTGTACGGCCGTCACCAGGGTTAAACTGTGCAGAAGAAGTGCCAGGTCTCGTCGCATCAGAAATAACACCTGTTGTAGCAGCGTATTTTTGGTTGGCTAAATTTCGGCCTTCTAAGAACCAAGACCAATGATCATTCACCTTTTGACCTGCTTTTAAACCCCAGATGAAATAGTTATCCGCATATAGGTTTTCTGCAAAATCAACGTTATAGCGCTCAGGTGACCATTCAAAAGTTGGCCCGAAGTAAAGTCCGTTTAAGAGGTGATTGCCACGGTAAAGTAGTTCAGAGCGCAGCAACTGACGTTGAACACCTGGCAAGCAGTTGCTGCCATAAGTCACATCATCATCCATTTTAAAATTATTGAGCAAGTAGCTGCTACGCAACTCTAAGCTAAGTGGTAAGCGTGCCGTAAAACCCAACTCCAAACCTTGGTGCGTTGTCTTCTCTGCATTAACAGTTTTGCTGGCAACTACTGTGCCAGGGATACCAACTTGCAACAGCTCATTATTCAAGCGTGCCTGATAAACCGCTACATCCCAATCAACAAACTTACTATTCCCTCTTGAGCCAATTTCAAACGTTATCCCTTTTTGTGCCTTAATAAAATCAGCAACATCGTTATCTAACTCGCTTAACGTCGGTGGTTCAAAACTACGCGACACGTTTCCAAATAACTGCACTTGTGGCTGTAGTTGATATAGCACACCTAATTTTGGGCTATAGGAGTTATAACGCGTATCAAAACCTTGGTCTCCAGAGAAGCTAATTAATTTATCATCCGTTTTCCGTCTTGCATTGGTATACTGCAAACCTGCAATAATAGTCAAATCTGATGTCAGATTTAATCGATCCTCAATAAACACTTCATGATTACTAGATAGCTGTTTTCTATAATTAGTTAAAGCGCCCCTATGCGCATCAACATTACGGAAATTCTTATAAACAGCTTCACCGTAAGTTGGTGCATAACCAGCAGTAAAGGTATTATCTAAACCATAAATTTTGCCTTGCTGCTCAAGTTTAACTGACAAACCGTAGTCATCTGTTTCTTGATCAATCACCCCAATCGTATCAAGAAACGTTAAATCAATAATCGGATGAAATAAGCTCTTAGTCGCATAAAATCCACCAAGCTCAACTTTTGTATGATCAAAGGTGAATGTGGTTTTATTAGCAAAACGTTTCACCAAAATATCACGCTCATTAATCCCTTGCCCGGCTGTGACTGTTGACTGCTTAGGATCTTTGTTCAGCTGTTCTTTAGTTAAACTAGTCGGCAGCTGAGAATCATTATTAACGTAACCTAGGTAAAAACGAGTCTCCACATGTTCATTGATTTTATAACCTATATTGCCTGTAATACGGTCTGCACTTTGTTGCGCATTATCACGAAAGCTATCACTATGATACTTACTCGCTGTTACAAAATAATCGACATCATCAACGACACCAGCAGCAGCAAGGCCTAAACGATAATAACCGTAGCTACCACCTTCGGTACGCACTTCAAACTTTGGTGCGGTATAACCAGTGCGTGAAATAAAGTTAATACTGCCGCCTAAGTTACTTGATCCATATTGCAATGCATTAGCCCCGCGATGCACAGCAATATAATCTGTTGCCATTGGATCAATACCAGGAAAATCAAAACTACCATCAGCAAGGTTCACCGGAATGCCATCTTGCATTAACTTAATGCCACGGCCGTGGAATGTACGCTGCAACCCAGATCCACGGATAGATAGTCTTGTTTCCTCAGCACCAAAGCGTGATTGTGCCAAAACACCTGTAGCTAGCCCTAATGTGTCGGCAAAGTTAGAAGTTCGCCCTTCTTTCACTTGCTGCATATCAACGATGGTTACGCCACCCGCTGTCTTGTTAATTTCCTCACGTGCAACTGCAATACTCGGTTGCGTTGAAGACTCTTTGATACGTTCGGCTGTTACATCCACGGTATCTAGTGCAAGGTGATCTGCCATTGCTAGCATTGGTAATACCGCCAAAACGGCCAAAACGGTCGCTAAAACTTGTTTTTTATTCATTATATTTCCTAAAATTCTTTAATATTTATACTATTAGTGATATTTGTTTGTTCTTCGCATTTATTTGTGTGCTCATGTAACTCACTTTCAATAAGCTCACACAGCGCATCAAACTGATTAACAACCGTACTGCAACCTTTGCTTTTAATCATGTATGCCATGCTATTTATACGGTCAGTGCTGGATACTTGAGGTGTATTTAATACATTGCGACAACCCCAAGCAAAAGTATTTTCTTTTATTGCCTTTCCAACCATCACACTGCTCCAGATAAGTTTGTTGAAGGTTGGTTCTCTGGCACATATTTAATCAACTCATGCAGCTCACATTCAAAAAACTGGCACAGCATATCTAAGTGGTTAGTCACTGTGCTATAGCTTTTATTGTTAATCATACGAGAAAGCGTCATACGGCTAATACCGGTTGCTTTAGCTAATTCATTCAATGTAATGCGACGGTCCCAAGCAGCAGTCTTAGCCTTCATCATTGCTTTAATTTCTATATTAATCATTGTGTTACCTTTATTAAATTCGCTACCATACGGCGAGCATATAGTAAAATAACACCCGTTAGTTAGCACTAACTGTGGTGACTGTCGTTTTGAATTTAATTAAAAGCTGGGGGTGCCTGTGCAGGCGGAGGTAGTACTGAGAAGCGAGGCAATAAAGCCGCTTGTGTTGAAACGACAAGCTGTTGCGCTTGTGTTTCGAGTAAAGCAATAATCGGTAAGTTTGGTGCATCAATACCATGATCAGTATTAGGGTTGGAGCAGAATGGACAGTGGTTTAAATGATGAACGATGCTTACTGGTGATGGCGTCTCTTCTTGATAAAGGAGTGTTGTTGATAGTTGCTGGCCCTGACTGGTCACCACGTCAATAGTGATAGTTTCACCATCTGCCGTACATATTTCTTGTGCGAAACTATTGACACCCTGTTGTGCCGCCAGTGCATGTGAAATGCTAGGCGCAAGCGACGCAAAAACAATCGCAAATAATGCGACACTATGCACCCACTTAAATATTTTTTTCGAAAACATGTGAAGATATTATCATTATTTAGTTAAAATCGTTCAATAATTTTAATTAAGGGAAACCATGGCAGCAGGTAGTTTATTAGCACTCTTCGACGACATCATCACCATGTTAGATGACGTTTCTGTTCTAACAAAAGTAGTAGCAAAAAAAACAGCTGGCGTGCTAGGCGATGACTTGGCGCTGAATGCTGAACAAGTCTCTGGTGTCGATGCTAAACGCGAGTTACCCGTTGTATGGGCCGTAGCGAAAGGTGCCTTCCTTAACAAGCTCATCTTAGTGCCCGCAGCACTTGCCATTAGCTACTTTATACCTCTCCTCATCACACCTTTACTCATGCTTGGTGGTTTATTTTTATGCTTTGAAGGTTTTGAAAAAGTGGCGCATCAATTTTTATATGATGAAGAAGTTGAATCACACAAGCAATCACTGAAACAAGCCATTCAAGACACCAACGTTGATTTACTCGCATTAGAAAAGAATAAAATAAAAGGTGCCATCCGTACCGACTTTATTTTATCTGCTGAAATCATTGCTCTTGCTTTAAACACTGTTAAGGATTTCGGATTCCCGATGCAAGTCATTGTTGTGACACTCATCGCTTTTGGTGTAACTGTTTTTGTTTATGGTTTAGTCGCTGGCATCGTCAAACTAGATGACCTTGGGTTGCACCTAATGTTAAAAAAAGGACAAAGTGTTTGGCTGCAGTGTCAGCGTAAATTCGGTCAAAAAATATTAGTCTTCGCACCATTCCTCATGCGCGGACTCACTATCGTTGGCACAGCAGCCATGTTCTTAGTAGGCGGCAGCATCATCGGACACGGTATCCCACCATTACATCATTTAAGTGAATATCTTGTAGAAAGTGCGCAGCACCTACCGACTATTGGCGCGGCATTATCGATTGTGACACCTATTTTAGTTGACGCAGTTATTGGACTACTTGCAGGTGCGATTAGTGTTGGTATGTTTAAGGCCGGATTACAGGTGGTATCTTCTCGCAAACACTAATTCACTACTGCTTATAGTGAGCCTAGTCATAAAATCAGACAAGCACCCCCTCAATACTTTTGTAAAACGCTGCTTCAAAGTTAACTGGACTAACCCAGTCGTTTGT
>JBLIIL010000028.1:0-26910 GCA_047634755.1 Methylophilaceae bacterium
CGATGTCGAAGCCTATGGTGGTTTAAAGCTAACCGAAAGAGCTAGACCCATACTCAAAGGTGAGCAAGCTATCTGGCTACGCCGTGATGCCACACCAGAAAAACGTGCCAGTAAAGCTGAACGTTCTGCCCGTCTTAAAGAAGCCTTTGAAGGCGCGAATGATGATCCATTGTGGTTAGAACTTAAAGCGAAACGGATGGAACTAGCCAAAGAGCAAAGCGTACCGCCTTATGTGATTTTTCATGATGCGACATTAATCCAAATTTTGCAGACAAAGCCTAAAAATTTAGCCGCCATGGGAAAAGTTACTGGTGTGGGTGCCGCAAAGCTAGAACGCTACGGTGATGCATTTTTAACCGTTATCGCAGAAGCTGAATAATTTACGTACAATACGCCACATGATTCCAATTATTCCCATTGCTGATGTCGCCAGCATAAATAGTCCTGCCCCAGTAACAGGTAGTCAAACCATTTCAGGTTTAAAAAACTCACCGCCATTGTCGCTTTATATCCACATCCCTTGGTGCGTTAAAAAATGTCCTTATTGTGATTTCAACTCGCATGAGAGTCGCACTGACATTCCTGAACAACAATATGTAAAGGCGCTCATTGCCGACTTAGAGCAGTCGGTGCCACGCGTCTATGGTCGAAAAATCAGCAGTGTGTTTTTTGGTGGCGGAACACCTAGTTTGTTTAGTCCAGAATCAATCAGTGAGATTTTAAATGCAGTGAATATGCTAACGCCGCTTGAATATGCTGCGGAAGTGACATTGGAAGCTAATCCTGGCACGGTCGATACTGCACATTTTGAAGGTTATAAACAAGCTGGTGTTAATCGTGTTTCACTAGGCATACAAAGCTTCAATAATGAACATTTAAGTGCACTTGGTAGAATTCATGATGGCAAACAAGCCATCATGGCGGCCGAATTAGCATTGACGACATTTGATCGTGTGAATTTAGATGTGATGTATGGCTTACCGAAACAAAGCATAACTGAAGCACTACAAGATGCCAATCAAGCGCTGGCACTCGTCTCTGATCACTTATCGTTTTACCATTTAACGCTAGAGCCAAATACTGCATTTTATCGCACGCCACCTAGTCTGCCTGATAATGATAGCAGTAGCGAAATGCAGGAACAGATTGAGGCATTACTGGCACAAAATGATTTTCAGCATTATGAAACGTCAGCCTTCTCAAAAGCCAAAAGCCAAGCTAGACATAACATTAACTATTGGTCATTTGGTGACTATCTTGGCATCGGTGCAGGCGCACATAGCAAACTTAGTTATCACGACAAAATTACCCGTGAAGTACGGCACAAACATCCCAAAGCTTTTATGAATAATGCCGATGCAGGGGATGCGGTTGATCAAACATGGTCTATTCCGCAAAAAGATCTTGTTTTTGAATTTATGATGAATGCCTTGCGATTAACCGAAGGTTTTAATATTGATTTGTTTCAAGAACGGACTGGACTGCCACTCATCACGCTTAAAAAACGCTTAGCTGACGCGGAAAGCAAAGGCTTATTAATACAAGATCAAGCGCGCATCAAACCAACTTTACTAGGTCAGCGCTTTTTAAATGATTTGCTCGCCATCTTTTTAGACTAGCACCGTATCCTAAAGGTTAAGGTGCCGATGTTTTATTGCTAACTGACAGTGTTTTAACAGCAGCCTTTTTTGCAGGCACCTTCTCATCTTGGTCCAGTTGCTTTTGGAATTCGCTTATTCTAGCTTTTAGCAGTTTAAGACCTGCGCTCTGTTTTTCAAGCGATGCGTCTAAGGCTTTTTGCGCTTTCAATCCAGCATCATCTGCTTTCGATGGTTTACTGACTGCTTTTTTGCCCCCGTCTTTTTTGAACGCTCGCATTTTTTTTGCTCCAGAACCACGAACGGAAAGTGATTTCAACGTTGGAATTACGATTTTCGTTGAGCTAGGACAGCGCGAATGCGCAGTAGTATAGACTGGCGTCTCTTGATTCAGCTGTTGCGTTTTTAAAATGAATGCATGCATGCTTCATCGCGCAACTCTTCGGGTAAAACTTAGGCTAATTCCACCAAACTTGCATTCGGCAACATTTGCCACATCACGGTACTTTTTGCATAAGTCACCCCTGCAAATAAGCAGGTAATAAACAATACAAGGACTAACCTAAACGCTTTCATAAACATCGTTTTATGTAGACTGAATGGTCTTTTTAGCACGAGCAACAGCGAGTAATACTTGCTTCGGTGCTGTGCCTCCAATATGGTCACGACTGGCAACCGAGCCGTCTAAAGTGAGCACAGAGAAAATATCCTCTGTAATCGTTTCACTAAATGTTTGCAGCTCTTCCAACCCCAGTTCGGACAAGTCACATTTTTTGTCTACTGCATATCTTACCGCTAGCGCGACCACTTCATGTGCATCTCTAAACGGCATGCCTTTTTTCACTAAGTAGTCAGCTAAATCTGTCGCTGTCGCATAACCTTCAAAGGCCGCCTGACGCATATTTTCTTTATGTACGGTAATACCACGCATCATATCTGCATAAATTTCCAAGGTGATTAATACCGTATCTGCGGTATCAAATAATGGCTCTTTATCCTCTTGGTTGTCTTTGTTGTAAGCCAGTGGCTGGCCTTTCATCAGTGTTAACAATGACACCAAGTTACCATTAACTCGGCCTGTTTTACCACGCACCAGCTCAGGTACATCTGGGTTTTTCTTTTGCGGCATAATGCTAGAGCCTGTGCAGAAGCGATCGGCAATTTCAATAAAGCCAAATCGTGGTGAACACCATAAAATCAACTCTTCTGAGAAACGCGATAAATGCGTCATCAACAATGCACTAGCTGCCGTAAACTCAATCGCAAAATCACGATCAGAAACTGCATCGAGTGAGTTTTCACAAAGGCCATCGAACTCTAATAATTTTGCGACCATTTCACGGTCAATTGGATAACTAGTCCCCGCCAAAGCTGCTGCACCCAAAGGCAATTGATTCAATCGTTTTCTACAATCAGCAAAACGCGACGCATCACGTTTTAGCATTTCATAATACGCCAACAAATGATGACCAAACGTCACTGGCTGCGCCACTTGTAAATGCGTAAAGCCAGGCATAATGGTTTCAGCATGCTCCTCGGCCAAATCCAATAGACTCATTTGTAGCTTCTTAATCGCCTCAACCGCATCATCACAAACTGCGCGCAAATAAAGACGAACATCGGTTGCAATCTGATCGTTGCGACTTCTACCCGTATGTAAGCGCTTACCCGCGTCGCCAATCCTATCTGTTAAGGCTTTTTCGATATTCAAGTGAACATCTTCAAGGTCTAACAACCACTCAAAAGTCCCCGCCTCAATATCTGCTTGTACTTCAGTTAAGCCTTTTTCAATCGCGGCCAAATCTTCTGTTGAAATGATTTTTTGCGCGGCTAACATTTTTGCATGTGCAAATGAGCCTTGAATATCAAAGGAGGCTAAACGCTGATCAAAATCAACGGAAGCGGTATAGCGTTTAACGAGTTCTGCAACAGGTTCGTTAAAGCGGCCTGACCAGGCTTCTGATTTGGCATTAAGTGATGAAGTTGTTTCTTGATTGTTTTCTGACACGTTTAGATAGCTTTATATAAGTTAAAATTGGAAAAATAGTTTAATAATAAACCACTCAAAGGTAATATTCATAGACATTTTAACGTAGAACGCACTCTAAGCAAAAAGTCAACAAAATTAGTCGTTTACCCAACTTCCAGAACTTAGGCATTATGCTGCGCATTTAGTACTTGTCAATCTGTTTGGCATGATCGCGGCGATCTTCCTGAGCAAACCACTGAGCGACTTTATACCGACACTGACGACACTTTCAACCGTGCTTCAGCCGATTCTATTACTGAGCATAGTCCTGCTCTACCCGTTATTCAAACGACTACCTTACTGGCAGAGTGTTGCTCTCATTATGACGATAGAAATCATATTGTCGGCATTGGTTTACTCCCTATTTAAACAATACTTTTGTTCGATACGGTCGTGTCGGCTTATCTCACCGCATTTTTAGCCATGCTGGCCACTTCCGCTTCACTCTATTACTTTTGATTTGTGACAACGTTCGTATTCACCTGCGATTACAGAAGCACGCTTAGAGGCACTGCAAGCACGTATTCGCCCACATTTTTTGTTTAATAGTATTAATGCCGTACTTTCTTTGATTCGTAGCCAACCCAAGCGTGCCGAAACCGCATTAGAGGATATATCAGACTTATTTCGCGTATTGATGGCTGAGATCCGTGACTTAGTACCTTTAACGAAAGAGGTTGCGCTTTGTAAGCAATACCTCAATATTGAAAGTTCACGCCTGGAAGACCGCTTAAGCGTTAATTGGCTAATGGATACTATCCCCGACCATGTCTTAGCCCCGCCACTGATTCTGCAACCACTGGTAGAGAATGCCGTCTATCATGGCATCGAACCCATCCCTGAAGGCGGCGAGATTACCTTTGCCATCACGCAAAAAGCCAATGAAGTCCATATCAGTATTAGAAACCCCTCACCACGCAGGCGGTAGTAAGTAAATGGGTAATAAAATAGCGCTGAATAATATTAAAGAACGCTTGGCCTTACACTTTGATTTAGAAGCATCTATTCGCCATTAAATGTAAGACCAGCAATATACCGTCACCATTCGCATTACATACGAGGCGCGATAATGGTTGCAACATCACAATCCATCAAGGTGCTAATCGCGAATGACGAAACACCTGCAGGTAATCGATTAAAAGGTTTACTATCCGATATAGAAGGCGTCACAATTGTTGCGGAAGCAAAAAATGGTAAAGAAGCGATTAATTTAGCCATAGAAACATCGCCTGACTTAATGCTACTCAACATTCGTATGCCATTAAAGCATTTGAATTAAGCACAATTGATTATTTACTGAAACCGATTCGAATAGAGAACTTACAAGCAGCCATTCAGAAAGCTCAAGTCTTAGCCGTTAAGAATGTAGATACACTGAAGTCGCTATAAAAAACGCGTAGCCATTTAAGCATTCACGAAAGAGATCGTGTCATCCTCGTCCCGATTGAAGAGATTATTTATTGTCGTGCTGAATTGAAATACGTGACGGTTCGTACAAAAGAACAAGAATACTTATTGGAAGAATCGTTAACGCATTTAGAAACAGAATTTGGTGATGTGTTTGTGCCCTTGCACCGTAATTGCCTAGTGGCCCAACAATCAATCAGCAGCTGTGAAAGGCGCCCTGATGAAAAAGGCGATATGCAATGGCTTGCCATTTTAAAAGGCGTGCCAGAGACCATTGCAGTCAGTCGCCGACAACAGCATTTAATCCGAAAGTCATAAGTCTTAAAACTAAAGTGTTGTCGTCGATCAACCGAACTATTTCTTATCTTTTTTTGTTGCCTCTTCAATCGTTTTAGCTGCCCACTCTCTACCACCCAAACCAAAGGCTAACGCTAGTGCTAAGAAAACTGCACCGAATACAATAATAAATAATGAGTTAATCAACTGCACACCAATGCCTAATTGCTCTAATGCAACAAATAGTGCCAAGATTTGAATACCATATTCAACGGTTGTACTCACCATTAAAGCGTTTTCAAACTTGATGCTATGTAACCAAGCAAACACTAACTTATTAATGAAGCGTGCTAATAAGGTACCAAATATCATCACTAAAATAGCGACAATAATTCTTGGTAAGTAAGCGGAAAAATCGCGTAATATGCTGACAACTTCTGTTAGCCCTAAGTAATTAGCTGCAGTAGTCACAGAAACAATAATCACCAACCAGTACATCACCTGACTAATAATACCGCTTAAGGTAATATTGGCCTCACCCGTAGTCATAAAGGCTTCAAGCCCTGATTTTTCAGAAAACTTGTCAAACTGAACTAATACTAAAACACGTTTTACTGCAGTCCTCACTAACTTGGCTAGTAACCAACCTAGAAATAAAACGACGATGACAATCAGCAGCTTTGGAATAAACTTAACTAATTCCAACCAAAACTGATTCATTGAATGAATAAAAATATCTAACTGATCTTTCATTTGAAACCCCCAAAAAAAATAGTTGCGCCTTCATACCTTTTAAGATGGATATCTTATTTTGTGCGCTTAGACTACTAAAATCGTAAGCTTAACTCAAAAAACACTATTTTTAATAGCATTTAATCGTACTAGCCCTATGCTAAAATCCGAAACATGAACAATTCAGCAAAACTAAACCCTCAAAAACTCGTCATTGCCACACGTGAAAGCGCCCTTGCCATGTGGCAAGCCAAGCATATTCAAGGGCGCTTACAAGCCTTATATCCTAACTGCGATGTGCAAATTCTAGGTATGACCACAACTGGTGATCAGATTTTAGATAAGCCCCTTGCTAGCATAGGCGGCAAAGGTTTATTTATTAAAGAACTCGAAAATGCATTGCTTGATGGTAGTGCTGATTTAGCCGTGCACAGCATGAAAGATGTACCGATGAACATGCCTCAAGGCTTTACGCTGGTGGCAACGGGGGAGCGTGGAAATCCACATGATGCTTTTGTGTCTAACGACTATAAGTCACTTGTTGACTTGCCGCAGGGTAGTATTGTTGGAACTTCCAGCCTACGTCGCCAAAGCCAAATTCAAGCACGTTTCCCACACCTTAAAATTGAATCACTACGCGGCAATGTACAAACTCGTTTACGTAAATTAGATGAAGGCCAGTATGGCGCGATTATCTTAGCAGCCGCTGGTTTAATCCGCTTAGAACTCGGCGATAGAATCAGTAGTTTTATCTCAGCAGAAGACAGTATTCCAGCAGTTGGCCAAGGTGCTCTTGGCATTGAGATTAAAGAAGATAGAATGGATTTAATTGAAATATTAGCGCCGCTTAATCACACCGATACTGAAAATTGCGTCACTGCAGAACGTGCTTTTAGTCGCGCCTTGGCTGGTAGCTGCACCGTGCCACTCGGCGCATATGCAAGAATTGAAAATACCAGCTCTAAAGACAATGTAATTCGACATGAAGTCATTAAAGGCAAAACCATTAACATCACCGGCTTTGTTGCTAGCGTCGATGGTAAACAAATGTTGTGTGAAACTATGTCAGGCAATGCCAAAGACGCAGATTTACTCGGTAAGGCATTAGCAGGCAAGTTAGTGAACCAGGGCGCGAAAAAAATCCTAGATGCATTGGATGGCTTTAAATAATGTCTGCTCCAGCCAATTTAGACGATGTTAAAACAGCATTATTAGCTAATATTGGTGTAGCGATTACGCGCCCGTCAAATCAGGCAAAAAAACTCACGCAGCTTATTAAGGCGGCAGGTGGAAATGTTATCCCATTTCCACTGATTGAAATCATTGCTTTAGATGATGTCACACAGTTTGAACAAATTATTACTGACATTAATGACTATGATTGGATGCTGTTTATCAGTAGCAATGCTGTTCAAAACAGCATGCCAAGACTAATTAAACAAGGTATTCCAAAACACCTTAAATTTGCCGCCATCGGCCCAACAACAGCTGAAACCCTAAAAGACTTTGGCATCAATGAGGTGTTGGTACCTAAGGATAGGTTTGATAGCGAGTCTTTACTATCATTGCCAACGATGCAGGACATGCAAGGCAAAAGAGTCATGTTAGTTCGCGGCATTGGTGGCCGCGATGTCTTAGCCAACACATTGACGCAGCGCGGGGCACAAGTCACCTTTGCAGAGTGCTACCAACGTATTAACCCACAAACCAATTGCGATGCATTAGCAAAAGCCTTTACCAAACAACAATTACAACGTATCGTCGTCACCAGCTCAGAGGCCATGCGTTATCTATTAACCATGGCTGGCGATACTGAATGGTTAAAACAAGTCACGCTCTGCGTCAATCATGCTAGAGTCGCTGAAGAGCCATTGAAGATTGGGTTAACAGTCAAAGTTGCACATGGATCTGGCGACGACGCCATGCTAGCAATATTAACGTAACATAATGACAGTAAACTGATTAAATCAAGCGTGCTAGAATGCAATGTACACAATAATATCAACAAGAAGGAAATGTTGTGATTATCAATAACCTCGAAACCATCCCTGGTCATCAGATCAAAACCCACCTAGGCTTAGTCCAAGGCAGTACTGTCCGTGCTAAACATGCAGGTAAAGACCTTTTTGCCGGTATTAAGAATATCTTTGGTGGTGAATTACGTTCTTATACCGAACTATTAAACGAATCACGCGAGCAATCCTTAGAACGCATGGAAGCGCAAGCATTAGCACTGGGCGCCAATGCCATTATTAATGTACGCTTCTCAACGTCTTCTATTGCAGCAGGCGCAGCAGAGTTATTCGTTTACGGCACCGCCGTGATTACGAATTAATCAGCAAAGGTTACAGCATGTACGACATTATCATTCTGTTTATCTTGCTCACGCTAGGCTATGTATTTGGCTCAATGAATGAGCGAAAACACTATAAATCCATCAAAGCGCGTGAGAAAAAATACCACCAATTACTCTTACGCAATAATGGAAAAATGACCAACCCTGACAACTTGCACGGTCACCTCGTGACGGGCAGTGTCGTGATTTCTGTCGATTACTTCAAAAGAATGCTCGCCAGCTTACGCAACATTTTTGGTGGTCGCATGAGTTCTTACGAGTCTTTATTAGACCGAGCTAGACGTGAAGCCATGCTACGACTACAAGAACAAAGCGCCAAACTGGGTGCAATGACGATTAACAATGTGCGATATGAAACATCATCTATCTCAAAAAATGCACGTGGTGGCATCGGCTCCATTGAAGTCTTAGCCTATGGCACAGCGATGATACCAGTCGCATCATTACCAAAAAGTAGATTTTCAAGATAACAAGCCCGCATTTGAATCAGACCTTCAATTGAATCAAAACCCCATCTTTGAAGACAATGTAAACGTCTCCAAAACGCACCCACTTACTGACTTATTGTGGTTAACTGGAGGTGCAGTGCTCATCGTTGTTTCGCTCACCATTCTACTTTACGTCTCCATGCAATGGCTGGCTTCTTACATTCCTTTTTCTTATGAGGAAAAGTTAATTTCCAATGTTAACTTTTCTCTGACAACCGAGCCAGATAATGAGCTAAGTAAAGGTGATAAACAACGTTTAGTTTATATACAGGGCTTAACGGACAGGCTAGCCAAAGCACAAGACTTGGATAAAGACATCACCATCACCGTACATTGGATGGATGATGACATGGTCAATGCATTTGCCACCTTAGGTGGCCATATCTTTATTACCAAAGGCTTATGGGATGCCATGCCCAATGAAAACACCCTCGCCATGGTCATCGGCCATGAAATCGCCCACGCCAATCATAGAGACCCCTTAAAAAACCTAGGTGCAGGCGTCACATTATCGCTCATCAGCTCGTTAGTCTTTGGGAGCGGTGACGCTAGCATGTCACTCATTAATAGCACCGGCTTAATCACCTCATTCCACTTTGGTCGTGAGATGGAATCAGAAGCGGATGCAGCTGGCATACAAACCTTATTCAACCATTACGGTCACGTGGCAGGTTCAACCGAGTTCTTTGAAGGTATTTTAGATAAAAGCGAATCTGATCTTGCATTTCTACAGACGCATCCAGTAACGCAAGACAGAATCGACAAACTACACGCCATCCAACAAAAAAATGGCTGGCCAAACAAACAAGATTTAACCATTAAACTACCGAAGTAATTGGTCGCATAACGGCTACATGCCTCACCTCGTAAAGAATATCGGTGATAAAGCCAAATGATATGCATTGCATCACAACACCCCCCAAACTAGAAACATTCGTACATTCCAAGTAAAATACGTCTTATCTAACTTGCAAGACCATCCTAAACCTCTAAAAATGAGACAACAATAGAAAGTAATCTAATGACAAAAGAACTAGAAACGCTAAACCAACGTTTAAGCTATATCGTTGGTGAGAACATGGCATCGCAATTAAAAAATGACGGGCTTGACCTTGATACAGACTCATTAGTATTAGCTGTTAACGATGCAATGGCAGGCAACGCATCACGCTTAACTGAAGAACTAAAAAGAAGCACTGTTGAAGAAATTCAAAAACTTACACAAGAGAAACAAAGTGCTGAGCAAGCTGGAAAAGCAACTACAAACCAAGAAGAAGGCGTTGCTTACTTAGCAGAGAACAGCCAAAAAGAAGGCGTTAAAACAAGCGACTCTGGTTTGCAATATAAATCATTGGTTTCTGGTGATGGCGAAACACCAAAAGCATCTGACTCAGTAACCGTACATTACAAAGGTACATTAACTGACGGCACAGTGTTTGACAGCTCTTACGAGCGCGGCGAACCAGCTACTTTCCCAGTTGGCGGTGTGATTTCAGGTTGGACTGAAGTACTTCAACTAATGAATGTTGGTGATAAGTTTGAAGTAACAATTCCTTCTGACTTAGCTTACGGCCCAGCTGGTTCTGGCCCTGTAATTGGTCCTGATGCAGTATTGGTATTTGAGGTTGAGCTATTGGCTATTGCTTAAGCATTAGTTAGTGATTAAAAAGCCCTTGCTTTGAGGGCTTTTTTACATCTGTTCATATTGGTTAGTGAGGGTTAACGTCTTAGACAGGTCGCTTTTCGCGCGACGGCGCAATGCGCTACCGCTTATTGTCGCCTTACTTATTGCGCGCTACACTTGCTTAGGTATCACCCTTTTTATAGGGTAAGAAATACTTCCCGAGGTGAGCAGCTCTATAATATTCATCTTCTGCTTTATCGGCAGACTTACGATTCCTCTAAACCACAAGAAAGTAGACGGCCACAAAAAAAAGCTATATTTAAAAGCCAGCTACTCCACCTTAAGCAAACTGCGGCTGCTGTAACTATGGCCATAGGTCACCATAAATCCTCAGCAACATCTAAACGCGCATTGGCAAGCTCTGATTCATGTTTATGTTCGGTTTCAGTCATAACTACAAATGGACATCTAAAATAGTATATAAAACAATAACAAGCAAAACTAGAGAGTAGCCCATATACCACCTCAGCAAGCAAACCATCACTTAACCTTAGGTCGTCCTTCCTTCTGGTACCCATAACCTCATCACCCTCTTCTGTCTGATTATGAAACAAATTCACCTGCGTCTCAAACGGTATATCAACTCTACTCGCATCAAAAGCCTTCTTAATACCAGTCAACACTTCCGCTGTCACGGTGTAAGCCGTGTCACGTTCTGTATCCACCCACTAGCGCACCTTCAACGTCACCCAACTAGTCTCTTAATCAACCGTCGCCATCCGGTACTGGGTCAGTTTGAATGCCTTCAGTTTGACTTAAGACACCAAATATCACATCCGCTGCCTCTTGAATAGTATCGCTGTTAAATACCTACTTCATACTCAAATCGACAGACTGCATAAGCCGTTTTAACTACAATCGCACTGGTATAAATCTGACTATTCGGAATCAAAATACGCTCTGCGTTAAACTTTTTAATCATGGTAGAACTCGCTTAAATGGCTTCAACTACGCCCTCATGACTACCCCCCCTCAATCACACCGCCAATTTTAAACGGCTGCTTTAGTAAGATGAGCATGCCTGCTAACCAGTTTTGCAGGATATCCTTAAACGCAAAACCAATCGCCACTGAACCAAACCACCAAGCACGATACTTAAGCTAAGGTTATCTTCGTTAATGACTTTGTTCGCAATGGCGGTTCTTGCAATCCGCGCTGCAATATAAATGATGACAAAAATAATTAACGCCACTACGAGATTCGGTAATAGCTGAATCGCTCCATTTACCCAATCATGCAACTTATCTGTCAGTAAATTAACATCTAAAAAAACCATTTTATCAGAATCAATACTTTATACTGCTGCTACTTTTTAAAAAAACTCACTACTATTCCTGTCATTAAACTTATCTTTTGTCCGTCGTACTATTGTTACCTCACCCCGTCAAGCATCCAGCTTAAACAGTGGCTTTCGCTTCCCGCGGGAAACGAACCTTAAAGGGTCTTCTTTTAACCATTTCTGCGTCAAATACACTAAGCCAGTAGGTGCTTTCACCATGACGCCAATCTCAGCCGCCTTAAAGGCCTTCACTTCTGCTGGCGTGTTGACGACTAAATCAACGACTCCTGCCGTTTTGCCTTTATCGATGAGTACATTGTCGCCAATTAAAATGGCTGAGCCACCTTCATACTTAAACATATATGTTTATCCTCTGATCTTACTTTCTAGCCGCAAACATAAACGCATCACTAAAAAATGCCTCTTGCGGCAAACCATGTGCGGCAAATACTTTCTGCGCATCATCAACCATATTCGGTAAGCCACACACATAAGCTTCATAGCCACTTAAATCAGGCATATCAGCGGTAATGGCTTGTTGTACATAACCCGTTTTACCACCCCAATCAGCATGAAGTTTTGACAATACAGGTACATAAGTAAACGTCGGCACATGCACTGCCCAGCGTTTGCATAAGTCATGCATATATAAGTCTTCAGTCTTGCGACCTCCCCAATATAAGGTCATTGGGCGTTGAATATCGTTATACAGCATATCTTCGATAATGCCTTTAATCGGCGCAAAGCCTGTGCCTGTAGCTGCGAAGATAATCGGTTTATTGGATTCATTACGTAAATGGAAGCTACCAAAGGGGGCTTCGATACGCATGATGGCTTTTTCTTGTAGCTCATTAAAGACGTATTCGGTGAACTCGCCGTCTTTAACTAACCGTAGATGTAGCTCTAAGCCGTAATCTGAATGCGGTGCATTAGCGATGGAGAAAGCGCGGCGTTTACCGTTCTTTAAAATGAATTCAATATATTGCCCCGGTAAGAATTGCAAGTGCTCACTGCTTGGTAATTGCAGGTGTAGCCCTATCACATCAGATGCGAGCATTTCTTTTTTCGATACACGAGCAGGCAAGATGCGTGGCTTAATGCCTGTACCCGCTGGCTCTCGCACATCAATCGTTAAATCTTCTAATGTTCTTGCACAACAAAATAATGCGTTACCCTCAGCCAACTCTTCATCAGTCATCGCTGTACCTTGGTAATCATCATGCATGACCTTGCCGGAGATGACTTTGCCTTTACACGAACCACATGCGCCAGTACGGCAACCATAAGGCAAGTTAATACCGCTTTCAATCGCGGCTTCTAATACTGTTTGGCTAGGTTTAACCTCAAATGCATGGCCGCTAGATTGTATGGTGACTTTTGCCATCTTGATTTCCTTAACTATCTTTCTAAGACCATTTTCCTAAAACCGTCTTTTTAAGTGTCTTTTCTGAGCTTCTATTTTGGGTCTTTATCAAAAGAAATAGTATTGTCATCGGATACGAGCTCTTTCACTTCTTCGTATTCGCCTTCAATAATGTCATCGTTGGCGGGCTGTGTGTCTGTGTTACGATAACTACCTTCATATCCACTACCATCGGTTTGATAACTACCTGTATTCGCATCCACATTAGGTTGTTTAATCGGAATAAGTAATAAGCCTGCAGCAATCACATCAGTAATAACACCCGGAATCACCAACAACACGCCAGCGAATAAGTTACGTGCAGTGCCCATCGCTGTTTTAAATGGGTTGCCGCCGGATTGTATACTTTGCATCATTTTAGCGGACATCATTTGCTTTTCACCCTTGATGAGTTGTAAGCCTAGGTAGGTAATCACGACCAAGTATAATAGTAGCCACCAGTCGTAACGGTCGGCCAGCTGAAACAACAGATAGATTTCTGCGATGGGAAAAGCAAGTAAAATAGCGATAAAAAGTAAACGCATAAGCTCCTTAATGGATGTAAAAAATTGAATAACCAATATCTACAACAATAATGCCTGAAAACAATATTATAGTCGTGTTAACACATGTGCCAGACCAAATTTGCGCGCAGCGTATCGGTACCGCGCTGATTAAGGACAAACTAGCCGCCTGTGTTAATATTGGCACGGCTTGTCAGTCAGTATATGAATGGGGGAAATACAATCGAAATGCAAACTGAGTTTCCACTACACATTAAAACCAATCAGTACTGCTACTCCAAAGTAGAAGCACTAATTGTAGAAATGCACCCATACGAACTTCCTGACACCCTTGTACTCAATGTACATGGTGGCTATATCGCCTATTTACAATGGGTGAATGACCAAATTTTATGAGGGCAACCATGTTAAAACGTTTTTCAAAAGCAGTCGTTTTGTTCAGCACTTTATTATTACTGATGTCTCAGCTCTCTTTTACGGATAACAGCTTCGCTGACTTTAGCGCCTTTACCGATGGTGCTGATGATACTTTCCTGCACCCTGATGAAGCGTTTAAACTGGATATTGTTGCCAAAGACAGTAAGACCTTAGAAGCAGTCTTCACAATTGAGCCGGGATACTACCTATATAAAGACCGCATTAAATTTGAAATTCAAGATGTTGCATTAGGGACGATTACCGCGGTTAACTTACCGGCAGGTGATATAAAAGAAGACCCTAATTTTGGGACAAAAGAAGTTTATCACCATAATTTTGCAGCTGGTATTGCGCTCGACAATGCAGCAAAAGATGTTGTCCTCCATGCGCGACTTCAAGGTTGTAGTGAAAAAGGGCTTTGCTATGCACCACAATTAAAGACATTGAATATTGCAATGTCTGATGCGCCAGTTGCGAACAACGTTACTCGTTCGGCGGCGACCACAAACACAGCTGTTGTAGAGAGTAGAGAAGATGAAGCCACCAGCTTATTAAAAAGCGGCAAATTATGGCTCATTTCAGCGGGGTTCTTTGGCTTCGGCTTGTTACTTTCTTTCACACCTTGTGTCTTACCGATGATTCCCATTTTATCTGGCATCATTGTCGGCGATAAAAAAGCACATAAAGCAGAAACCAGCCGACTACACAGCTTTAACCTTTCGCTAGCTTATGTATTAGGGATTGCGCTCAGCTATACCATCGCAGGGATTGCTGCAGGTTTATCTGGTCAACTATTCAATAACACACTCCAAAGCCCATGGATGCTAACAGCAACAGCTTTAATTTTTGTAGTGCTATCGTTTTCAATGTTTGGTTTTTATGAGTTGAGATTACCAAACGCCATTGAAGAACGCATGGTCAACACCTCCAACAAATTAAAAGGCGGCCAGTTCCTTGGCGTCTTTATCATGGGCGTTATTTCTGCACTGATTGTGAGTCCATGTGTTGCTGCACCATTAGCTGGTGCACTCATTTATATTAGCCAAACACATGATGTTGTTCTGGGTGGCGTGGCTTTATTTGCATTGTCTATTGGTATGGGTGTACCACTTTTACTCATCGGCGCTTCTGCTGGACATGTATTACCAAAAGCTGGCGGCTGGATGACGGCTGTACGTAACGCTTTCGGTGTACTAATGTTAGCCGTGGCTATTTTTATAGTATCCCCGATCATTCCGACCAGTGTGCAATTAGGATTATGGGCAGCCTTGTTGATTATTCCTGCTATCTATTTACATGCTCTAGATAGCTTACCTTTAGATAGCACTACAGGCAGATCCCATCCTTGGATGCGCTTTTGGAAGGGTGTCGGCATTATATTGTTAATCATGGGAATTGCCATGTTAATCGGCGCATTATCGGGTGCCAAGTCTCCCTTACAGCCGCTTTCTGGCTTAAGCCTATCGAGTAACAAGCAAACTAATAACCACTTACCTTTTGTTCGTGTTAAAAATACCGCTGAACTTGATGCGCAAATCGATTCAGCGAACGGCAAAATTGTGATGCTGGATTTTTACGCTGATTGGTGTACTTCGTGTAAAGAAATGGAACTACTAACATTTAGTGACTCTGACGTACAAACCTCACTTAAAGACGCTGTTTTATTACAAGCCGACGTGACGAATAACACGCCTGAAGACTTGGCTTTGTTGCAACGCTTTAACTTATACGGGCCACCTGGCATTATCTTTTTTAGCCGCTCGGGGCAAGAAATGAAACTGATTCGCGTGATTGGCTATGTGAGCGCTCCAAAATTCTTGGCGACCGTAAATCGTGTTAATGTACTCAAAGTGGATGAATGCAATCCACTCGTGACTTGTTAACCTCAGTCATTTAATCTTAATACAACGAGAAATATTGAATTAAAGCTATGTTAAATAAACTGACCTCTCCTATTGGCTCCATCCTTTTATTTATCGTCATCGCTGTTAGTGCTTTCTACTTCTCTACCGAAAAAACGGTTTTGCAACCAATAAACGACTCCGCTACTGCCTCTTTATTTGCGTCAACTTTCCTAGATGAAAATGGCGAACCTCAAGCCCTGAGTCAATGGAAAGGGAAAATAGTCGTCTTAAATTTTTGGGCTACTTGGTGCGGGCCATGTCGTGAAGAGATGCCTGAACTATCAACATTACACACTGAGTATAAAGATAAAAATGTCGTGGTACTGGGAATTGCATTGGATGAAATGGATGCCATCAAAGCATTTGCTGCCGAAACACCTGTTAGCTACCCACTTTTTTCTGCTGAAGAGTATGGCGGCGAATTGGCAGCGAATCTTGGAAACGATAAAAGCGCGCTACCATATACCGTGATTATTAAGTCAGATGGTACGATTGCTAACACCTATTTTGGCCGTATTTCTAAGGTGCTATTAGAAGAAACATTGCTTAAATTGCTTCCTTAAAATTTACCCATGCTATTCAATTGCTTATCACATCTGATCCGTAAGTGGATTTATTAAACTTCGCTTAAATGTTGCAAATAAGCTGGACAAAGTCCCTTAACTTCGGCAAAATTACGCATGATGAATATTTCAAATTTTGTGGCAAGGCATTAAAAAATGGCAGTAAAATCAATTCTAGTGATACACGGTCCTAACCTTAACCTGCTTGGTACGCGCGAGCCGGAGCACTATGGTCATGCAACATTAGACAGCATCAATACGAGCTTGAGTGCAACAGCAAAAATAGCAGGTGTTGCATTAGAAGCGTATCAAAGTAATGCTGAAGCAGATATCGTCGCTAAAATTCATACATTGGCGACAGAAAAAGTTGATTTCATTATTATCAATCCCGCCGCCTTTACGCATACTTCTGTTTCTATTCGCGATGCAATTTCTGCCGTTAATATTTCCTTCATTGAAGTACATTTATCAAATGTGTTCACACGTGAGAGCTTTAGGCACCACTCTTATTTTAGTGATATAGCAGTAGGCGTCATCTGCGGTTTAGGTGCTGAAGGTTATGACGCAGCGCTACGCTTTGCTATTAATCAACTAAACATTGAATTATAAAAACGAATTATTTTAGGAGTCACCATGGATTTACGTAAATTAAAAAAACTAATTGATTTAGTTGAAGAATCGGGCATTTCTGAGCTAGAGCTAACTGAAGGTGAAGAAAAAGTACGCATTAGTCGTGCAACACAAGCGGCTCCTCAAGCCATTCAACAGATGGTGGCGCAGGCACCACTAGCAGCGCCTGCTGCATCAGCAACGGATACGCCTGCTGCACCAGATGCTGTGCAAGGCCATGAAGTGGAGTCTCCGATGGTTGGTACCTTCTACCGCTCTTCTTCACCTGAAACTAGCGCTTTTGTACAAGTTGGCGATACGGTTGAATTGGGTGATACGCTTTGTATTATCGAAGCCATGAAGCTACTGAATGAAATTGAAAGTGATAAGGCTGGTGTTGTGAAGAAAATATTAATTGAAAATGGCCAGCCAGTTGAATACGGCGAAACTTTATTTGTGATTGGGTAACTTATGTTTGAAAAAATATTAATCGCCAATAGGGGTGAAATTGCGCTACGCGTGCAACGTGCCTGTCGTGAGATGGGTATTAAAACCGTTGCAGTGCATTCCGAAGCTGACAAAGAAGCTAAATATGTAAAGCTGGCAGATGAGTCTGTTTGTATTGGCCCGGCCTCTTCTACACTGAGTTACCTTAATATTCCTGCTGTCATCAGTGCCGCAGAAGTCACTGATGCGCAAGCCATTCATCCTGGCTATGGTTTCTTATCTGAAAATGCTGATTTTGCAGAACGCGTAGAACAAAGCGGCTTTACGTTTATTGGCCCTAAAGCGGAAACGATTCGTTTAATGGGAGATAAAGTTTCTGCCAAAGAAGCGATGAAAAAAGCGGGCATTCCTTGTGTGCCAGGTTCTGATGGCGAATTGTCAGATGATCCTGCCATCATGAAAGCAACAGCTAAAAGAGTAGGCTACCCAGTCATTATCAAAGCAGCTGGCGGTGGCGGTGGTCGCGGTATGCGCGTTGTGCATACCGAGGCCGCATTGGTGAATGCGGTCAACATGACAAAAGCAGAAGCAGAAAGCTTTTTTGGCAACCCTGTCGTGTACATGGAAAAGTATTTAGAAAACCCGCGTCATATTGAAATTCAAGTGCTGGGGGACAAATTTGGCAATGCTGTTTATTTAGGTGATCGCGATTGCTCTATGCAGCGCCGTCATCAAAAAGTGATTGAAGAAGCGCCATCCCCACTATTAGCGACTAAGTTACGCGACAAAATTGGTGATCGTTGTGCTGAAGCCTGCCGTAAAATTAACTATCATGGCGTTGGTACTTTTGAGTTTCTATATGAAAATGGTGAATTTTTCTTTATTGAAATGAATACGCGCTTGCAAGTTGAGCATACTGTAACAGAAATGATTACTGGCATTGATTTAGTCAGACAACAAATCAATATTGCTGCAGGTGAAAAACTAGGCTTCCGTCAAAAAGATGTGCAATTAAATGGTCATGCAATTGAGTGCCGTATTAATGCTGAAGATCCTTATACGTTTATACCATCTCCTGGCAAAATTGATCGCTTCCACATGCCTGGTGGGCCAGGTGTGCGTATTGATACCCATGCCTATGGTGGTTACACCGTTTCACCGCATTACGATTCTATGATCTGTAAATTGATTACCTACGGCGCAACGCGTGAACAAGCCATCGCCCGCATGCGTATTGCCTTATCTGAAATGTCAGTAGAAGGGATTAAAACTAACATAGCATTGCACGCAGATTTAATGGCTGATGCTGCCTTCCACCTTGGTGGCACTAACATTCACTACCTTGAAGAGAAGCTAGGCATTTCAAGTAAATAATCATGGCTTGGTTGTTACTTAAAATCCAAGCAAATGATGAAAATGCGGAGTCTATTAGTGACGCGCTAATGGAGCTTGGTGCACTTTCTGCCAGCATTGAAGACGCGCATGCAGAAACCCAATCTGAGCAAGCTATCTTTGGTGAGCCTGGCGATCCGCTACCTGGTATTTGGCAGCAAAATATTGTAACGGCCATGCTGGATGAATCTACTGATGTCGCTAAATTATTGCAGGCACTGCAAACACAAACCCAAATCCCACAGTTTAGCTATATAACAGAGACCATAGAAGAACAAGACTGGGTGCGGGCAACACAAGCGCAATTTGATCCGATTCACATCACCGATAAACTTTGGATTGTGCCGACTTGGCATACGAGTCCAAATGAAGATGCGATTAACATTATTTTAGACCCTGGTCTGGCTTTTGGAACAGGTAGCCATCCAACCACGCACTTATGTTTAGAATGGCTAACGCAGCAAAGTAACTTACATGGAGCGGATATACTGGATTATGGGTGCGGCTCTGGCATCTTAGCGATTGCGGCTAAAAAGCTGGGTTCAAACAATACTGTTGGTGTTGATATTGATGAACAAGCAGTGATTTCAAGCCACTTTAATGCTGAACAAAATGAAACGACTGACATCGATTTTTACGATGCCAATGACTTTGGTAATCAAACATTTGATATCGTCCTTGCGAATATCTTATCCAGCGCATTAATGGTGTTAGCACCCGCATTAGCAAAATATTGTAAGACTGGTGGTAAAATAGCATTGTCAGGGATATTAGAAGAGCAAACGGAAGTACTGATTGCTCGTTACTCTGAATGGTTTACAATGGATGCCCCAACTCAAAAAGATGCATGGATACTGCTAACTGGCATTAAAAAATGAACTATATTACCTCCTGCCCTCAGTGTGACACGCAATTTCTACTCAATGATGAGCTAATAGCAGCTTATGGAGGGAAGGTGCAATGTGGCAGCTGTGAACATGTATTTAATGCTTCAGACAGACTGACTGAAGTATGTGATGACATCTCCAGCGCTGATGAGTATCAGGCTGCTGTAGAAACGACATCAGCAGAAAACACGCCACCAGTTAACCCATTGCCTGCAGTAAAAACGGCTCCGTTTGACACAGGCTCCGATGTAACAGCCACTAAAGAAACGTTAGCGCCTCAAGTAAGTAGTACCAACTCAAATGGCGATGTTGATTATATTACTGTTCAGCCAGCAGCCACGGTTGGCCCTACAGCAGAAAAAGAGGCGCCTGAGACTGTGCTGAATCTTGATGGGGTTAAGGAAAAGAATAATAAAAAACCACGTCAGTATTCTTTCTTATCAATCCTGATTAGCCTATTACTCCTACTCGTTTTTATTGGGCTATCCGTTTATTTTTTACGCGCGAAAATTGCTTCTGAATACCCACAGTTAAAACCAGCCCTTGAGAGGGCTTGTAAAAAGTTAAACTGTACGATTGATTTGCCGAAAAATTTAGATTTAATTAGCATTGGTAATTCAGATATGCAAGAAGATGATGCTTATCAAGCAGTTATCAATTTCTCTAGCTCACTACAAAACAATGCCACATACTCACAAGCTTACCCTAATATTGAGCTCACACTAACGGATAGTGATGATACGCCTGTGATTAAGAAGCTGATCAAACCAAAAGATTATTTAGTCTCTAAGAAAAAATTAGCGGAAGGACTGGCGCCACACGAAATTGCTAATATTAAAATAGCACTTCGTGTCGATGAAGCTAGTGTAGCGAGTTATCGCATCTTATTATTATACTAGTCCGCTTTTCTGTCCTTTCTTTCCCCAGCCATTCTAAACTTAAGCTTTTTCAAGGCTGGCGTGGTTGCACTGCTTAATCGCTTCTACTAATTTCTCAATTGCTTGGATGCGCACAAAGCTCTTGCGCCAAGCAATCGCGATACGTCTCATTGGCACCGGTTTGGTAAACGGAATCACCTTCAACAAAGGGTTCTCATATTTAGCAATTGTTGCTGTTGATGGCAATACAGTGACACCTAAATTAGACGCAACCATATTACGAATCGTTTCCAACGAATTCCCTTGCAAGACCTCTCCTTTGCGCGACAACTCAGGGCACGCTTGTGTCACTTGATTGCTAAAGCAATGGCCACTGTTAAGCAACAATACTTTTTCTTCCGACAACTCTTTAGGTTTAATCGACTTTCTATTGGCCCAATGATGATTGGCCGGAACCACAACAGAAAACTCTTCATCATATAAGGTTCTCACCTCTACCCCAGGCAAATCAAATGGTAGGGCGATAATGGCGGCATCAATCACCCCATTTTTTAGCTGCATTTCTAAATTTGCCGTTAAATTTTCTTCTACTTCTAATGGCATTTCTGACACACTCAACCGTAAAATAGGAATAATCTCTGGCAACAGATAAGGACCAACCGAATGAATCATGCCCAGCTTAAATATGCCTTTCAGCGGATTTGTACCCAGCTTAGCCATTTCTTTTAAACGACTAGATTGTTCTAAAATAACATTTGCTTGCTGAATAAGCTGTTCACCAATTTCAGTGGGCGTCACCTCACTTCGGCTACGCTCAAAAATAATCACACCCAGCTCTTCTTCCAACTTTTTAATGCCCAAACTCAGAGCAGGTTGTGTAACAAAGCACTTTTCTGCTGCGCGTCTAAAGTTTAGCTCTTGCGCAACAGCGACGACAAACTTAAGCTCATTTAAGGTCATTTAAGGTCCCTAGTATCTATTTATCTTTAATCATATATTGATAATAATTATTTATCAAGTTTATAACAATATACAATTTTACAAATGAAATTCCAGCGGATAAAATGAAGTTCTTTATATACAAATAAGGGGAAAGGTTTATGCTATATATGTACCTTAATGAACTAAAACAGATATTTAATGAAGTATTTTCAGCCTATGCTGCAATAGATTAACCTCTACTAATATTAAGGAGACCGAAATGACAACGGAATCAAAATGCCCATTCTCGAACACAGCCAATAAGCAAACATTAGTTGGCAACAGCAGTAATAGCAAGTGGTGGCCCGAGCAATTAAACCTCAAAGTTTTACATCAGCATTCCAACCTGTCGAATCCGATGGATACCGCTTTTAAATACAAAGATGCATTCAATAATCTTGATTTAGATGCCGTTGTAAGTGATTTACACATCTTAATGACAGACTCTCAAGATTGGTGGCCTGCTGACTATGGTCATTATGGCCCTTTCTTTATTCGTATGGCTTGGCATAGCGCCGGCACTTATCGCGTATATGATGGACGTGGCGGTTCAGGGACTGGCAATCAACGGTTTGCACCTCTAAATAGTTGGCCTGATAACGGTAACCTTGATAAAGCACGTCGCTTACTTTGGCCAATCAAACAAAAATATGGTAATAAACTTTCTTGGGCTGATTTAATGGTTCTTGCAGGCAATGTTGCACTAGATTCTATGGGTTTAAAAACAGCTGGATTTGCTGGTGGTCGCGAAGATTTTTGGGAACCAGAAGACGATATCGACTGGGGCCCGGAAACTACTTGGCTAGGCGATGAACGCTATCATGGTGATCGTGAATTAGATAACCCTTTAGGTGCGGTACAAATGGGCTTAATCTATGTGAACCCACAAGGTCCCAATGGCAACCCTGACCCCGTTGCTTCAGCACGCGACATTCGTGAAACCTTTAATCGCATGGCTATGAATGATGAAGAAACGGTAGCGTTAGTTGCTGGTGGTCATACCTTTGGTAAATGCCATGGCGCCGTTGAAGAAAGTCATTTGGGCAGAGAGCCTGAGGCAGGCAATATTGAAGATCAAGGTTTTGGTTGGATGAACAATACTGGCACTGGTCATAGCGAGTATACGACAACTAGTGGTCTTGAAGGGGCTTGGACCACCAACCCAACTCAATGGGATGATGGATACTTTAGTATTTTGTTTGGATATGAGTGGGAACTAACCAAAAGTCCAGCAGGTGCTCAACAATGGACACCAAAAAATGCAGAAGCAGCGAATACCGTACCTGATGCGCATAACTCAGACAAACGACATGCACCAATGATGTCAACCGCGGATTTAGCTTTGCGCATGGATTCTGCTTACGAAAAAATCTCTCGTTATTTTCATAAGAATCCACAAGAATTTGCAGATGCTTTTGCACGAGCTTGGTTTAAGTTAACCCATCGCGACATGGGTCCTGCATCGCGTTATCTTGGCCATTTAGTGCCAACAGAAACTTATCTCTGGCAAGACCCGATTCCTGCTGTGAAGCATGCGTTAATCAATGAACAAGATATTGCAACACTGAAAGATAAAATCCTTGCTTCAGATTTAACTATTTCACAGTTGGTGACAACAGCGTGGGCTTCAGCTTCTACTTTCCGCGGTTCTGATATGCGCGGTGGTGCTAATGGTGCTCGTATTCGTTTAGCGCCACAAAAAGATTGGGAAGTGAATCAACCAACGGCACTTGCTAGAGCCATTGATACATTGGAAGCCATCCAAAAAGATTTTAATGCAGCAAAACCCGCTGGCAAGCATGTATCACTTGCAGACTTAATCGTACTCGGTGGCACAGCAGCTATCGAAGAAGCAGCCAAACAAGCTGATGAACAGGTGAAAGTTCCATTTACACCAGGGCGTGCAGATGCTTCACAAGCGCAAACAGATGTTGAATCATTTAGTTACTTAGAACCTCTGGCTGATGGATTTCGTAATTATGTGAAAAAGGGCGTGCAAATACCAGTGGCGCAATTGTTATTAGATAAAGCGCAATTGCTGAAACTAACTGCGCCAGAAATGACGGTATTGATTGGAGGCCTGCGCGTGTTGAACACCAATGTTAGCGGTACGCAATATGGTGTTTTAACCGATAAAGTGGGCGTATTAAGCAATGACTTTTTTGTGAATTTATTAGATATGGAAACCAAATGGCAACCATCTGAAACCGAAGGTGTATTAGCAGGTTTTGATAGAACATCTCAACAACAAAAATGGACAGCGACAGTTGTTGATTTGGTTTTTGGTTCTAATTCACAACTAAGAGCGATTGCGGAAGTTTATGCCAGCCAAGATAGTAATCGTGTTTTTATCCGTGATTTTATTAAAGCTTGGAACAAGGTGATGAATAATGATCTTAACTAAAGACCTCATTTATGTGGCCTTTTTTTCTGCCTCATTTTAATGTCACTACCGACTAATACACACGAATTTACCTTAAAATACACTATACGCTTTAAAGGAGAGATCATGAAAACTTGGATTTGTAACGTATGTGGTTTAATTTACGATGAAGAAAAAGGCTGGCCAGAGGATGGGATTGCGCCAGGCACTAAATGGGAAGATGTGCCACCCAACTGGATGTGTCCTGAATGCGGCGCACCCAAAGCAGAATTTGATATGGTTGAATTCTAAGAGCATCACCGATAAACACATTGTTTTGTAAACAATTTCAACATAGTTTACAACGGCTTAAATAAAGCAAAATGTATAACCAGTTTAAAAGTGCCCCATTTACCATCGCAATTTTTGGAGAAATATTAGCCGATATTTTTGCAGATTCCACAGTGCTTGGTGGCGCACCTTATAATGTGGCTAGGCATTTGCGTGCACTCCAGCAACACCCACTGTTGATTTCTAGAGTCGGTAATGACCCGCTGAAGGCAACACTCTTTAGTGAGTTAGCAAAACTCGATATTGATCAGTATGCCATTCAACTTGACTCCACTTATCCCACAGGCCAAGTCATCGTACACATGGAAAATAGTGAGCATCGTTTTGAGATTGAGCCTAACCAGGCTTACGATCATATTCATCCTACTAATTTAATTACACAACCTGACATCGCTTACTTTGGTACTTTGGCGCAACGTAGTGCCAAGTCAAGCTTGGCCTTAGATGCTTTTTTAAATAATGTCAAATGTCCTCGATTTTTAGACATCAATTTACGTGCACCTTGGTATAACAAAGACACCATTCAACGTGCATTATTACGAGCAGAAATTGTTAAAACTAATGAAGAAGAGTTGAAAATTATCTGTGACATGTTTGAACCTGTATGCAGCAATGATAAAGATCGTGCTCTATTTCTGCTTAAAAAGTTTGCCCTTCAATACTTGTTTGTAACCTGCGGTGAGCATGGCGCTTGGGTATTATCCGAAAAGGGTGAAGAAAAAGCAAAAGGCCAAGCGCTAAACTCAGCACTAATCGATACTGTCGGTGCGGGCGATGCTTTTTCAGCCATCTGTATGGTAGGTTTTCTACATGGCTGGCCCATGCAAAAAATATTGACTAGAGCAAGCACTTTTGCATCTGCTCTTTGTACCGTTCAAGGTGCTGCGCCAGAAACTCATGACTTCTATTTGCCTTATATCGAAAGCTGGTTTTAATACGAAGACAAACAAGTTGAGCGGCAATAATCACACCGACCAACATCCCAACGACCGCCATAATAGAAAACTTCCTTACCGTAGTATCGTGATAAGTCATTGATTAACTTACTAATTTTTTCATTTTTAAACCTATTTTCTGAAATTAATTGGTAGATTGTGCTTAAGCCCCCCACCCTCGACTTGATACAAATCAATCTTCGTGCAAAATACACTCACCTTCTGAATCGACACCTTCAAACTGTCTTGAATATATTACCCACCATAATCCTCCAAAAATGGCTTAAATCAAAACAACTGAAAGGCGAACGAGTAAGAAGAGAATATTCATGTTATGCCTTTATTTTATCAATTTTTGCTAAACGTGCCGCATTTAAAATAACTAACAACGAGCTAAGCGCCATCCCCAAACCAGCCAACCATGCGGGCAACATCCCAGCAATAGCAAGCGGCACACAGACAGCGTTATAAGTCGCCGCCCATGTAAGATTCTGTTTCACAATGCGCATCGTCCATTTTGCTTGTGTGATTAAATCAGTCACCATCTCAAGCTCACCACTCATCGCCACAAAGTCAGACTGCGCTTGCGCTAATGGCACCGCTTGCCCCATCGCAATCGAAGCATGTGCACTGGCCAGTACGGGACCATCATTCAAGCCATCGCCCACCATCAGCACTTTTTTACCTTGTTGCTGTAAGGCTTGAATATGTGCCAACTTATCTTGCGGGCTACAATCACCAAATACATGCTGAATACCTATTTCATTCGCTACTCGTTGAACAGAAGCTAATTTATCGCCCGATAATACTTCAACCTGCAAACCATCTCGTGTGACTTTACGTACACAGGCGGCCGCATCTGGTTTAATCGATTCAATTATTTCAAAACTTGCTCGCCAGCCTTTATCAGAAACTAAATGTACCATTGAGCCATCTATCTTTTGCATATCCGCTTCAGACAAACCACAAAATCTTGCATTGCCTAATTTCAACACGCCTAATGCTGAGTCTGCAGTTAGCCCACCACCAGACACTTCTGTTACTTTTCGCACCAGCTTAGTGTTTTTGTTAATGACTGTTGCTGCAATTTCAGCATTGTCTTTTGCCGCCGCAACCAATGCGCGTGATACCGGGTGTAATGAATGGCGCGCCATCTCACTGGCAAAATGTAACGCCTTTATTTTTGTCACACTTGATGTCGTTGTAATATTGCCAACCTGTATTTTGTCCAAGGTCAACGTACCCGTTTTATCAAACACAACCGTATCAACCGTCGTCAATGCTTCTAATGCCTGCATCTTGCGTACCAACACACCTGAACGTGCCAACTTACCTGATACCGTTAACATCGCCGCTGGGGTCGCTAACGATAGCGCACAAGGGCAAGTTACAATCAACACCGCAACAGC
>JBLIIL010000029.1:0-26407 GCA_047634755.1 Methylophilaceae bacterium
ACGCACAGCGCATGAGTTGATTAAACGCGGCCATACGGTAGAAGTATTTACGTTGAGTTGGCAGGGCGAAGCGCCCAAAGGCATGGCGATTCATGTATTGCCACAGAAAGGCTGGTTTAACTTTCAGCGTTATAAAAAGTTTATTCAAGCGACATTTGACTACATTCAAAAAAATCACTTTGATTATACTTTTGGCTATAACCGAATGGCGGGTTTGGACGCACATTTTGCGGCAGATCCGTGTTTTATTGAAAGAGCCCAAACGCAACGGAGCGTTTTGTACCGATTAATGCCAAGAACAAAGTGGTTTGCGGCTTGTGAAAAGGCGATTTTCTCAGCAGAGTCAACAACGCATGTATTAGCCGTTGCCTTGACAGAAAAGCCGCACTTTCAAAAATGGTATGGTTTGCAAGATAAGCGCTTTCATTATATTCCGCCATATTTATCACCTGAGCGTTTTTCTTTAGGCGTTAAAACGCAGATGCGGAAGCACTTAAGGCAGGCTTTTGATTTTGGTGCAACCGACTTTGTTTATATGCTGACTGGGTCTGGCTTTTCGATGAAAGGGCTAGATCGCGCCATTCTGGCTTTAGCGGAACTGCCTGAAAAACTACGCGTTAGTACAAGGCTAGTGGCGGTGGGGCAAGATAATCCTAAACAATTTGCAGCGATGGCTCAAAAGCTAGGCGTAGCCGAACACATTGTGATTTCTAAGGGCCGAACAGATATCCCGCAATTAATGCAAGGTGCCGATGTGTGTGTGCATCCAGCTTATCGAGAAAATACTGGCTTAGTGATTTTGGAAGGTATGGCTTGTGGCGCGCCGATGTTGGTTACTGAAAGCTGTGGTTACGCGAATCATGTTGCCGATGCAGATGCTGGATTGGTCTCAGCGATACCTTTTGATCAGGCTAAGTTTAATGCTGAGTTCTTGAAAATGCGAGAAGCATTGGCAAGAGGAGCTAAATCAAAACCGAAATGGGGTAAGAGCGGTCTAGCGTATACAAAAAACATCATGCAAGCCAATGATGGTAGTGCAGAAGCGCTTATATTGATTCAGTTGGCAGAAGAAAAACAAGCAAAGCGTGGCGGCTAAAACAATGAAATACACCCCAAAACCGATATTTAAGATGCCGGCTGCATTACGTAAAGCGTTAGGCGGCGGCGAGAAGTCCGTTACTTTTGCTAAGGCAATGGCCTTGAAAGGAAAGGCCTTTCGCGCCGTGCCAGGACGTAAAACCAGCCAAGTTGAGCTGTTAGGAAAGTCTTACTTTATTAAGCAACATTTTGGTGTGGGCTGGAGCGAAATTGTTAAAAATATCATTTCGTTGAAAAAGCCAATATTGGGTGCCATGGTAGAAGTGAACGCCATTCATAAAGTAACCTCGTTGAGCATTGCCACAACGCGGGTGGTTGCTTATGGGCAGCGTGGCATCAACCCTGCTAATATCCAATCGTTTTTATTAACAGAAGATTTAGGTGATATTACTTCTTTAGAGGAGTTGTGTGCTACTTGGAAAGAAAACCCACCAGATGCACGCTATAAACGTCACTTGGTTATTGCTGTAGCGAAGTTGGCCAGAAATATACATGAACATGGTGTTAACCATCGAGACTTCTATTTATGCCACTTATGTTTGCACAATGAAGCATCAAACTTGCAGTTGTATTTAATCGATTTACATCGCGCTTTAATACATGAAAAGCCTTCTAATAAGGCTAATATGAAAGATATCGCGGCATTGTATTTTTCTGCGATGGATACGGTACTGACGGCAAAGGATTATTTACGCTTTAAACGACACTATCAGCCACAAGATGAACAGTTTTGGCAGCAAGTAGCACATAGAGCGAAAGCACTTAACGCTAAATTTAATAGTAAGAAATTTCAAACAAAACTGCAATCAGAGCGAGATAGGCTTAAGCCATAGATGTTACATAGGCATCGCCCATCGTTATCATGCGTGGTCTTGCTGTAGTTTTTCCTTTGCCTTCCTTCTCACTTTATACCGATGGTAATGCCAGTTGTATTGCTCAGGGCGTTGCTTGATTTGCTTTTCAACGGCCTTGTTCAGTAGCGCTACCGTATTAATCGAATCTACTTTAGTGCAGTGCAAAACATAGCCTTGACCTTTAGCTAACCGCTCACCGTATAGCATGATTATGGTAGCGCCTGTTTTTTCAGCCAACTTAGTCGCAAGCGTCATGGTATATGCCGGTTTACCAAAAAAGTCGGCCCATTCGCCATCACCGGCATTCGGCACTTGGTCCGGTAGAATGCCAATCGCTTCTCCCCTCTTAAGGGCTTTAACCAGTGTTCTTACGCCAGTAGCATTGGCTTCTGCTAAGCTAAAATTCGGACGTTCACGCCCCTGAATAACAAAGGGCTGGAGCCATTTTTTTTTTGGAGGACGGTAAAGCACTGAAACGGGGAAGTACAAAGCGCAATAGTGAAAGACCACTTCATAACAGCCCATATGAGGGGTTAAAAAAATAATACCTTTTTTAGCAGCGATGGCTGCCTCGACTTCATCCCACCCGCTGATGGGTTGGATGATTTCTTTTGTTTTTTTATTATTTGTTTGCCAGATATAAGGTGTTTCTAATATCAACTCACCAAGGTTGATGAAGTTCTGCTGCACAGCTTCTTTTATAGCCGTTGGAGATAGCTGGCTTTGTTTAATGTTTTTAGCTGCTAATTCTCTGGCTTTTGGCATGGTATGGAACAATAAACGGCCTAAGGCTCGGCCTAAACCATGTAGTAAAGGCAGCGGAAGCCGCCCCCAATATTTGAACAACAGTGATAGCATAGATGTACATTATAATCGAAAAGATGAGCAATGCATTGCCTGCTGATATAATGCTTAGACTTAACAACTTATGTGATGCGCTTAATTGTTTCAATCTAAACTTTACCAGCAGATATTTGCAGAACATCAATTAGATGGGTTTGAACCATTGTGGAATAAACACATAGACTGGTTTGAGGAGCCTAATCACCGGCGCGGTGGTTGGAGTGGTGTAGGGCAATTGAAGCTGGCCACTGATGGTGGCGTATTAAGCACTTTTGTAAAGAAACAGCAAAATCATGGCCGTAGAACCTTATTGCACCCTTTTACAGGTGAGCCCACTTTTCGGCGAGAGTTGAAACGGCTAACGTTTTTAGAGAAAAATCATGTCAAAGCACCTAAAGTGGTGTGTTATGGCGAGCAGACTATTGAGGGCGAATTCTGTGCTATTTTGGCGACAGAAACATTGCTTGATTTTGAACCCCTAGATGTTGTTACACAAGATTGGTTTGCGAACAGGGCTAATACTCGACAGCAAAAAAGAACACTACTTAAATCTGTTGCCAATGCTTTGCATGATTTCCACGATACAGGCTTGTCACATAGGGCGCTATATTCAAAACATATCTTTGTTAAAAATGCCGATACGCAACCTGAGGTTGCTTTAATTGATTTAGAAAAAGCACGATTCAGTTTTTTATCTTTCTATCGAACATATTTCGATTTGTCTGCATTGAATCGTCATGCAGAATATTGGTCACGTAGCGATCGCATGTATTTTTTCTTACAGTATTTTGAAACAAAACGATTGACAACATCTTTGCGGTTGTTATGTCGATTAATCTTAAAACGATCAGCACGTCGCTAGGTGGTTAAATCGAATGCAAAAAGATAATGCCAGTTTATTAGCCAGTTTTGGTGTCAATGCATCAACAGTTGCACTAGATGATACGAGTGCCTTAACCTCACTAGAGGTGGTGCGCTGCGTGCCAAATCGGCGCTGTGTTTGTAAGGCAATGTGGCAAGATAAACACGTTTATGCCAAATTGTTTTTTGGAGGAAGAGCAACGCAGTATGCTTTACGTGATGTACGTGGGATTGAGGTATTGCAGCATGCAAAGCTATTAACACCAACCATTTTGAAACAAAGCAAACTACCACAGCACCAAGCTTATGTGGTGATCTTTGAAGCAATTTCACCATCGGAAAACGTAGAGGGTGTTTGGAATGATGCCAATGAGTTTGTCCGCGTTGAGCTTGCACATCAGCTTGTAGAGCTTGTTGCAAAACATCATGAAG
This sequence comes from Methylophilaceae bacterium, assembly GCA_047634755.1. GTDB lineage: Bacteria > Pseudomonadota > Gammaproteobacteria > Burkholderiales > Methylophilaceae. The sequence goes on from JBLIIL010000029.1 coordinate 4,089, forward strand.
CTGGCTTGATACAAACAGATATGTATTTGAAAAACTTTCTCATTCAGTACGATGCTATTTACACCATTGATGGTGATGGAATTAGACACTTTGAAAAGCTGCCATTGAAAAAAGCACATGCTAATCTTTCCCAACTATTATCAAAGTTTGATGTATTAACCTTAGATGTACATCTTTCTGCTTTGTTGGAAAGCTATGCTAATGCAAGGCCATGGCAGTTACCGCTTAACGTTAATGCAGTTAAATCCAATATTGATGTTGTTAGACATAAGGCTACGACAGCCTATGCTGATAAAAAAGTATTTAGGCAGTGTACAGATGTTGCTGTGAATAAAGTTAAGCTTGCATTTTTCGCAATAAGTGCACGGTATCTAACAGATGATTTCCCACAAACGATACCTGAGCTTGACGCCTACTTTCCGCTTGGCAATGTCATTAAAAATGGTAATACGTGTACAGTTGCATTTGCCAGAATAGGGTCACTTGATGCGGTGATTAAACGTTACAACATTAAGGGTTTTTGGCACGGGGTTGGGCGTGTTTTTAGGAGGACAAGAGCGTCTATTTCGTGGGGGAATGCACACCGACTTCAGTTGCTTGGCTTACCAACAGCAAAACCTGTCGCGTTAATAGAGACGCGATGGTTTGGTTTAAGAGGTAAGGCATACTTCATAGCCGAATATGTTGATGCGCTTGATATGGATGTGTTTTTTAAGCAGACAAGCGGTAAGGTTTTGCGTGCTAAGGCAGTTAAACAAGCGGTTCAATTATTTTATCGTTTATATTTGCTCAAGCTATCGCATGGCGATATGAAGGCCACGAACATTAAAGTGCTGGCTGATGGACAATCTTTATTGATTGATTTAGACAGCATGCAACAACATCAAAGCGCTGCGGCGGCCCAAAAAGGACATGTGCGAGACATTAATCGCTTTATGCAAAATTGGAAAGAGACTCCTTCCCTGTATAATGCGTTTGTTAAAGTATTTAAAGTTGTTTATGCCGACCATACACCATTGCAAGCGGCACAAATATTAGAATCACTATATAAAGTTAAATGACATGATTGTATTGGGTTTATCTGGCGCTTTAAGCCATGACGCATCTGCCGCTATTTTGGTTGATGGAAAAATAATTGCAGCGGCCGAAGAAGAACGGTTTATTCGGGATAAGCATGCGAAAAATAAATTCCCTTACGAAGCGGCAAAGTTTTGTTTAAAGCAAGCAGATATCAAGCCTGAAGATGTTGATATTGTTGCCTTCCCTTACGCTGAAATTCCATTAAGCAGCAAAGCGCGTTGGCATTTTGCTAAACGACATTGGTATGCACCTGACCGTGCTTTGGATGCTATTTTTAATGGCAACCGTCGTTTTAGGCGTAACCGAGATAAGTCGCTGGCTTTAATGGCTGAGTTAGGACTTTCTAATGCGAAGTTTGTCCCACTAGAACATCATTTAGCCCATGCTTCTAGCGCTTACCACTTAAGTGGATTTGCAGAAAAAACAGCCATTGTTGGCATCGATGGCAAAGGTGAGTATGCGACTACTTTCTTTGGCTATGGCGAGAATGGCAAGATTCATAAGATTAAAGAGTTTTATGACCCTGACTCATTAGGCGGTCTTTATGGTGCAATGACGGAATATCTAGGCTTTGATATGCTCGATGGCGAATTTAAAGTCATGGGTATGGCGCCATATGGCGATGCGACAAAATATGATTTGTCAGATTTAGCTAAATTCGAAGATGGCGAGTTAGTGGTTAATACCAAGCTGGTGAATGTGGTCGGCATTCGTCGCTATAAAGAAAATGGCAAAGGTTACTACTTCACGCCTGAGCTTATTAAACGCTTAGGCCCAAAACGTGAAGGGGATGAAATTGATGACCCTTACATTCACTATGCAGCTTCCATTCAAGCCTTGCTAGAAAAGTTAGCGCTAGAAATGATTGAATATTATCTAGGCGATATTATTCGCGAGACAGGCAAGATTGTCATGGCTGGCGGCGTAGCTCTGAATGTGAAGTTGAATCAACGTATTATCAGCTTGCCGTATGTGAAAGAATTATTCGTTCAACCAGCTTCTGGTGATAACGGTACGTCGCTAGGTGCTGCGACTTTTGCGGCTAGTAGTGCAGGTGAGAAGATTCATAAGATGGAACATGTTTACCTAGGGCCTAAATTCTCTAGCGAAGAATGTGTTGCTGCTTGTAAAGCACACCTAGAAAAGCCGATCTTTACTAAAGTTGATAACTTTCCACAAAAAGCAGCAGAATTATTGGCAGCTGGTCATCCTTTAGCTTGGTTCCAAGGCCGTATGGAGTTTGGTCCGCGCTCACTTGGTTGTCGTAGTATTTTGGGTGACCCCAGCTACCCAGGTGTGGCTGACCGTATTAATGCACAGATTAAATACCGTGAACGCTGGCGTCCATTTTGTCCAAGTATGCTGGATAGAGTGGCGGAAGATTTGTTGCAAACTGACCATCCAGCGCCATATATGACGTTTACTTTTGATGTGAATCCAGCATGGAATGATCGCATTCCTGAAGTGGTGCATGAAGATGGTACGGCAAGGGCGCAAGTGGTGACGCATGAGACAAACCCACGTTATTACGAGCTGATTGACCATTTGGAAAAGCTGCGCGGTAGTGCTGTTGTCTTGAACACATCGCTGAATCGTCGAGGCGAGCCAATGATTTGTAGCCCAACTGATGCGCTTAATATGTTTTACGGCTGTGATTTAGAGTATTTAATGCTGGAAGATGTATTAGTCACCAAGAAGTAGCGCAACACGTTGCTTTAGGTGGCGATAAGTCATTAATTTAAAAAAATAATTCACTCGACAGGTGTATCTTGATTTGACGAAATTCCCTGTTTTGAGCGATAATTGAATCCTGGATAATTTAAAAACTGTGTAGTTTGCAGTATCAAAAGTGAGCTGAGCCAAGTATGAAACAATCCCATATCGAAGTTACCGAACGAATTATTGAAGTAAGCCGTCCTACGCGTACTGCTTACTTAGAACGTATGGAAAAGATCGCAAACCGTGACCGCGGTGTTGACCGTCTAGGCTGTGCTAATGTTGCACATGCTTTTGCAGCCATGCCAGCCAATGACAAGTTAAAGATTGTGGTAGAGAAAGCGCCCAATATTGGTATTGTTACGGCTTATAACGAAATGTTATCAGCCCATCAGCCTTATTTTAACTACCCAGATATTATTAAGAACGAAGCGAATAAATATGGCGCTACCGCACAGGTGGCAGGTGGTGTGCCTGCCATGTGTGATGGAATTACGCAGGGTGAGCCAGGTATGGAGCTATCTTTGTTTAGTCGTGATACGATTGCGATGAGTACAGCAATTGCTTTGTCTCATGATGTGTTTGATGCAGCATTGCTATTAGGCGTATGCGATAAAATCGTGCCGGGTCTATTGATTGGCGCATTACAGTTTGGCCATTTGCCATGCGTATTTGTACCAGCAGGCCCAATGAGTACCGGGATTGATAACACAGAAAAATCTAAAGTGCGTGAGCAATATGCACAGGGTTTAATCGGCCGTGAAGAGCTACTAGAGTCAGAGTCGGCGGCCTATCATGGTCCGGGCACTTGTACCTTCTACGGTACAGCGAATAGTAACCAAATGCTGATGGAAGCCATGGGGCTACACGTGCCAGGCTCAGCTTTTGTACATCCACACGATGGCATGCGCGAGCTGTTAACGCGCGAAGCAGTTAAAATGGTGCTAGAGAACACGAAGAAAAATCACTACACACCAATTGGACGTCTCGTTGATGAGCATGTGATTGTAAATGCTATGGTTGCCTTATTAGCAACTGGCGGCTCTACTAACCACTTGATTCACTGGGTTGCGATTGCACGTGCAGCAGGCATTATCATTGATTGGACGGACTTTTATCATCTTGCGAAAACAACACCGTTATTAACAAGCGTGTACCCAAATGGTAAGGCCGACGTCAATCAGTTCCAAGATGCAGGTGGTCCAGCCTTTGTAATTCGTGAATTAATTGATGCAGGTTATATGTATCCAGATGTTTTCACTGTTGCTTATGGCGGATTACGTGATTACGGAAAAGCTCCAGCTAAAGAAGGTGATAAATTGGTATGGAAGGACTTACCTAAAGAAAGCCCTGAGGAACTCATTGTTCGTACAGCAGATCATCCATTTAGCGAGACGGGTGGTTTGCGTTTACTTAAAGGTAATTTAGGTCGTAGTGTGATTAAGATTTCAGCTGTGCCAGAGGATAGACATATTATTGAAGCACCAGCAATTGTATTTGATGCGCAAGAAGAGCTACTGCAAGCATTCGATCGTGGTGAGTTAGAAAAAGACTTTATTGCTATTGTGCGTTTCCAAGGCCCTAAGGCAAATGGTATGCCAGAATTACATAAATTAACGCCACCATTAGCGGTTTTACAAAATAAAGGTTTTATGGTTGCGATTGTCACTGATGGTCGTATGAGTGGTGCATCAGGTAAGATTCCTGCAGCGATTCACTTAACTCCAGAAGCATCAGCTGGCGGACCATTAGCGAAAGTACGCACTGGCGATATTGTGCGCTTGAACGCTAAAGTCGGCATGGTGAATGTACTGGTGGATGAAGATGAGTGGGAAGAACGAGAGCCTGAAGAGCTTTCAGATGCTAAACGCCATAGCAATGAGCACGGCTTTGGCCGTGAGTTGTTTGGTGCGATGCGTAAGAATGTGCTTTCAGCAGAAGAAGGCGCCATCACCTGGCTCTAAACTTTGCAAATCAAGCGATAATGACGTTACCTTCACTTTACGTACTAAAGTACTACCAGCGCTCGGTTGCATTCATTGTTCTCAGTTGATTATCAAAGTTTAGCCATTGGTTAGTAAAAAGCATAAAAAGAATTAATTAAATAAACATTGAGAGAAAAATGAATACATTAGATTTAGCAAAAGAAGGTCCAGTAATTCCAGTGATTGTAATTAATAAAGTAGAAGATGCTGTGCCAATGGCAGAAGCGCTACTTGAAGGTGGCATTAAGGTACTTGAAGTCACATTGCGCTCACCAGTGGCTTTAGAAGCCATGGAGCAGATTGCTAAGCATGTGCCTGATGCTATCTTAGGCTCTGGTACTGTACGTAACTTGCAAGATGCTAAGAACTCATTAAATGCAGGCTGTCAATTTTCTGTGAGCCCTGGTTATACGTCAGAGCTTGGTCAATACGCACGTGAAATTGATTTACCATTACTACCAGGGGTTTCTACTGGTTCAGAAATCATGATGGCGAATGCTGATGATTACTACTTCTTAAAGTTATTCCCTGCGGTTGCTGTTGGGGGCATTAACTTGCTGAAGGGCTTTGCAGGTCCCTTTGCTGATGTGATGTTCTGCCCAACTGGCGGAGTTAAAGTTGATTCAGCACCTGACTTTTTAGCGCTACCAAACGTAGTAGTTTGTGGCGGTACTTGGCTGACACCGGCTGATGCAGTTACTAATAAGGACTGGGCGCAAATTACTAAGTTAGCAAAAGAGGCAAGCGCAATTAAGCCTGCTTAAATAGTTAAAATCAGTATAATAAAGGTTTTGCACTTTTGGGTGCAAAACCTTTTTTTATGGATTGTTTTTTAAAGTACATTGAATTGAGATAGCTTGGATATTGACGTTACAAAATACAAAACCATTGTGTTTGATTGTGATGGTGTTGTGCTCGATTCTAATATTACGAAAATTGACTCTTACTTTCGGACGGCTAAGAAGCTCGGTGCCACCGATATGCAAGCTCAAATGCTGGTAGACCACCATGTAAAATTTGGTGGTATTTCACGCTACCCTAAGTTTGTTTGGTACATTGAAAAAGTACTGAAAGGAAAAGCCACAAAAACGGTGGTTCAAGAGTATTTAGATGCATTTAGCCTTGCAGTCAAAAGGGGGTTAATGCGTTGTGAAATCGCTGATGGTTTACATACGTTACGAAATAAAATACCAGATGCAAAATGGTTGGTTGTTTCTGGAGGAGATCAACAAGAGATTCGCGATTTATTTGATAAGCGTGAGCTTGTTGATTTGTTTGACAGTGGTCTATTTGGCAGCCCTGATAATAAAGATGAAATTCTAGCGCGTGAAAAAGAAAACGGAAATATTAAGTTCCCTGCATTATTTATTGGCGATAGTAAGTATGATTACGAATCTTCCACTCGCGCTGGTTTGGATTTTGTTTTTTTGAGCGATTGGACAGATATTCCAGACTGGAAATCCTTCTGTGTGGAACATAAAATTCATGCTTGCCATAACATTCAATCGCTATAGCCATGTATCCATTTTTTAAACAGCTATTCTCCCCAAGTCAACTGCTATTAGATAGCGATTTGAACAAGCTGTGTGCTGATGGGAAGGTGTTTGAACAAGGTCATCTTGGCATTAAAGTTATACAATTGGGAAGTAGTGATTTTCTCAAAATATTTCGTGTAAGTAACAGGTTTGGCGGAACTAGAGTTTATTCATACACAATAATATTTTTCTGCAATGCCGCTAGATTAATTGACTTATCTATTCCGACGATTGAAGTTAAAGCACTCAACTCTTTGCAAATGAAAGGCCAAACCGCCGTTTTGTATTAGCCCTTATCTGGTGTGTTGATTCGTAATCTCGCGCAAGAAGACTCCAAAAAAAACGCTTCAAACCGCTAAAACCTTTGGTTTTTTTTGGAAAAATTGTATCCAAAAGGGATTTAGTTTCACTATTTGCATACGGTGAATATCTTATTGTTGCCGAATGATAATTTTGGTTTAATTGATATTTCAGATATGACAATTTACCTTTAGCGGCTAGCTTGTTATTCGCGGTTAAGTAGCTTTAAACGGTTACGTAAGTATGAGGAAGATATGCGCGTGTTAGGGTAATTGTTGGGAAGTAATACTATCTGCCTATCTTAATTCAAGTCATGTAAGCGAAACTTGCAGATAACGCCTGTGAAGCTTTAAGCCTTTTTAGCTGAGTTAGTAATCCCCCTATAAAAAGATTGAATTTATAAGTAGGATTTTCTTACTATGTTTTAAGGAGGTTTTACATGAAAATACCAAGATATACCGACAGTCAGATTATGCAGATTTTAAAGGAAGCAGAAGCTGGCATTTCAGTACCGGAGCTATCCCGCTAGCTTGGCATGAGTACAGCGACGTTCTATAAGTGGCGCTCAAAGTACGGCGGCATGGATGCCTCGATAAGGTTTCAATTTAAAGAACTTGAAGGAAAAAACCGCCGATTAAAAAAATGTATGCCGAAGTGTAATTACAAGCCGACGTACTCAAGGAGGCCATGGCAAAAAAGTGGTGAAGTCGTAGGTTGACTATGGATATTAAACCACGAACGACCTCACATGGCATTGGTTGGCATGACCCCAAAGCAAAAGTTAGCTTTGGCCTCTTAGTTTCTACTTTTAGCTGCAGTTAATAATGGGAGGATTACCGTAACAGGTAACGGCATTGGTGCGATTGTGTTTACGTTTCTGTCTGCGTTAGCTACGTTAGAAAAGGAACGGATTGCCACCAGAATTCGTGAAGTGAAGCAGATTAATAAATCCAAAGAAAAGATTACTGGCGGCAAGGCTAAATTTGGTTATGAAGTAAAAGATGGTGTGAGACTAGCTAAACCTAACGATCAAATGTTTATTAGCCAGATGAAGCGTCTTCAGGTATAAGGAAAAAGCCATCGTTAAATAGCTGGTTGGTTAAATGATCGTAAAGGCGTGGGCATAACGTTTATGGGATTTAAGGCTATTTTAGGGAGGTAATTTTTTTCTTTAACCTGCAAATAATAATATTTAAAGTTTCGATTACGATTTCAAGAAATTGAATTCTTGACCTCTTCATATTTTTGCTTAAAGCCTTCTTTAATTTTTACTTTCAATTCTTCAATATCAACAATATCAGGATTCCAATTTATCTTATTTGATTTTAATTTACTCGGCATTAGTCTACTAAAGAATGTATCTGAAATATAGTTTATGCCTATAAGTTCTTTAATTATATGGACTCTATAGTTTCTTTTATTGCTTGAAGGGTAAAGAAAAACTACTGGTATACCCATTGCTATACATGGCAAGGCGCAATGCAACTTAGAAGTAATAACCAACTTAGCATTAGTTTTGTACTCCTCAATTAGGCTTGCGGCCATAACTGACTTCACTTTAGGGTCCGATAATGGCAGCCTCACATTAGACTGATCAAATATTATAGCTTCTGTTGCAATAGTCTTTGGAATTGCTTTATAAATGCTTTTCTTTACGCCTACTATGTAAATTCTTCCATTTTTAGGAATCACTTTACGTAATGGGAAAGTCAAGGTTACACATTTCGTATAATAGGCTTCTATTCCATTTTTTTTTAAAATTTCGCTTGTTCCCTTATCTCTGCATCCAATAGGTTGCCATTTTTTAAGATATTCAATACCTCTTTTATTAAGAATTGTAGATTCTGATTTAGGGTTAAGATGAAAAGAGTAAAAAACAGGTTTGATGGCGGACGAGGGAGGCCAATTTTCTGTTTTAAGAAAATACCCGCACATTGGAACAATACATTTTTCTTTAACCTTATTTAACTCTTCTCTTGAAGCGTAGCCATCTATAGTAGGCATTAAATTACTAACAGCAAGAGTTTGGATGTCATCACCTAGATTAAAGTGATCCAAAAAATTAATCCCCGTGTACTTAAGTAAATAGTTCTTTAATATCATTTCTTAATCTCATTCTTATGAAAATATTCTTTAGAGCCTAGTATATATAACTTCTATAAAAAAATCTAAATCAAACAATCTACACAAACATCAAAAAAGAAAAGCTACGTTGGCAAGACACAGGGTAATCCCAACTCATAAAAAGGTTGCTTTTCAAATTGCTTTAGAATTTGCATGAAAACCACATTGATATCAAACTCAGCAAGGACTCTTTTCTGCTCATACCCCCCCCCATTATTGTTAATTACTCTCTATGTTGGTGGGCTGTTATTATCGCTTGGGTGCAGTGGATTTCATTATCCACAAGGTAGCCACTTTCTAAATTTTCAACTGCATAGCCATTAGCACCAGTGGAAAAAGAAATAGCAAGTAGGCCAGCAGAAAGGTATTGTAATACTTCTAAAGCACATTCCCCTTTGGCCCAGTTATCTGGTGGCAGTGGAGTTAGACAGATATCAGCACTTTTAATCTCCGCAGCTTCTGTAGCTTCTGTCCATAGGATATTATTAATGGGTAAGCAGTCACTCTATAGATTAAATTCAGCAACAATCTTTAGTCTCAAGTGAGGAATGGTTTTTGAAGCTAATTTGATGGTTTGCAATATACTACCAATATATTTTTTAGTAGAACGACTACCAATCCATACCAACACAAAATCTTTTGTGTAACGTTCAACTGGGCGATTGTATTTTTCTGTGTTTAATGATGTTGGGATAACACTCGCATTGCTTTTGTACATTTTTGCTGTATCTGTCAAGTATTGATTGCGAGCAAAGACATGATCGCATTGGCTGGCGGTGGTAATAAAGCGAGACAGTCTTGTTTCTGAGTCACGGCTATCGGTATTGTTAAAAATAGCATCATCCAATTCGAAAATCAGTTTTTGGGAAACTTTACGTAATAACCAAAAAAAAAGCGTAAGAAATGTCGAGTAGCGCGCCATTCTTAACGAATGGAATTTCAAATGCAGGATTTTTAAAGATATTCATCAGAGGGGTAATGGCATCAATAATTAAGTTGTTTGTTAAATGGCAATAGTAAAAAAATTCTTTTAGAATTGCCGCTCTAAACAGACTAGTTTTTTTTAATCTACTCTGTTCATCATAGACGCCATAATCCGTTGGATAGAATTCGCTAATGTGTTCCGCAGAGGGTAATAGGAATTGAAATGCGAGTTCGCAATTGGTGCATTGATTGTAGTCATAGCATTATAATGATTGAACATTAAATCTCTTCCACTAAAGCTAAAGTGAGTGGTGTGATTCCAAATAGAGCAAGCTGTTGATTGTTAGTTCATGATTGTCTTTCGAACTATTACTTCATTGTATGTGGTAAATTGCACAGTACTTTTTCTTTTTTCTTGCGTAAAAACGTTTGACTTCATTAAATTCTGGTAGTGATTGCAAGAGCATTTTCTTCTTATCTTGATCATGCACCCCAAACTCAAGTACCAGATAATCATATTGATGTAGGTTATCGGTCCCAAGTTTTATACCTCCAATATGATATACGCCTGATCCAATAAATGGCTCACCTGCATAATAGCGCATCCTAGAGTCTTCATAAAATACTCTTTGTTTATCATGGCGAGCTTTTACCCATGTAACCGCATCTTGTGTGTAGTTGTACCCATCTCTTTTTGAGAGTACATTTTTAACGATAGATATGCACATGATGATAGTAACAATCGAAACAATTAATATTATTCGTTTATTACTTCTCTCAATAATCTCTTTCAATAAATAACCTAAATATAAGGCAGATACAATCAATAATATCAATGTTAATGCAACAACATATCGACTTGATAAAACGAATACTTTAGTGATAATTAGTGCCATGTTTAGTAGGCAAATAATTGCTGTGGCTGCTAACACACGCTTAACATCGCTATTGATTAGATCGAATTTATTTTTAAGGTACATGCCAATTAATACAACACTGACTAAGCCTAAAGTAGTGAGATTCTTTACTATTATTACGTATGTAAATGTAAGCAGTAACCCGGAAACTGCATATTCATCAAGGTAGTGACCTAATACTTGATCTGACATGATGGCAGATTTATTCATTAAGTTATGTGAAAATATTGACCACAAATCCATACTAAACACTTCTTGTAAGCGGCCGAAGTTTTTGATGCTAAGTGAGTCAACTGTATTAATAGCAATGAAAATAATCAACAAGCTTAGTAGGCTAATTGAATATGTTTTTATTAGGTTAATCACACGTTGTCTGTAATTAAGCTGGCTATCAACAATGAAAACCAATGGCAGTAGTAGCAAGAAGGTAATTGCTTCAATTCTAAAAAGAACAGCTATGATTGCAGTAACTTGCCATAGTAGTGCATCTGAGATTTTTTTCTGTTGATAGAATCTTATAAAAAATACTAAGCTAGTAAGGTAGAACGCCCAAAATCCTTCATCACGCATTAGCATTTCAAGCACATCGCCGACGATGTATAGGTTTCCAAATAGCAGTAATGCCCCAGAAAATAACGCTAAGTTTTTACCACCTGCAAGCTGAATTATTTTAAGGAAGGAAGCCGTCGCCACTCCAAAAAAGAGCATGTTTAATAACTGTGCAGAAAGGTGGACATTAAAGCTGGTGAGCTTGCTTACACCGCCTATACATAAAGCATAGAATGGCCAATTAAATATTTGATAAGCACCTCGGAAATCACCAGTTACAATTAGTTTGGCAGCTTCTAAATAAAGCACACTATCAGGGTTAATCCATCCGTGCTGGATGGCTTGCAACTGTGCCGCCAGTACGATAGACGTCGCAACAATAAACCAAAACAAAAGATTAGGGTTTGTTTGCTCAATCGCTGTCAGTAGTTTTTTCATATATTAATTCTGTTTATTATGCTTCTGGGGGTGGTGTCATTTAAACAAGCCATGTGCCCTACACCTTCTATAGGGCACTCTCTTTTAAAGCATGGGCTGCATGTTAATGCTAAATACGCTATAACGGCATCAGGGTGTATCGGCGGAGTGTGTTCTGGATTGCTGGAACCGAATATGGCGATGAGTTTTTTATCTAATGCGGCAGCAATATGCATGAGGCCTGAATCATTACTGACAATGGTGTCACATAGCGACATGATGTCAATGGCATCTCCTAGTTTTGTTTTTCCACCCAAGTCGATACATTTTGATTGCGATAGAGCATTAATGGCTTGAGTGATTGAGATATCTTTGTCAGAGCCAAATAATATAACTTGCCAATCTTGGTCTAATGCAGCGGTAGCTACTTCAGCATAATGCGCTACTGGCCAGCGTTTAGCTTCACCATATTCAGCCCCTGGGCATAAGCCAAGCACCTTGTCATTTGGAAGGGATATGCCGAGCTTATTCAGAACTACTTTTGCATTGGTACTGTCAGCAATTAACGTGGGTTGTGGTATGGCTGGCAAGATTTTTTCTTTATTTATGCCTAGTGCAACAAATCTTTCCACTGTTTTAGGAAGCGCTGCTTTATCTAATGGGCGGATATCATTTAAAAAACCATAACGCATTTCACCTAAAAATCCAGTACGCTTTGGAATGCCAGCAGCCAATGGCAAGATGGCTGATTTTAATGAATTAACCAGTGAAATAGACTGTGTGTATTGTTTGTTTTTTAAACTACGCCCAAAGTGTATGCGCTCCATTAGACCAAGTTGACCATGTTTAAAGGGCAGGGCAATTTTGCTTGTGACTTCAGGCATGCGGTCTAATAAGGGCAATGTCCAAGAAGGTGCTGCAACATCAATTTGAACGGATGGATTTTGTTTTTTAAGGTATTGAAATAAGCTGTGCGCCATCACCATGTCGCCTATCCAAGAAGGCCCCATAATTAGAATTTTTTTGGAGAACATTAGTAGTTAGCTATTGAGTTTTTGAATGATATTGGTAGTGCTGCGGCCTTCAACTAAATCAATTAACGCGATTTCTCCGCCCCAGGACTCAACCTCTTTACCACCAACCACTTGATCAATCGTGTAATCACTGCCTTTAGCAATCACATCGGGCTTGATGGCGTTAATGAGCTGGAGCGGCGTGTCTTCATCAAATAAAATCACAGCATCGACTGATTCTAATGCCGCCAACACGCGGGCACGATCGCCTTGGTTCACTACTGGTCTGGTTGGTCCTTTGATGGCACTCACTGATCGGTCGGTATTGAGGCCTAATATTAGTTTGTCACCACGTTTTTTAGCCGCTTCTAAGTAAGTCACATGGCCAGCATGGAGTAAATCAAAACAGCCGTTGGTAAACACAACTTTTTGGTTTGTTTTCCCCCAACCATCTACTTTGCCTATCAGCTGGTTTAAGTCACAGACTTTATGTGCTTGTGTGCTGCTTTGAAGGCGCGCAAGAGTTTCTATCAACTCTTCGCGCGTAATAGGAATGGTACCGACTTTTCCAACAACAATGCCAGCAGCTAGGTTGGCCAGCTGTAAGCTTTCTATTGGAGAAAGCGCATGAATTAAACCTGCTGCCAATGTTGCAATCACCGTATCACCTGCACCAGAAACATCAAATACTTTTTGTGCAGTAGCATCAATTTGGTGAGTGGTATCGTCAACGAGTGTGATACCTTCTTCACCACGTGTGACGGCCAAAAAGTCCAATGCCAAACTTTCTTTGAGTGCAGCCGCCTTGTTAATTAAGTCGGCATCATCTGGATGCGTTCCACATACCTCTGCTGTTTCTTTTTTGTTTGGTGTGAGTGCGGTTGCCCCTTTGTATTTCGTATAGTCTTTGCCTTTTGGGTCGACTAATACAGGGATAGATTGTTTTTTACATGAGCTGATAATCTGTTGACAAACAGTATCGTTGAGTAAGCCTTTGGCATAGTCTGACAAAATCACAATGCTTGGTTGACGTGCAAGTTCTGTTGTAACAGCTTCTAGCACTTGGCAAACTTCTTCATCGTTAAAAGCAGCTGAGCTTTCTTGGTCCAGCCTCAACATTTGTTGATGGCCACCTAAGATTCTTGTTTTTGCAATGGTAGGGCGATTCTTGGTATTGATAAGAGCACTCGTATCTACACCAATTGCTGAGATGCGTCTCTTTAAACTATCGGCTTCGGCATCATTGCCGACGCAACCAATAATATGCGTTTTGATGCCTAATAATGCTAAATTGGCTGCTACATTAGCCGCACCGCCGGCACGCTCATTTTGCTCATTCAGTAGAACAACAGGGACAGGCGCCTCTGGTGAGATGCGATCAACATTGCCGATTAAGTAGCGATCTAACATAACATCACCAATCACAAGGGCATGCTGGGCTTGGCTACCAAAAGTTTTAACGGTATTGAATAGTTTGTCTGACATTGTGATTAATTAATCTGACTCTAAAATTTCACATAAACAATGACCAACAAAGATGTGCGCTTCTTGGATGCGTGCGGTTACATTCGATGGCATGACTAAGTTATGGTCACAAATGGTGGTTAGCTTGCCACCAGTGCCGCCAGTGAAGCCGACTGTAGTAGCGCCAATTTCTTTGGCTGCTTGCATTGCACTTACTACGTTAGCACTGTTGCCGGATGTGGTGATGCCAATGACTAAATCTTTGTCTGTGCAAAGGGCTTCTATTTGTCTCGCGAAAATATAATCGTAACCATAATCGTTGCCGACTGAGGTTAAGATTGAAGTGTCTGTTGTGAGCGCAATAGCAGGCATACCTTTGCGCTCTTTTTTAAAGCGCCCAACAATTTCTGCCGCAATATGTTGGCTGTCTGCCGCACTGCCACCGTTACCCATCAGTAGGATTTTTCCACCTACTTTGATGCTGTTTTGCATTGCAATACCAACAGCACTGATTTGTGGAAAAAGCGGCTCAAGTGCATCAAACATGACCGCATGCGCCGTATGTTCGCATTTAAGGTAGTCGATATAATCCATTAGCAGTATTGATCCTCTTGCATTAAATAGTTTTGCACGTAGTCTTTAACACCTTCTTCTAGGCTATAAAATGCTTGGGTATAACCGACGGCACGCAATTTTTGCATCGTGGCTTCGGTAAAGTATTGGTACTTACCTTGTAAGTCTTTAGGCATATCAATATAGGTAATATCAGGCTCACGATTCATGCTCTTCATGACGTTTATTGCTAAGTCTTTAAAGCTGCGTGCGGAGCCAGTGCCAATGTTGTAAATGCCATTAGCAGTTGGCTTGCCATTAACTGCTGTTGCGTAAAAGTGAGCCAATACCGCTGCTGCATCTTTGACGTAAACAAAGTCGCGCATTTGCATGCCATCTTCAATGTCTGCTTTTGTGCCTTTGAATAACTTCATTGTCCCAGTTTCACTGAACTGATTGAAGGTATGAAAAGCCACACTCGCCATGCGTTCCTTGTGATATTCATTTGGACCGTAAACATTGAAGAATTTAAAGCCAGCCCAGCTAGGCGGACATGGCTTATTGTCAGCCATTTGTTTTAACACCCATTGGTCAAAAAAGTGTTTTGAGTAACCATATCCATTTAATGGTCTTAGTTTGTCAACAGACGCATCATCGTAACCTTGGTTGCCATCACCGTAAGTGGCAGCAGAACTAGCATAGAAAAATGGCACAGCATTTTCTGCACACCAGCCCCATAAGTCTTGTGAGTATTGGATATTTGAATCGACCAGTTTGTTGAAGTCACGCTCAGTGGTGGCGCTAATGGCGCCCATGTGAATAACTGCAGTCACTTCTTCATTGCCATCTAGCCAATCAAACAACTGCTCTTTATCAAGGTAAGTGTCGTACTTGCGATGAACTAGATTTTGCCATTGCGTTTCATGCATCATGTCATCAACAATGACAAGGTCTTCTTGATTGTATTTGGTATTAAGGTGCCAAGCAATCATCGAGCCTATCATGCCTGCGCCGCCGGTAATTACTACCATAGTCTTACAATCATAAAGAAGCCTTAATTAACACTAAAATAGTTCAATAGCGAGATTATACCGCTTATTGTTTTGCGCCTAAAGCTTTTGCATGTAAGGCAGTGATTTTTGCAACTTCTTTAGCCGCTTTATTATCCCAATCTGCAGATACCCAACCTTGTAGATTTTCTAATGCAATGTCTGTTATGGCATGTATCCAAGCTTCACTTTCATTCAAAGCAGGAATGTAGTTGTAGTCGCCTCCACCATAGCTTTGGAAGATGTCTTTTCCTTCCATGGCAATCTCTTCTAGCGTTTCCAGACAGTCACTACTAAAACCAGGGCAAATCACATCAATACGCTTAGTTTTTGCTTTGCCTAATATTTTTAATGTATTGGCAAGATAAGGCTTTAACCACTCTTGTTTGCCAAAACGAGATTGAAATGCAATTTGATACTGGTCTTTATCTAAGCCTAAAGCCTCTGCGAGTAAACGGCCTGTTTTATGGCACTCACAATGGTACATATCACCTTTCATTAAATGAAACTTCGGTACGCCGTGGAAGCTCATAATCAGTTGCTCAGGTTTGCCATTCACTTCCCAAAACTGATGAATATTTGCAGCAAGCGCTTGGATATAAGCAGGGTGGTCATGGTAGTGCTTGATGGTTCTAATTGCAGGGACATTCCGCATTTTAAGTAGCGTTTTCCAAACAGCATCTAAACTTGCAGCAGTGCTACTTGCTGCGTATTGTGGATACAGTGGAAAGACTAAAATCTTATTGCAATGCTGTGCTTTAAGTTTTTCAATCGCACTTTGCATACTTGGGTTGCCATAGCTCATTCCTAATTCGATAGCAAAAGGCGAATTCACTCTCTGACCAAGGTAGCCGCGTAGTAGCTTTGTTTGCCTTTCTGCATGTACGAGTAAAGGCGAACCTTCCTTCATCCAAACTTGGGTATATTTTTCCGCAGACTTTTTAGGACGAAACACTAAAATAATGCAATTAAGTATCCACCACCAAATAAAGTGTGGAATTTCAACAACGCGTCTATCCATTAAAAATTGCTTTAAATATGGGCGTACTGCTTTTGCAGTTGGCGCATCTGGCGTGCCCAAATTGGCAAGTAGAATACCTACTTTTAGTTGGTCGCCGTGTTTGTATTCTGGTTCAGGATTGTAGTAAGTCATAGAGGTTGAGGGCAATCATTGATTTTAATAAAGATTAGCTGTTTGACAGCGCATTTGATAAAAGTTTAGCGGTGATATCCACAATGGGAATAACACGCTCATAAGCCATCCGTGTTGGGCCAATAACCCCCAACGTACCAACGACCTGACCATCTACTTGATAAGGCGACGTTACCATGCTACATTCATCTAAAGGACTATAGCCACTTTCGCCACCAATAAAGATTTGTACGCCTTCAGCTTTTTGGCTGTTATCTAATAACTGCATCAACGAAGAGCGTTGTGCAAATACATCAAATAGTTTGCGCAAAGTAATGACATTGGTTGCCAATTCATCCACATTAAGCAAATTACGCTCCCCAGCAATAATCACATTTTCTTCTTTGTTTTTAGATTGGCTTGGGTTTGGTTCCTCTAGCGCAGCAGTCATTAAATGACTAATATCAACTTGCATTTTTTGAAGGTCGCCATGTAGCTTATGACGTGCTTGCTCAAACGTTTGGCCTGAATAATGCGCATTAAAATAATTGCTGGCTTCTGTTAGGTTGGGAGCCGAATAAGGCGCATCACTCAAGATGATGCGATTCTGTACGCTACCATCGGTGGAAACGATAATCACCAAAATACGTTTGTCTGACAACGGCATAAATTCCAAGTGCTTAAAGACCAATGCTTTGCGTTTTGGAATGAGGATCATGCCCGCAAACTGGGTTAGCTCAGAAAGTATATAGGCTGCCGCTGTAATGAGTTCGCTTTGATCAGTTGAGGTTAATGTACTTTTCAATTGTTTGATTTGTTTCAACTCCAGTGGCTGCATGCTCAACAACGAGTCAACAAAAAAACGGTAACCTTGCTGGGTTGGAATGCGCCCAGCAGAAGTGTGAGGGCTTGAGACGAAGCCGAGTGCTTCTAAATCACTCATGATATGACGAATAGTCGCTGGACTTAACCCTAAGCCAGAGTGTTTTAAAAGCGCTTTAGAGCTCATAGGCTGACCATCAGTCACGTAGTGATCAACTAGGGTTTTTAGGAGTATTTGTGCGCGTTCGTCCAACTTGTTTATTCAATCATTTAGTTTTGAATCACCATTTTGCCTGATTTAGTGCGCAGTTGCTACTGGTTGTAATTGCTTATCTGTGATTAAATTCTGGCATGCAAACAGAATTCAACAATATTGCGATTATTGGCAAATTTATGCGAGAGTCTGCCGTGCAGTTAATGCGTAAAGACTTGATTGACTTGGCGCAGTATTTAAAAGCCAAAAATATTGATGTGCTATTCGAAAGCAATACTGCGGACCATGCAAAGATTGAAGGTTTTAAAACCATGTCACTTGATGTTCTTGGTCAAAAAGCTGACCTAGTCATTGTGATGGGTGGTGATGGCACCATGCTCAGTGCCGCACGTGCGCTTAAAAATAGTGGCATCCCATTAGTTGGTATTAACCGTGGGCACTTTGGCTTCCTAACCGATTTACGTGCTGAAGAGATGTTAGAATCTATTGATGCGATTTTAGCAGGTGAACATCTAACCGAATCGCGGATGATACTAAATGCGAGTGTGATTCGAGATGGTAAAACAATTTTGGAAAACCATGCGTTCAATGACATCGTCCTCAAAAGCGGTTTACGCTTAATTGAATTAGAAGTGACGATAGATGGCAAGTTTATTCATAAACAGCGTGCAGATGGTTTGATTTTAAGCACGCCAACAGGTACGACTGCTTATTCATTATCATCAGGCGGCCCAATATTGCACCCAGATGTAGAGGCGATTGCGTTAGTGCCGATTTGTCCGCACACCTTAAGTAACCGACCATTAGCGGTGAATAGCAATGCGAAGATAGAAATTGCAGTGGTACAGGCAGATCATGCAACGATTAGCTTTGATGGACAGTCGCAGCTGGATTTGTTGCAAGGGGATTGCATTAAAGTAGCACGCGCGGAGGAAGGTGTGACGTTATTGCATCCTAGTGATTATTGTTATTATGAGATGTTACGAAACAAACTCCATTGGGGCTAATTATTCAACATTTATTACTTGCAATTACAGCGTTGGTTAAGGCCTGCCATACTAGCGTATTGTCTGCGCCTTACCCGCCTTGTACTTGTAAGCACTAAATGCCGAATATTATGTACTTTGACTTAAAAAATAGAAAAAACTGAATCACTAATTATGTTGCAAGCCTTATCCATTCGAAATTTTGTCATTGTTGAACAACTGGACCTAGAGTTTAGCCAAGGCTATACCACGCTCACTGGTGAAACCGGTGCAGGTAAGTCTATTTTAATTGATGCTCTTTCATTAGCGCTCGGTGCGCGTAATGAAGGTGAAGTGATTCGCAATGGTTGTGATAAAGCGGATATTAGCGTGACCGTTGGCATTCAGAATAATCCTGGTGCGCAAGCATGGTTAGATGAGAATGAAATTGAGGCGGATGATGATTTGATTCTGCGCCGCGTAATTTATAGCGATGGCCGTAGTCGTGGTTTTATTAATGGTGCGGCAGCGACGGTTGGTCAGTTGAGAGCGCTGGGTGAATTCTTAGTTGATATCTATAGTCAGAATGCACATCATTCATTATTGAATGTGAATACACAGCGGAAAATTTTAGACGCTTTCTCTGGCAGTAACGCATTGGCCAAACAAGTCGCTGAGCAATATAAAACATGGCATGCACTGTATGTGCAACAAGCTGAGATTGAAAAGAATGCAGCAGCTTATGCAGATGAGTTGGCCGAGTTGCGTGATAAAACACGTGAATTAACACAACTGGGTTTTTCCGCAGACGAATGGGAAGAGCTGCAGGTAGAGCATAGCCGTTTAGGCAACAGCGCAGAGTTGATTGCAGGTATTGAAAAAAGCTTGCATCTGATTAGCGAAGGCGAGCTAGATGCTTTATCGATGGTGAGCCAAGCGCAGCAAAAACTATCGGGTTTAGTTGAGTTAGATAGTGCGTTAAAAGAAGCATCCGAAACGATTGATTCTGCCGTGATTCAATTGCAAGAAACCGCTCGTAGTTTAAGCCGCTATTTGCAGAGAGACGATATTGATCCAGCGCGATTATCAGAAGTTGAGAACCGTATCCAAGCCGTGCATGGCATGGCACGTAAATATCGCGCACAACCAGATGAGTTACCTGAATTACTTAGCACATGGCAAACGCGTATGACTGAACTAGTGTCGTTTGCTAATGATGGCGAACTAGTGAAGCAAGTCGAAGCGGCACTAGCCACTTATATGCAATCAGCTGACACCTTAAGTGAAGCACGTAAAATATCGGCTCAAGACTTAAGCGCCAAAATCAGTGAAGAAATGCAGCGTTTATCACTCAGCGGCGGTCAGTTCAAAGTCGCGTTAGAGCCATGTGAACAATCTACTAATGGCTTAGAGCAAGTGGCTTTCTTGGTTGCAGGGCACGCAGGTGTCGAGCCGCGACCATTGAACAAAGTCGCATCGGGTGGTGAGTTGTCACGGATTAGTTTAGCGCTACATGTCACCACAGCCGCACAAGGCAGCGTGCCATGCATGATTTTTGATGAAGTCGATGTTGGTATTGGCGGCGGTATTGCCGAAGTCGTTGGAAAATTACTCAAACAACTGGGTGAGAATCGCCAAGTATTAGTCATTACCCACCTAGCGCAAGTCGCTGCGCAAGCTGCACAGCACTTACAAGTAAGCAAAACCCAAACAGACAATACAACACTGAGTCATATTCAGCAGTTAGGTGATGAAGAGCGTGTTGAAGAAATTGCTAGAATGTCTGGTGGTTTGGAGATTACAGATGCTACTAGGAAGCATGCTGAAGAGATGTTGGGCTTGCTTAATTAACTTGCATCTAAAGTGCTTTCTGTGCGGGAAAAGCGCTTCGATATTCAGTAGAGTGTATCTATGCGCATAGTGGATTTTTTGCGTAGTGGAACCTCTAACATGGAACTACTTGCCCACCTATCTAAACATCGAACTGATTTTGTAGATATTGGATCATACCTGAACGTCCAAAACATAAATAATACAGCTAGCAACATGAATATTCTTTGAAGGTAAATATAATAATTGTTAATGTTATATTACTTTTAAATAAAACAGCGCTATTAATATAGATACTAATATTGCTCCTCCAATTACCAGCGGCCTATCATCATGGAAAGTTAAATGTTCTTTTGGGGTGGTTTTTGCAGTAAGCCCTCTTGCTTGTGGTGGTGTAAGTCCCATTAAAATTTTTAGCTTCCTCTGCCCATATAACTTTAATTGAGCTAATAATTAATCTAGATTGTTTTTGGATTTATTTCTTATCCAACCGATCCCCAAGCTCACCAATATAAGTTGACAAGCTAGTACTAGACTCTTCCACAACACCTTTAACCACTGTTTCAATCTCAGATAGCCGCGTCTCAACTTTTTCATGGACTTCTGACCCATGGGCTTTAAGTGCTTGCAGTTCGGATTCTAAATAAGTGCGTAATTCAGTAAATCGTGAAGCTTCTGCTTTGTTGGCGAGCTTGCGTTGCTCTTCCACTTCTTTATTCAGCTTTCTTCTAATCACCAGTGTTGATGATTGCATATATACAACAAATCCGAGGAAGAGCAATGCTAACAAGCCTGTTACTGCTAGTAAGATAAGGCCAAGCGGTGCTTCGACATTGCCAAATAATAAAGATAGAGACACAGGTGCTATGATGGCTTGCCAGTTGATGGCAGCAAAAATCACTAATGTAACTAGTGCAATCATTAAAATAAAGTTGATAATTCTCATGATTTTTTGTTCCTTTTGTAGTAAAGCTGCTTCTATTTAACGATGGTTCTACTTTGCTATAGCTTTATTCCACTATGATTTTATTTCACTAAACTAGCTGTTTCAATCGCCACTTTATATAGCCTTGCTTCTTCTGGCGTACCAATTCTCACCCCAACACCGACTTGGCCGCGCTTACCTGCTTCAATGGTGCCGCGAATAGGTAAAGGTTTGCTTTGTGAGATGG
Source organism: Methylophilaceae bacterium (assembly GCA_047634755.1). Taxonomy (GTDB): domain Bacteria; phylum Pseudomonadota; class Gammaproteobacteria; order Burkholderiales; family Methylophilaceae. The sequence goes on from JBLIIL010000029.1 coordinate 25,849, forward strand.
CGCGGCCTGTTTGCGCATCATATTTAATAGCGCGTATTTTAACGTTTTCAATGGCGATTGACGCACTATTTTCTACCACAGCAAACAAGTTGCCTCGATTGTCAGCGACAACGCCAGATCTCAAATATTTGTTTGGGTTGCGTGGAAAATCGATACGCATAGCACGTGCCGTCGCGTCTTTTCCGATATCGGAATTTGAACTAGCCGCCACTTGGTAATGTTGTAAGGCAAGGTTGGTGTCACCGCGACTTTCAGCAAGCTGACCTAATAAAGCGTGGCCTGGTGCGGTTGGAAGTAGCTCGTTAGCGCGTTTTAAGTAAGGCTCTGCTTCTTTCTTTTTGCCTGTATTAAACAGTGCAATGCCGCTATGTAAGTGTGGTTTGAAATAGTTGGGTTGTAAACGAATGGCTTTTTTATAGTAGCTAAGCGCTGCTGGTGCTTTCTCTTGTGTAAAGGCAACGTCACCAAGTAACTCATGAAAACGCGCTTCGCGTGGTTCAGCCGCAATGGCTTTTTTTGCTAGCTTGGTTGCGGTGGCTGTATCGCCTTTCTTCAATGC
>JBLIIL010000030.1:0-26306 GCA_047634755.1 Methylophilaceae bacterium
GTGATAACGTATCAATCACAGTTGAATTGATTGCACCGATCGCGATGGAAGAAGGTTTACGCTTCGCAATTCGTGAAGGTGGTCGTACCGTTGGTGCGGGTGTTGTAGCTAAGGTTATTGCTTAGTTCAAATAGAAGTTTAATTAAAGCGGCATGCTTAAGTCTGCCGTTTCGCTCTTTATAAGGAAAAAACATGGCAGCTCAAAAAATTCGTATTCGTTTGAAAGCATTTGACTATCGCTTAATCGATCAATCAGCACAAGAGATTGTAGAGACAGCAAAACGTACAGGTGCTGTTGTTAAAGGGCCAGTTCCTCTACCAACGCGTATTGAGCGTTTTGATATACTACGTTCACCACATGTTTATAAAACATCACGTGATCAGTTTGAAATCAGAACGCATCAACGTTTAATGGACATCGTTGAGCCAACTGATAAAACAGTTGATGCATTGATGAAGTTAGACCTACCAGCAGGTGTTGATGTTGAAATTAAGCTGTAATCTGGCTTAAGGGTTGTAATGATTCATAGAGTTCGGTATAATCCGCGCTCTTTCACAGAAGTCGGTCAATTGTAATCGGCTTTTTAAATTAAATAATAAGGAATAGATCATGAGCTTAGGGCTTATTGGTCGCAAGGTAGGAATGACCCGCGTATTTACTGATGATGGCATTAGCATCCCAGTAACTGTGCTTGAGGTTAACCCCAACCGTGTGACACAGATCAAGACGGTCGAAACAGATGGCTATACTGGCCTTCAGGTTGCTTTCGGCGAGCGTCGTGCTAGCCGCATCACTAAAGCGCTGACTGGACACTATGCCAAGGCAGGCGTTGCTGCGGGTTCAGGCATAAAAGAATTTACTGTTGACGCTGAAGTAACTGTTAACCATGCAGTTGGTTCTGATATTACTGTAGAACTATTCGAGGCGGGTCAATTAGTTGACGTGACTGGTTCATCAATCGGTAAAGGTTTTGCTGGCGGTATTAAGCGCCATCATTTCAAATCAGGTCGCGCAACACACGGTAACTCAAAAGCACACAAGAAAATTGGTTCACAAGGTATGGCGCAAGACCCAGGTCGAGTATTCCCTGGTAAGCGCATGGCCGGCCATTTGGGTGATAAAAAAGTTACTACTCAAAACCTAGAAATTGTACGCGTTGATGGCGAGCGTAACTTGTTATTGATTAAAGGTGCTATTCCAGGATCTAAAGGCGGAGATGTTGTTGTACGTCCTGCTGTTAAATCTAAAGCCACCAAATCGCGAGGGGCTAAATAATGGAAATCAAATTAATCGATAATAAAGGCAAAGCTGCTAAAGAAGGCGTAAAAGTCTCTGATGCTGCTTTCGGTCGTGAATTTAACGAAGCGTTAGTACATCAAGTGGTTGTTGCTTATATGGCTAATGCACGTACATCAACACGCGCACAAAAAACACGTGGTACCGTTAGCCATTCAACTAAAAAACCTTATGCCCAAAAAGGAACGGGTAATGCACGTGCTGGTATGACGTCTAGCCCAATCTGGCGTGGAGGTGGTCGTGCATTCCCTGCAAGCCCTAAAGATAACTACACACATAAAGTAAACCGTAAAGCGTACCGTGCTGGTATGCAAACGATTCTTTCGGAGTTGGTTCGTCAAGAGCGTATTGCAGTGGTTGAAGACTTTACAGTCGACACGCCAAAAACAAAAGAATTCGTTTCTAAAATCAAAAGTCTAGGCTATGAAGGTGGCGTTTTATTGCTAACTGAGAACTTTGATGAGAATTTATATTTATCTTCACGTAACCTTATTAATGTAATGGTTGTGGAAGCGCAGCATGCTGATCCTGTTAGCTTGGTCCGTTTCAAGAAAGTGTTGGCAACAGCTGGCGCAGTGAAGAAGCTTGAGGAGATGCTAGCATGAGCGCACTAATTCACACTCAAGATCGTTTGTTTCAAGTAATTGTTGCACCTAAAGTGACTGAGAAAGCTACGTTTGTTGCTGATAAGCATGAGCAAATTGTTTTTCAAGTGCTTAAAAATGCAACTAAGGCTGAAATTAAAGCAGCAGTTGAACTGGTGTTTAAAGTTGAAGTTGAAAGAGTTACTACGGCAAACGTATTAGGAAAAACTAAGCGTGCTGGCCGTACTGTAGGCAAGCGTAACGACTGGAAAAAAGCTTATGTAAGCTTGAAGCCAGGTCAAGAAATTAACTTCGCAGCTGGCGAATAAGGAGAGAAGAGATGGCATTAGTTAAAGTCAAACCAACTTCCCCGGGTCGTCGTGGAGTTGTCAAGGTCGTTACACCAGACTTGCACAAAGGTAAGCCTTATACCCCTTTGTTAGAAAGCCAAAGCAAGAATGCTGGTCGTAATAATAATGGTCGTATTACTGTCCGCCACCAAGGTGGTGGTCATAAGCAACACTATCGTATTGTTGATTTCCGTCGTAACAAAGATGGCATTCCTGCGAAAGTTGAGCATATTGAATATGATCCTAATCGTTCAGCACACATTGCATTGCTTTGTTATGCGGATGGCGAGCGTCGTTACATCATTGCATCAAAAGGTATATCAGCTGGAGATCAATTGATCAGTGGTTCTGAAGCGCCAATTAGAGCGGGTAATGCGTTGCCGCTACGTAACATTCCAGTTGGTAGCACGATACATTGTATCGAGTTGCAACCAGGTAAAGGTGCGCAAGTGGCCCGTTCTGCTGGCACTTCAGTGCAGTTATTGGCTAGAGAAGGTATTTACGCTCAGCTACGTTTGCGCTCTGGTGAGATTCGCCGTGTGCATATTGACTGTAAAGCAACAATGGGTGAAGTCGGTAACGGCGAGCATCAGTTACGTTCCATCGGTAAGGCGGGTGCAATGCGCTGGCGTGGTGTACGTCCAACAGTTCGTGGTGTTGTGATGAATCCGGTTGATCACCCTCACGGCGGTGGTGAAGGTCGTACTGCAGCTGGTATGAATCCAGTTAGTCCTTGGGGTGTTCAAACCAAAGGTTTTCGCACTCGTAACAATAAACGTACGGACAATATGCGCATTAGTCGTCGTCCGAGAGGCGTAAGGTAGAAAATATGGCACGTTCAATTAAAAAAGGCCCATTCATTGATGGTCATCTTGCAAAAAAAGTAGAAGTAGCTGCGGCTAATCGCGATCGCAAGCCAATTAAGACTTGGTCACGTCGCTCTACTATCTTGCCTGATTTTATTGGTTTAACGATTGCTGTGCATAATGGGAAAGTCCACGTGCCAGTACTCATCTCTGAAAACATGGTCGGCCATAAGCTTGGTGAATTTGCGCAAACGCGTACATTCCGAGGTCATGCGGCTGACAGAAAAGCGAAGAAATAGGAGCCTATGATGGAAGTTACAGCAATCTTGAGAGGTGTACATCTTTCTCCACAAAAGGCGAGATTAGTCGCTGATATGGTTCGCGGCAAGAAGGTAGACCATGCATTAAATGTTTTAGCATTTACACCTAAAAAAGGTGCAGAGTTGATTAAAAAAGTAGTTGAGTCAGCTATTGCTAACGCAGAACACAACAATGGTGCTGATATTGACGAGTTGAAGATTACTTCAATCTATGTTGACAAAGGTATTGTATTGAAACGAATTCGCGCTCGTGCCAAAGGTCGAGCTGGGCGTATCCTTAAACCAACCTGCCACATTCATGTGACGGTAGGCGACACAAAGGCGAAGGCATAGTATGGGACAAAAAATACATCCAACCGGTTTCCGTTTAGCGGTTACAAAAAACTGGCAATCAAAGTGGTATGCGAACTCTAAACAGTTTCCTGAAATGTTGCAAAACGACATTAAAGTACGTGAGTTTTTAACTAAGAAATTAGTTAACGCAGCTGTTAGTAAGGTAATTATCGAGCGTCCAGCTAAAAATGCTAAGATCACTATCCATAGTGCTCGCCCTGGTGTTGTTATTGGCAAAAAAGGTGAAGACATCGAAGCTTTACGTACAGCGCTGCAAGGTATGATGAATGTGCCTGTGCATTTGAATATTGAAGAAGTGCGGAAGCCTGAGCTTGACGCTGCTTTGATCGCTCAAAGTATCGCGCAGCAACTTGAAAAACGTGTGATGTTCCGTCGTGCCATGAAGCGTGCAATGCAAAATGCAATGCGCCTTGGTGCGAAAGGAATCAAAATCATGAGTGCCGGTCGTTTGAATGGTATTGAGATTGCTCGTACAGAATGGTATCGCGAAGGTCGTGTGCCACTTCATACATTGCGTGCTGATATTGATTACGGAGTTGCAGAAGCATTAACAACATACGGTATTATCGGTATTAAAGTATGGGTATTTAAAGGCGAAATTATTGCAGGTAATACACCTGCTGGTCAAAAACCTGAAACTGCTGAAGCAGAACCAGAGAAAAAAGTAAGAAAGCCGAGGGTTAAAGATGCTACAGCCGTCTAGACAAAAATTCCGTAAGATGCAAAAAGGCCGTAACAAAGGCATTGCAACGACGGGTAATAAAGTAAGTTTTGGTGATTTTGGATTAAAAGCGATTGGTCGTGGCCGTATTACAGCCCGCCAAATTGAATCTGCACGTCGTGTCATGACGCGTCACATTAAGCGTGGCGGACGTGTTTGGATTCGCATCTTCCCTGATCAGCCGATTTCTAAAAAACCTGCTGAAGTGCGTATGGGTAAAGGTAAAGGTAGTGTCGAGTTTTACATCGCGCAAATCAAGCCAGGCAAAATGTTATACGAGATGGACGGCGTAAGTGAAGAGCTTGCACGTGAAGCATTTAAATTGGCTGCAGCTAAGCTACCACTTCAAACGGTATTCATGACTCGTCAGCTTGGTGGTTAAGGAGAATATGATGAAAGCTACTGATTTAAGAAGTAAAAATACGGACGAGCTTAATAAAGAGTTGATTGAATTGCGTCGCGCACAGTTTTCAATGCGTATGCAGTCAGCCACTCAGCAGCTAAACAAGCCGGACCAAATTTTAAAAACAAGACGCAATATTGCGCGTATTAAGACTGTACTAGCTGAGAAAGCTATAGCCTAAAAGGATTAATGATGACAGATACACTAGAAGCAAAAGTCGTTCGCTCATTAAGCGGCCGTGTCGTAAGTGACAAAATGGATAAAACAGTCAGTGTTTTAGTGGAGCGTAAAGTTAAGCATCCACTTATTGGTAAAGTGATGTCTAAGTCTAAAAAGTTTCATGCACACGATGAGAAGAATGAGTGTAATGAAGGCGATATCGTAACCATTACTGAAGGTCGTCCACTATCTAAGCATAAAACTTGGGTAGTCAGTGAGATTTCAAGAAAAGCTAAGTAATTTCTTGATGTGGTAATAATTTGTATTTACTACTTGCTAGATGATGCAAATTAAGTATATAATATTACACTTTTCGGCGCTCGTGCATTATCAGATAGTCTGGTGATGGACCTAAAGCAAGCGCCCCAATACTGACCGTGGTCAATAGGCCGAACCATTTTTTAAAAATGGCGGCTGTATTGTTAAATGCGGATTAAGTTGGAGATTATTTCATGATTCAAATGCAATCCAGGCTAGAAGTAGCCGATAACACTGGTGCTCGTTCTGTAATGTGCATTAAGGTGTTAGGTGGCTCTAAGCGTCGCTACGCAAGTGTAGGCGATGTTATAAAAGTGACAATCAAAGATGCGGCTCCTCGTGGGCGCGTTAAAAAAGGTGAGGTATACGATGCTGTGGTAGTTAGAACAGCTAAAGGTGTTCGCCGTGCAGATGGTTCTCTTATTAAGTTTGATGGCAACGCAGCTGTATTGTTGACGCCTAAGCTTGAGCCAATTGGAACTCGTATTTTTGGGCCAGTAACGCGTGAATTACGTAGTGAACGTTTCATGAAAATCGTTTCTTTAGCTCCTGAAGTACTTTAAGAGCTAAGCGGAGAATATAAAGATGAGTAAAATACTTAAAGGCGACCAAGTTATCGTCAACACAGGCAAGGATAAAGGTAAGCGTGGTGTTGTTTCACGTGTGCAGGAAAATAACCTTGTTTTGGTTGAAGGTATCAACATTGCTAAAAAACACGAGAAACCAAACCCTATGAAGGGTATTACTGGGGGCATCGTTCCTAAAGAAATGCCAATTCAAGTTTCTAACATTGCTTTATTTAATGCTGCAACAGAAAAGGCAGATAAAGTGGCTTATAAAGTACTGAAAGACGGTCGCAAGATTCGTGTGTATAAGTCTAACGGCGAAGCTGTTGAAGCTTAAGTAAATAGGATAAATGATGGCACGCTTAAAAGAATATTATAAAGATACAGTTGTTGCAGAGTTAACTAAGCAATTTGGTTACACTTCAGTGATGGAAGTACCAAGAATTGAAAAAATTACAATCAATATGGGTGTTGGTGAAGCTGTTGCAGATAAAAAAGCAATGGAACATGCAGTTGGCGATATGGAAAAAATTGCTGGTCAAAAAGCAATCGTTACTAAAGCCAAGAAATCTGTTGCTGCTTTTAAAATCCGTGATGACTATCCAGTAGGTTGTAAAGTAACGTTACGTCGAGAACGCATGTATGAGTTCTTCGATCGTTTTGTTACTGTTGCAATTCCTCGTGAAAGAGATTTCCGTGGTTTGTCTGCAAAATCATTTGATGGCCGTGGTAACTACAACATGGGCATTAAGGAGCAAATTATCTTCCCTGAAATCGACTACGATAAAATCGATACGATTCGCGGGATGAATATTACGATTACTACAACTGCGAAAACAGACGAAGAAGCTAGAGCATTGCTTTCTGCGTTTAACTTTCCTTTTAGGGGTTAAGACATGGCTAAAACATGTATGACAGAGCGCGAAGTTAAACGTCGCGCTACAGTAATGAAATTCGCTGCAAAACGCGCTGCGTTAACAGCTATTATCAACGATCAAAACCTTAATGTTGAAGAACAGCGCGAAGCACGTTTGAAATTACAGGCTTTGCCACGTAATTCAAGCCCTGTGCGGTTACGTAATCGTTGTGCGCTTACTGGCCGTCCTCGTGGCGTGTTTAGTAAATTTGGAATTGGACGTAGTAAATTGCGTGACTTGATGATGTCTGGCAAAGTGCCGGGCGTTACTAAGGCTAGCTGGTAGAAAAGGAACAGATCTATGAGTATGAGTGATCCAATCGCCGACATGTTAACGCGTATTCGCAATGCGCAGAGCGTTAATAAAGTATCGGTAACAATGCCAGCATCTAAAGTAAAAGGTGCTATTGCAAAAGTGCTTAGAGACGAAGGCTATATTGAAGACTTTTCAGTAGATGCAAACAATGGTAAGCCATTGTTAAACGTTGAGCTTAAGTACTATGCTGGCCGTCCAGTAATTGAAAAAATTGAGCGTGTAAGTAAACCTGGTTTACGTGTTTACAACAGCGGGCAAAATATACCTAAAGTAATGAATGGCCTTGGTGTGACAATTGTGTCTACATCTAAGGGTGTAATGACAGATCGTAAAGCCCAAGCTGCCGGTATCGGTGGCGAGCTTTTATGTGTAGTGGCTTAAGGAGAAGCAAATGTCAAGAGTTGCTAAAAATCCAGTAGTCATTCCAGCTAAAGTAGAAGTTGATTTGACTGCTAACAGTATTAACATTAGTGGTCCTTTAGGTAAGATGAGCCAATCATTAACTAAAGGTGTTGAGCTGAAGCGCGAAGGTGAGACAATCACATTTGCTGCAACAACTAGTGATGCGCATGCACGAGCAATGTCAGGAACATTGCGTTCTTTGGTTGCTAATATGGTGCAGGGTGTTTCGGTTGGCTTTATTAAGAAATTAACGTTAGTTGGTGTTGGTTACAAAGCACAAGCACAAGGTGCAATGCTTAACCTTGAGTTAGGTTATTCACATCCAATTAACCATAAAATGCCTGAGGGTATTACGGTTAAGACGGCTACACCTACTGAAGTAGAGATTAGCGGTGCGGATAAACAAGTTGTGGGCCAAATTGCTGCTCAAATACGTGCTTACCGTGCTCCAGAGCCTTATAAAGGCAAGGGTGTTCGTTACTCTGATGAAGTTGTTCAGATTAAAGAATCTAAGAAAAAATAGTAGTAATTTAGGAAAATAGGGCTAAAACATGACTACAGTAAATAATCGTTCGCGCCGTGCACGTAAAACCCGTGCCGTTATTGCCGGACAATCTGTAACACGCTTAACTGTGCATCGTACTAGTTTGCATATTTATGCGCAAATCATTGACGCTGCTGGTGAGAAGGTGTTGGCAAGTGCTTCTACAGTTGAAGCTGAAGTGCGCAAAGCTGTTAAAAATGGCGGTAACATCGAAGCAGCTACTCTTGTGGGTGAGCGCATTGCAGAAAAAGCTAAAAAAGCAGGTGTTACTACAGTAGCATTTGATCGCTCAGGTAACAAATATCACGGTCGTATTCAGGCGTTGGCAACAGCTGCGCGTGAAAATGGCCTGTCATTTTAAAAAGCGAGAGTAGATTATGGCTAAAGGTTTTGAGCAACAATCAAAGCAAACTGACGGTTTGCGTGAAAAGATGATTTCAGTTAACCGTGTAAGCAAAACGGTTAAAGGTGGACGTATCATGAGTTTTGCTGCACTAAGTGTTGTTGGTGACGGCGACGGTGGTGTTGGTATGGGTAAAGGTAAAGCACGTGAAGTGCCAACCGCTGTACAAAAAGCAATGGATGAAGCGCGCCGTGAAATGGTTAAAGTGAGTTTGAACAACGGTACGTTGTTTCACACAGTTATTGGTCGTTTTGGTGCAGCTAAAGTGCTAATTCAGCCAGCCCCTGAAGGTACGGGTATTATTGCTGGTGGTGCGATGCGTGCGATTTTTGAAGTGATGGGCGTTACGAATGTAACTGCTAAATGTATTGGTTCAGCAAATCCATACAATGTTGTTCGTGCTACGTTAAATGGTTTAGAAGCAATGAATACGCCTTCGGACGTGGCTGCTAAGCGTGGTAAATCAGTGGAAGAGATTAGAGGCTAAAATGGCTAAAGCAAAAAAAGATACTGGCGCTACTGTCAAAGTAACGTTAACTAAAAGTGTTATTGGTAGACTGGAGTCTCATCGTGCCACGGTTAAAGGTTTAGGCTTACGTCGTATGCATCAAACAGTTGAATTGCAAAATACACCTGCAATCCGCGGCATGATCAATAAGATCAGCTATCTATTAAAGGTAGAAGGATAATGGAACTAAATACAATTAAGCCTGCTGAAGGCTCTAAAAAAGAATCTCGTCGTGTTGGTCGTGGTATTGGCTCAGGCTTTGGTAAAACAGCTGGTCGTGGTCATAAAGGACAGCATTCTCGTTCTGGCGCAACACACCGTGTTGGCTTTGAGGGTGGTCAAATGCCTATCCAACGTCGCTTACCTAAACGTGGCTTTAAATCAATGACAAAAGCTGATACAGCACGTATCCGTACAAGCGAATTAGTTGGTTTGGACGCTAAAGTGATTGATTTATTGGCATTGAAAGAAGCAAAAATTGTTTCTGGGCGTGTTAAAACAGCAAAAGTATTCTTATCTGGTGAGTTGACTGAAAAAGTTCAAGTCCAAGGTTTGCTTTTGACTAAAGGTGCTCGTGCAGCAATTGAAGCTGCTGGCGGTAAAGTAGTAGAAGCTTAAGAGAATATAATTGGCACAAGATAATTTATTAAAATCTTTTGGAAAAATGAGCGAGCTGAAAAGCCGCTTATGGTTTGTACTTGGTGCGCTAATTGTGTTCCGTTTTGGATCGCATGTTCCAGTACCTGGTATTGACCCAACTGTTTTAAAGCAGCTGTTTGATTCACAAAGTGGTGGCATATTGGGTATGTTCAATATGTTTTCTGGTGGGTCGCTTGAACGTTTTGCCATATTTGCATTAGGAATCATGCCTTACATTTCTGCCTCTATTATTATGCAGTTGTTAACGGTTGTATCGCCCAAGTTAGAGCAGATTAAAAAAGATGGCGAAGCCGGTAGAAGGTTAATTACGAAATACACGCGTTATGGAACAGTCCTGCTAGCAACATTCCAAGCACTTGGTATTGCGATTGCATTTGAAGGCCAAGCGGGATTGGTGATTGATCCTGGTATGGCATTTAGATTGATTACAGTTGTGACGCTAGTCGGCGGTACGATGTTCTTGATGTGGCTGGGTGAGCAGATTACAGAACGTGGTATTGGAAACGGTATTTCCATTATCATCTTTGCAGGTATTGTGGCTGGATTGCCTAAAGCAATTGGTAGTACGTTAGAGTTGGCGCGAACAGGTGCTTTCTCAATACCATTAGTAGTCTTCTTGTTTGTAATGGTTGTATTAGTTACGGCATTGGTTGTGTTTGTTGAACGCGGTCAACGTAAGATTACGGTTAATTATGCGAAACGCCAAGTAGGTAATAAGGTCATGGGCGGGCAAAGTACGCATTTACCATTGAAGCTAAATATGGCTGGTGTTATTCCACCAATTTTTGCTTCAAGTATTATTTTGTTCCCAGCTTCTTTAGCTGGCTGGTTTGGTAGTAGTGAAAGTATGTATTGGTTGAAAGATTTGTCTGTCGCAGTATCACCAGGTCAGCCTATTTACATTTTGTTATTTGCATCAGCAATTTTGTTCTTCTGTTTTTTCTATACGGCGCTGGTTTTCAACCCTAAAGAAACAGCAGATAATTTGAAGAAAAGTGGTGCGTTTATTCCGGGTATTAGACCAGGAGAGCAAACTGCTAAATACATTGATAAGATTATGGGTAGATTGACATTGATTGGGGCGATTTATATTACCTTGGTTTGTTTATTACCTGAGTTTTTAAGTTTGAAATTTAATACGCCGTTTTATTTTGGTGGTACTTCATTGTTGATTATTGTTGTTGTAACAATGGACTTTATGTCGCAGGTGCAGTCACACTTAATGTCACACCAATATGATGGTTTGTTGAAAAAAGCAAACTTTAAAGGCGGCGCAACTACGCGTTAGTTTTTAAGTTGTAGCAATATTAGGAAGTGGGCTTGTTTCCACTTGAAGAAGTTAAAGATTAAGTATTTGAAGAGGTTAATTATGAGAGTTCGTGCATCAGTTAAGAAATTATGCCGTCACTGCAAGACAGTGCGTCGTCGTGGTGTTCTACGTGTTATTTGTACAGATCCACGTCATAAACAACGTCAAGGATAGTATTTAATCGAGTCTTGTTTCGTTTGAAAAACATAGTGCAAACTGTTAGAATGCAAGGCTTTTTTTATTTGGTTGCTATAAATAGTAGCGATTCATTTTGGAGTTAAGAGTATGGCTCGTATTGCTGGGGTAAATGTCCCAAATCATAAACATACAGAAATCGCTTTAACAGCGATTTACGGTATTGGTAAGACTGCTGCAAAAAGCATTTGTGCTGCTGCAGGCGTTGCAACTACTGCAAAAGTTAAAGACCTAAACGACGGCGAAGTTGAAAAGCTTCGTGAAGAAGTTGGTAAGTTTACTGTAGAAGGTGATTTGCGTCGTGAAGTATCAATGAATATTAAACGTTTGATGGACTTAGGCTGCTATCGCGGCGTACGCCATCGCCGTGGAATGCCAGTTCGTGGACAACGTACTAAAACCAATGCGCGTACGCGCAAAGGCCCGATTAAGCCAATTAAGCAATCTAAATAGATTATTAAGTTTATTTAGTTTTTAAAAATTATTTGTAAGGACAGTACAACATGGCAAAAGCTAATGTACGCGTGAAGAAGAAAGTTAAAAAGAATATTGCAGAGGGCGTAGCTCACGTGCATGCTTCATTTAACAATACGATTATTACGATTACCGACCGTCAAGGTAATGCCTTGTCATGGGCTACTTCTGGTGGACAAGGTTTTAAAGGTTCACGTAAGAGCACTCCTTTTGCTGCACAGGTTGCTGCTGAAGTGGCTGGTAAATCAGCTCAAGAGAACGGTGTAAAGAATTTAGAAGTGCGCATTAAAGGTCCTGGCCCTGGCCGTGAGTCTGCTGTGCGAGCACTGAATGCAGCTGGTTTTAAGATTACCAGCATTACTGATGTGACGCCTGTACCACATAATGGCTGTCGCCCACCTAAAAAACGTCGCATTTAATCGAAAAAGAATACTGGAGAACTATCTTGGCTAGAAATTTAGATCCTAAATGCCGTCAGTGTCGTCGCGAAGGCGAAAAGTTGTTTTTAAAAGCTGAAAAATGCTTTACTGATAAGTGTGCAATTGAAAAACGTAACTACCCACCTGGTCAACATGGTCAAAGACGTGCATCACGTTTATCAGACTATGGTGTTCAGTTGCGTGAGAAACAAAAAGTACGTCGTATTTACGGTGTATTAGAGAAGCAATTCCGTAGTTACTATAAGGAAGCTGACCGTCGTAAAGGCGTTACTGGCGAAATCTTATTGCAATTGCTTGAGTGTCGTTTAGATAACGTTACTTACCGCATGGGTTTAGCTGGTTCACGTACAGAAGCGCGTCAAGTGGTTAAACATAACTCTATTCTTGTTAATGGTAAACGTGTGAACATTCCTTCATACCAAGTAAGAGCTGGTGATGTTGTTTCTGTTGCAGAAGCATCTAAAAAGCAATTACGTATCAAATCTGCACTAGAAGCAGCTGATGAACGTGGCTTCCCAGAGTGGTTAGAAGTTGATGTTAAAGCATTTACAGGCACATTCAAATCAGCGCCTGTGCGTGATGACTTACCTGCAACCATTAATGAATCATTGGTAGTTGAGTTGTACTCTAAGTAATTAATACTTTAGTACAATCTCTTATTAACCAATTACGTCAAGGAATTTTATGCAAAGTAATCCTACAGAATATTTAAAACCACGCGTAGTAAACGTGGAAGAAATTACCCCATTAAGAGCTCGTGTTACATTGGAGCCAATGGAGCGTGGTTTTGGCTTTACATTGGGTAATGCAATTCGCCGTGTTTTATTATCTTCAATTCCTGGTTTTGCTATTACTGAAGTTAAAATCGATGGTGTTGTGCATGAGTACTCAACGATTGAAGGTGTGCAAGAAGATGTCGTTGATATATTGCTAAACCTAAAAGGTGTAGCATTAAAACTGAATAGCAAATCAGAGACGATTTTAACATTGAGCAAGTCTGGTGAAGGTGTTGTGACAGCGGCTGATTTTGACACAGGTCATGATGCCGAGATTGTGAATCCTGATCACGTGATTGCTCACTTAACTAAGGGTGGAGAATTGAACTTAGAAGTTAAAGTTGAAATGGGTCGTGGCTATCAGCCAGTACCTGCAAGAGAAAAAGTGAATCAAGAAGACCGTACACTTGGTTTTATTATGGTTGATGCATCATTCAGTCCAATTAATAAAGTAAGCTACCAAGTAGAGAGTGCTCGTGTTGAGCAACGTACCGATTTAGATAAGCTGATTATCGATGTTGAAACAAACGGTATCGTTGATTCAGAGCAAGCGATTCGTGATGCGGCAACTATTTTGATGGGACAGCTTTCTGTTTTCGCAAACCTTGAAGGTGCGCCAACAGAAGAGGAAGAAGCTACTGCTCCACAAGTTGATCCAATTTTATTGCGCCCAGTTGATGATTTAGAGTTAACAGTACGTTCAGCAAATTGTTTGAAAGCAGAAAATATATTCTACATTGGTGATTTAATTCAACGTTCTGAAAATGAACTATTGAAAGCGCCTAACTTGGGTCGTAAATCATTAAATGAAATTAAAGATGTACTGGCTTCAAAAGGCTTAACATTAGGCATGAAGTTGGAAAATTGGCCACCAGTTGGTCTTGAAAAAGCTTAAGAGCTAAATTTTAAAAGTTTAAGGAAGTTACTATGCGTCACGGCAATCAACATCGAAAATTAAATCGTACGAGCAGTCATCGTACAGCTATGTTTCGTAACATGTCAGTATCATTACTTCGTCATGAAGTGATTAGAACAACTCTGCCTAAGGCGAAAGAGTTACGTAAATATGCAGAGCCTCTTATTACATTAGGTAAAGATGCATCTTTGGCTAACCGCCGTTTGGCTTTTAACCGTTTACGTGATCGTGATATTGTCACTAAACTGTTTGGTGAACTTGGTCCTCGTTACTTGGAGCGTAAAGGTGGTTACTTACGTATCCTAAAATGCGGTTTTCGTAATGGTGATAATGCACCAATGGCTTTTGTAGAGTTAGTTGATCGTCCAGAAGATGCTGAAGTTGTAGAAGCAGATTAAGTATTGATGACACAGTAAAAAAGCCAGCATAATGCTGGCTTTTTTGCTTTATGAATCTATAAATCCGACCAAGTCATGTCTAGTAAAAGGCCAGTTACGCTCTAAACAGTTATCTGATCTTTGTAACACTGGAATAGAGTCGTCATACTGCATTAATAAACTGTCATTATCTATTCCAACTAAAACCAATGGTTTGGTCAAATTTATTTTGGTAATAAGTTCGACAGCTTGTTCACATAAGTGACAATGTGATATTGTAAATAATGTTAATGTAAGTATTGTATTTTGTAAAAATTAAAAAACCATCATAATAACGTTTGTCTTACCAATGTTATAATACAGGGTCGTTGCATGTCAGAAAAGCACGAAACAAAAGATAGTTTAGGCGAAACTCTAGGGCAGGTCATTTCTTTATTACAGAAGCACCAACTAGTAGAAAATCTTGTCCAGAAGCAAGAGGTGCCTAAGCAGGACCTGGTAGAGTCGCTTGTTCATTGGCAGAACCAAATAGAACTACAAAACCTCCTCAATGCATTACACCCAGCTGATGTCGCTCACATATTAGAGGCTTTACCTCTCGACGACCGCTTATACCTTTGGAATTTAGTCAAGGTTGACCGCGATGGGAATATCTTACTAGAGGTTTCAGATGCGGTTAGGCAGACGCTAATCGCTGATATGGACAGCGAGGAGCTGTTAGCTGCTGCTGAGCAACTCGATACCGATGAGCTGGCAGACCTAGCCCCAGATTTACCAAAAGAAGTCCTACAAGAACTAATGGACAGTCTTGATGCACTTAATCGTGAACGTTTACAATCTGCGCTTTCTTATCCTGAAGATACCGTTGGTGCATTGATGGACTTTGATATTGTCACCGTACGCGAAGATATTACGATTGAAGTGGCATTACGATATCTACGCAGATTAGGTGAGCTGCCAGACCATACTGATAAAATATTCGTTGTGGACCGTCATTACAAAATTAAAGGTGTTTTACCTTTATCTAACATGTTGGTTAATGAGCTAGATCTTAAAATTAAGAATGTCATGGCTGCCGATGTTGTGTCGTTCCACTCAGACGATGTAGCAGATGAAGCTGCAAAAGCCTTTGAGCGGTATGACTTGGTGAGTGCTCCAGTCGTGGATGCGCAGAATAAATTGGTTGGACGTTTAACGGTGGATGAAGTCATGGATTATATTCGTGAAGAATCTGATGCAGATAAACTTTCCATGGCAGGTTTGCGAGAGGAAGAGGATTTCTTTTCTAGTGTATGGGCATCAGTTCAAAACCGATGGGCATGGCTGGCCATTAACTTAGTAACTGCGCTTGTTGCATCGCGCGTTATTGGCATATTTGAACATTCAATTGGCCAAATTGTTGCTTTGGCGGCATTAATGCCAATCGTAGCTGGTATTGGTGGCAACTCGGGTAATCAAACAACAACAATGATTGTACGTGGTTTAGCCTTAGGCCAGATATCTGGAAGCAATATGCAGTCTCAGATGACTAAGGAGCTGGGTGTGGCGCTGGTTAATGGCTTGTTATGGGGTGGTGTATTGGGCGGTATTACATATGCGCTGTATAGCGACTATCGACTAAGCATGGTGATGACTGCAGCCATTACACTTAATTTATTGTTGGCAGCATTGATGGGTGTAGTGATTCCATTAGTGATGAACCGGTTTGGTAAAGATCCTGCCGTTGGATCTAGTGTGTTGATTACCGCTATGACAGATAGTGGTGGGTTCTTTATCTTTCTTGGTTTGGCGACTATATTTTTATTGTAGCAAGCATGGATAAGCTTAATATCAGCATTAAGTCTTGTACAGACGTAATAAAACCCGCAATAACGAGTTTTATTATTAAACAAAATCAATAGTGAACTATTTGATTTTGTTTTCTTTGTACATCACGTGTTTACGAACAACAGGATCAAACTTTTTGATCTCCATTTTTTCTGGCATTGTACGTTTGTTTTTCGTAGTGGTATAGAAATGACCTGTACCAGCACTTGATTCTAATTTGATTTTTTCGCGCATAATAATGCTCCTTAGATTTTTTCGCCAGCAGCACGCATATTAGCTAATACTACGTCAATGCCATTTTTATCAATTGTGCGTAATGCAGCGTTAGTAATACGCATGCTTACCCATCGATTCTCGCTCTCAACCCAGAATTTACGTTTTTGTAAATTCGGCAAGAAACGACGCCTTGTTTTGTTATGTGCGTGAGAAACATTGTTACCCACCATTGGCTTTTTGCCTGTTACCTGACATACACGTGCCATGGTTATCTCCAAATACTATTGTCTATTTCAGAAAGACGGCAATTATAGACAAAACGCTGTTAATTTTCAACCTAAATCATCGCTTTATGCTAAATAATTTAGTGTTTTAGTGTTTTCCAGTACTGCCGAAACCACCTTCACCACGTTCTGTTTCTGTAAATTCATCCACGATATGGAAATCGGCCTGTACAACAGGGACGATAACCAGTTGAGCAATGCGCTCCATTGGGTTTAGAATAAAGCTTTCTTTACTACGATTCCAGCAAGAAACGAAAAGTTGGCCTTGATAATCAGAGTCGATTAATCCAACAAGGTTGCCAAGTACGATACCATGCTTATGGCCTAGCCCGGAGCGCGGCAAAATAAGGGCTGCGTGGTAGGTGTTATCGATATGGATGGCGATGCCGGTAGGGATCATTACCGTTTCGCCAGGTTTGATCGTTTGCGTATGTTCAGTACAAGCCCGCAAATCTAAACCAGCAGACCCTTTTGTTGCATAGCTTGGCATCATGTTACGGATGCGGGGATCTAAAATTTTCAAATCGACATTAATTGACATAACAATATCTTATATTAGATTCAATGTTTTATTAAACACTAATTAGTGTAGAAACTAAATAGTCTCTAGTGGAGAAGTAAAAAAAAACAGCAATATGCTGGATATTTTTTACTTGGGGTACAAACTAGAAATTGTAGTTGGCACTCAAGCTTAGTAGATAGGATCTATCCACATCTGGTTCAAAGAATCGCTTGTTACTTGGGTAGATTCGAACAGAGCTTATATATTCTTTATCAAGCATATTTTGAACTCTGATAAATTATTTGAAGTCCCAATGTACTATGTTTTGTTCAAAGCCAGAACGTAGGTTGAAGGTAGTATAAGCCAGAACAGCATCAGAATTTACGACATCAACATACACTTTACTAAGGCGGTTACCTTTAAAAGCAGTGCTGAAGGCCCATGGGGTGTATTTCCAAGCCCCTTCGCCGTAGAGCTGTGTTTTGTAAGTGCCTGGAAAGGGTTCCTGACTCAATCAAACCTGAGTTGTCAGTAAAGGCGGTGTCGAATATAGCATTTAGCAGCGTGTAAGATAAGTAAGTTGAAATGTTATAATCGAACTTAGATTCGATTGATTACTCTGCAACTGTACGCTTAATGTCATTTGCATCAGTATAAACAAACCGACCAACTACGCTATCTTATACGACGAGTTCATTTTCGGTTGTGATTCTGAACAAGTTTAAGTTGACTTGAGTATCACCTCCAATAAATGCCTTCGCACCAATTTCAATATTTTTACTTTAATTTGACTTTAATGCGAGGTTTGGTTTAGTACTACCTATTGTGGAATCAAATACCGCTTCGAAAAACGTTGGTATTTCAAAACTTTCTCCGTAATTAGCATAAAGATTTACAGTTAGTGTTGCATTCAAATAACGACAATAACAAGTATTTTTTTTTGATATTTCACATCGCCACTACTGTCAGGGTTTGTATCATTGATTAGATTACCCTTAACATTAACTTCAAGCTTTACTTTGGTATAACGTAAGCAAGCATGAATATCAACATTGTCTAAAATAGATAGTTTACCTTGGATGTATTGGTCAAAGTTATCAACATCATCTTCGTTTCTTTTAGCAGTATTGGTTGGAACAAAGTTGGTTAACCCATTGGTATCAGTGTGGCATCGGCCGATTTACCATGAGTAAGGCCGAAGCTAATCGTATAGTCTTTGTCAAATACTTTCCAAGAGTTATCCAAAGGTATATCAGCAACATAAAACTCTCTTGAAAAGCTACTTTTTTTCGCATGTGAGCCATTACCTCTAGTCGTGATAATGGTTCGTTCTCACGGATACCAACATAAGTCATGACATTAAAGCTATTATTTTCATTTAATTTATGGACCAAACTAAACCCAATTTACGCATGACTTATATCAATCTTTGTGTCGGCATTTGTCATGGCAATACTGGCAGCTTTAGAATCAACAAAAAGCAGATAGTGCAGTTGCGTCAGCAACACCCAGTAGACTATTTGGATATTGTGGTTTTGGTCTATCCAATTCACCAACGTTGTGGGGTTTGTATCATCAATAATTTTGATGTCAAACTTAGCTGTGGCTTGTTATTTTTCCACTAGCGTAATCACGATAACCATTGGTGTCATAGCTCGAAATATTCAGTAAGTAGCTAATATTTTCTATGGTTACACCTGCTTTTAGTATTTGACGTTTGGTGTTGTTTAAACCGTACATCACTGTACCGCCGACTTCAGCTGTTTATAATGCATCTTCTGTAAATAGTGTGAATCACACTACCAGAGGAGTTGCCATAAAACGATGAAAATGGACCGCACATCACTTCGAAAATTTTAATGGTCAAAAAATCCATGATGCCTGCTTGTCCTTACCCATCCAGCGTCGTCAGTGTAATGCCATAAGCATATAAACGTATACCACACACCAAAGCTAGAACGAGAGCCAAAACCAAGGCTTGAAATTTTAGGCGTTTATACCTCATTGTTGCGGTTTTGTGCCGTGATGCTTGGTATACAATTCAGGCTTTCTGACAATTTTATTTGCAGTAAACCATCTTGAATATCTTTTTTAGACACCACATCAATCGCAACAGGTAAATCAAAACTATTATGTTGAGTCCGCGTCGCGGTAGAGACAATAGGTGTCAGCTTGATATTAGTTTCTGTTGTCGCTACTGCAAAAGCCGTTTGCGGAAGGTTGCAGGCAATACCGCCAGTGAAAGGACCTTTAATTTAAATGCATGATGTGGCATATGAATAACTTTAAATGTAAGAGAAGGCGCAATTTTACTGAATGACTAGTGGAGAGACCATCATCATTTTCATTAAAAAACCCTAATAAAGTTGGGGTTACATCGCTAGAGTAATTTATTGATGTGCTCTAAAACGATTGTTGCAACATTCACTTTTGAGGTGCGCTGTAATGGGTGGTTGCCGTTATCGTCGATGAGAGTGACTTGATTCTCATTGCTACCCATCGCAGAAATAACTTCGTTTGCTACGATTAAAGCCAGTTTTTTTGCAATTCGTTTTTGTGTTGCATATTCAATCACATTTTCAGTTTCCGCTGCAAAGCCAACACAAAAAGGCGGGTTTGGACGGTTAGCAATTTCAGCCAAAATATCCTTATTACGTTTAAGCTGTATTGTTAACGATTCAGCACTTTTTTTAATTTTTTGATTCGCTACTCCAATAGGCGCATAATCAGAAACAGCGGCAACCCCAATAAAAATATCTTGGTCTGCTATGTTATCCATCACCGTGTTGTACATCATTTCTGCACTCGAAGCATGTTTAATGGTGACATTAACCGGTGCTGGTAAATGACTAACGCCGCTAACTAAAGTCACCTTTGCGCCCATATCAGCGGCTACTTGAGCAAGTGCATAACCCATTTTTCCACTACTTAGATTAGTGATGCCACGCACAGGGTCTATCATTTCTAATGTAGCACCTGCGGTAATTAATAATTTTTTATTCTCCAATATTTTTGGTGTGAAGTGCGCATGCACATGCGCTAGCAACTCAATTGCTTCCAGCATGCGACCGTCACCTGTTTCACCACAAGCTTGTTCACCATTTCCTGGACCTAAAATACTGATATTGTCAGCTGCTAATTGAGTAAAGTTGCGCTGCGTAGCAGGATTCTCCCACATTTGTTTGTTCATGGCCGGGGCGATTAATAAAGGACAATCGCGCGCTAAACATAAGGTTGATAATAAATCATCGGCACGGCCATGTAATAGCTTAGCGACAAATTCTGCGGTACACGGTGCAATTAAAATAGCGTCAGCATGGCGACTTAATTCGATATGTATCATACCGCTATCAATGCCTTCATCCCACATGTCGACAAATACACGTTTACCTGAAAGTGCTTGCATCGTCATTGGCGTAATAAACTTAGTGGCAGATTCTGTCATCACCACTTGCACATCAATATTTGACTTGATGAGGACGCGCACTAGTTCAGCAGCTTTATATGCTGCGATGCCGCCAGTAATAGCTAATACTAAGGATTTGTTTTTTTGCATAATGTTTTATATGAACAAGTGACTATTTTACGGGTATATATTTTTATGGTCGTTAATGTAATGCTTACATTTTAATATGAAATGCAGCAGAACGGCTTAAAACCATGTTGAAACTCTTAAGAATCAGTATTTTATTGCTAATATTGGCCGCTGTCATAAAATGAGTGTTTTTGAAAGGTCAGATTTAGATTTGGCAAAAAAATTTCTATATAGCGCTTTATCCAGTTAATGCGGATGATAGTGATTGTGTGAATCGCTATATCATGATATTAAAATCGGAATTTTGAAGGGGTAGAGTCATTCTTTACTGAGGAAGCTGAACGTTATACATTAGGTATGCGGCGGCCAATTGCTATTCAGTTAGGTAGCGAAGTTAACAAAATGCCGCCTGCGCCACCGAGTAGTGGCAATGTACTGCAAACGATGTTGTGGAATTTGCAATTTAGCTGGTTTGCTTGGCATAACAGTCCAACGGTACCGGTGCAGCCAGATGTTCGTCATTATTTGTTATTTTATGATGCTGATCAAAAGGGAGCTCTCGTACTCTACCACGCTGAATAAAGGACGCATTGAGCTTGTTAATTTATTTGGTGACCGCGCACATGCAAAACAAAATCTAGTAATTGCAGCCCACGAACTATTGCATGCATTAACAGCAACGGATAAATATGACTTACAAACAGGCTTACCTATTTATTCAGATGGTTATGCTGACCCAGACAAACAGCCTCGATATCCTCAACACTATGCGGAGCTGATGGGTGGTTATGTGTCGATTAGCCCAAATTCGAAAGAAATTCCAGCGAATCTTAATCATATATTAATCGGGTTTAAAACAGCAAAGGAGATTGGCTGGGTAAAATAGAGGAAAGTGCAAAAGTTTTGATAAAAAAGACACATTAATAACAATAATAAAGAAGAATGAATATGGCGATTACAGATTGGCCTGCCAGTGAGCGGCCACTAAAGAGGTTAATGGCGTGTGGCGCGCAAGCGCTGTCAGATGCGGAGTTGTTAGCGATATTTTTACACGTTGGGATGGTAGGCAAGAGTGCAGTTGATTTAGCCCGTGATTTATTGTTGCAGTTTGGGAGTTTGGGAGTTTGGGAGTTTGAATGCCGAGTATGCAGCTAGTGAAAAATAAATTAGCTTGATGCATGGTATTGGCGCGAGTAACTATGTGCAGCTGGAGGCTGTTTTTGAAATGAGTCAGCGGGAATTAAGTGAGCAAATACAAGAACGGGATATATAAAGTTCGCCACAACAGGTGCGAGACTATCTAAAGCTTAAACTTTTTAACCAGCTAAAAGAAGTTTTTGCTGTTTTGTTTTTAGATGCAAAAATCGCTTGGTGGCTACAGAGGAGATGTTTACAGAGTCATAACGCAAACCAGTGTTTATCCTCGTGAAGTGGTGTAGCGTGCTTTGTACTTTAATGCCGCTGCTGTGATATTTTTCACATAATCACCCATCAGGTATCGCAAAGCAAAGCCGTGCTAATGAAATGATTACACAAGGGCTGAAAAGCATTGGCATTGGTTGATGTGAGCGTGTTAGATCACTTTATCGTGGCGTGCAATGAAACATTGTCTTTTGTCGAGGCTGGTTTATTGTAAATATTCAGTCTAGAATAGGTTTGTTTTAAGAGACCTTCTGTTTGGGCAACATCGATTATTTAATGAGTAGAATGCAATAATATTATGCCAAAATTTTTAAAGTCAATTACTTGGTTTACTGTCGCTATGCTAGGTGCTTATGCACTTTCTGGCATTGCCCTCAACCGTGGTGAGAGTATTAATGCCATTTGGATGATCACTGCTGCTGTTTGTATTTATGCCATCGCCTATCGCTTCTATGCCTCATGGATTGCCGCTAAAGTACTAACTGTCGATGAAACGCGAGCGACACCAGCTGAACGTTTAGATAATGGCAGAGATTTTGTACCAACCAATAAATGGATTGTGTTTGGGCATCACTTTGCTGCCATCTCTGGCCCTGGGCCTTTGATTGGCCCAACACTAGCTGCACAGTTTGGTTATTTGCCTGGCACCTTATGGATACTCATTGGTGTGGTATTAGGCGGCGCGGTACAAGATATGGTGACCTTGTTCTTCTCTACACGCCGTAATGGACGGAGTTTGGGGAAAATGGCGCGTGATGAAATTGGTTCGATTGGTGGTACTGCTGCACTAATCGGCACTTTTATGATCATGATTATTCTGATTGCTGTGCTGGGGCTGGTGGTTGTTAACGCCATGAAACATAGTCCTTGGGCAACATCAACGATTGCGGCAACCATTCCTATTGCCATGATTGTTGGACTTTATATGCGACATATTCGACCTGGCCGTGTGTTGGAAGCTTCGGCGATTGGTGTCGCCTTATTGCTACTTTCGGTATTGGCAGGCGGATGGATTGATAATAGTGCAACTTTGCGAGTTCTGTTCGACCATGATGGCTTGCCGCTAGCCTATGCAATTATTCTGTATGGTTTTGCCGCGGCAGTGTTGCCAGTGTGGTTATTGCTAGCACCACGAGATTACCTGTCTACGTTCATGAAGCTAGGCACGATATTCTTATTAGCCATCGCGATTGTGGTATTGCAACCAGAAATTCACATGCCCGCTGTCACTCAGTTTGTTGATGGTACAGGCCCAATCTTTGGCGGTAAGCTATTTCCCTTTGTTTTTATCACCATTGCTTGTGGTGCAGTATCTGGTTTTCATGCCCTAATTGCTTCTGGCACTACACCAAAACTTATCACTAACGAGCGTGATATCCGCATGATTGGTTATGGCGGCATGCTGCTAGAAAGTTTTGTTGCCATGATGGCAATGATAGCAGCTACAGTATTGGAGCCAGGGGTGTTCTTTGCGATCAATAGTCCAGCAGGCGTGGTTGGTCAAACGGCTGTTGAGGCCGTTGCGACTATTAATAGTTGGGGCTTTCCCGTGACAGTTGAGCAAATGGAACAATTAGCAAAAGACATGGGTGAGTCCAGTTTATTTGCACGCACAGGCGGCGCGCCTAGTTTGGCTGTGGGTATGGCCAGTATTTTTGCCAGTGCTTTTGGTAAGAGCTTGTTAGCGCTGTGGTACCACTTTGCGATTATGTTTGAAGCGCTGTTCATCTTGACCACGCTTGATGCTGGTACACGTGTTGGGCGCTTTATGTTGCAAGATATTTTGGGCAACTTTAATCAAAAACTTGGCGAAACTTCTTATATGCCGTCTGTGATTTTAACCAGTGGTTTAGTTGTCGCAGGTTGGGGTTACTTTTTATATATCGGCGTGATTGACCCGAATGGTGGCGTTAATATCTTGTGGCCATTGTTTGGTATTGCAAATCAAATGTTAGCTGCTATTGCTTTGTGTGTGGCCACTAGTATTATCGTTAAATCAGGTAAAGCGCGGTATGCTTGGGTCACTGCGCTACCGCTTACGTGGTTAGTTGTTATTACCAGCACGGCGGCTTATGAAAAAATCTTTAGCGACGACATTCGTGTTGGCTTCTTTGCAGCGGCTAATCATCTGAGTGCGCAATTATTATCAGGGGTATTAAGTCTTGAGAAAGCGGCTGTTGCACCACGGTTGATATTCAATCAACATTTAGATGCTTATCTCACGATGTTCTTTGTGTTCGTATTGTGGATTGTAGTGATTGATATGATCAATATTTCACGCCGTCATTTGCAAGGAAAAATAGTGCTGGCTTCTAGCGAAGCACTATATCTGAAAACGGAATTGGAGTAGTTGATGTTTAACAAGATTAAACATATATGGCACGTTATTCGTCGCCTTTCTGGCGACGATGCCTATGAGCAATACTTAACCCACCATGCGCAATTTCACGCGACCATGGTTGATGCGCAAGAACCATTATCACGCAAAGCCTTCTTTAAGCTGTGGCAGGATAAGAAGTGGACGGGTATTAACCGTTGCTGCTGAGAGGCTCTTGTTAGTTAATACTCAAAGCGCTGTTGATAAGCAGCGCGTAGCATCCAAATTCCAATCAATACCATAGGCAAGCTTAACCATTGGCCCATGGATAAGTCTAGTTCTAATAAGCCTAAAAAGTCATCGGGCTGGCGGGTGAATTCAACCAAACACCTGAAGCTGCCATAACCAATCAAAAACAATGCAGAAATCGCACCAGTCGGTCTTTGTTTGTTTGAGAACCACCATAATAGGATAAACAAAACGACGCCTTCTAAAAAAAATTCATAAAGCTGTGATGGATGGCGAACAAGGTTGTCTGCTGCCTGCGGGAAAATCATCCCCAAAGGACTGTCGGTTACACGTCCCCATAATTCACCATTAATAAAGTTACCCATGCGTCCAGCACCAAGGCCAATAGGCACTAATGGCGCAACAAAATCCATGATTTTTAACCAAGGTTGCGGATATTTCTTCTTAAATAAGAACATGGCAATCAGTACACCCAAGAAGCCACCATGAAAGCTCATGCCACCTTGCCAAACAGCCAATATCTCAAGTGGATTGTGAATAAAGTGACTAGCTTGGTAAAACACGACGTAACCTAATCGGCCACCCAAAATAACGCCCATAGCACCGTAAAACAAAGCATCATCAAGCATGGCTTCAGTCCAGCTATACCATGGTTTATGTTTGATTTGATGTCTACCTAGTAATAAAAAACCTAAAAATCCAGTTAAATACATTAAGCCATACCAGTGGATGCCAAATGGCCCAAGGTGCACTGCTACGGGGTCAAATTGAGGGTGCGTGAAAATCATGGTCTTCCTTATCGTTCGAGCTGAATATTTGAGCTGATTATACGTGCTACTCGCTATCATGAACATAGCGATGATATCTGTCTTTTTATATTGGAAGATATTAGCTGGTGGTGTGGCCGCTATATTGGTTTAATCTAGTGAGAAGCTAGTCTGATAAAGCCTGCATCAGTTAGAATAACACTTTATTCAGTTTGGTTGGATTTAGCTATGCCTCAATATCGTTCTCGTACCACTACTCATGGCCGTAATATGGCTGGCGCACGTGCATTATGGCGTGCCACTGGCATGAAAGACGGTGATTTTGATAAACCAATTATCGCTATTTCAAACTCATTTACACAATTTGTTCCGGGTCACGTACATTTAAAAGACATGGGCCAATTAGTCGCACGTCAAATTGAAAAAGCGGGTGGTGTGGCAAAAGAGTTTAATACCATTGCTGTTGATGATGGCATTGCCATGGGTCATAGTGGCATGCTGTATAGCTTGCCTAGTCGCGACTTGATTGCGGATAGTGTTGAGTACATGGTGAATGCCCATTGTGCTGATGCGCTGGTGTGTATTTCTAATTGTGACAAAATTACCCCAGGCATGCTGATGGCAGCCTTACGATTGAATATTCCTGTCATCTTTGTTTCAGGCGGTCCAATGGAAGCGGGTAAAGTCAATTGGAGTAATGGGACGACACAGAAGCTGGACTTGGTCGATGCCATGGTCGCAGCCGCAGACAGTAAGGTGACAGATGCTGAATCAGAAGAGATTGAACGCTCTGCCTGTCCAACCTGTGGGTCATGTTCTGGTATGTTTACGGCCAACTCAATGAATTGTTTAACGGAAGCTTTAGGCTTAAGTTTGCCAGGTAATGGCTCTTTACTCGCTACGCATGGGGCACGAAAAGAATTGTTTTTACAGGCTGGCCGCACCATTGTTGACTTAGCAAAACGACATTATGAGCAAGATGATTATAGTGTGTTGCCACGCAATATTGCGAACATGAAAGCATTTGAGAATGCGATGGTACTCGATGTGTCGATGGGAGGGTCAACCAATAC
>JBLIIL010000031.1:0-25575 GCA_047634755.1 Methylophilaceae bacterium
TACCTGCACTAACACTAGGCTCTGGTCTCAGCGCGATTCTTACCAGAATGACGCGTACCAGCTTGTTAGAAGTCTTGAATGAAGACTTTATTCGCACCGCTCGTGCGAAAGGCTTGAGTGAGCGTAACGTGATTATCCGCCATGCCTTACGTGCTGCTTTGTTACCGATTGTCACTATTATTGGTTTGCAAATGGGTAGCTTGCTAGCAGGCACTGTCATTACCGAAACCATCTTTAGTTGGGATGGCATTGGCCGCTTGCTCGTCGAAAGTATCGAGAAACGCGACTACCCTGTGACCCAAGCTTGTGTACTCGCCGTTGCACTCAGTTATGTCGTGATTAACTTTATTACTGATATGGTGTATCGCCTCGTTGATCCAAGAATGCGAAGTGCGAATAGTTAGGATGAAAACAATCGCATTGATTATTATTGGATTTTGGATTGTCGCTGTTTTGCTAGGTCGTGTCTTAGGTTTGCACGGTAACGAAGTTGATTTAAACAGCATATTGGCTAACCCAAGTATCACCCACTGGTTTGGCGCTGATGACTTAGGTCGTGATATTTTGGCGCGTATCTTACGTGGTGTAGAGGTGTCGTTTGTTGTAGCAGTCGTCGTTACGGTTGTCACTATGCTAGTTGGTGTCACTGTCGGTTTATTAGCAGGCTTTTACGGTGGCAAGCCGGATAAAATTATCATGCAAATCACCGATATCTTTTTAGCTTTCCCTGGTATCTTACTTGCTATTGCCTTTGCCGCCGTATTAGGCCCTGGCATAATTAACCTTATGTTTGCGCTTTGTTTAACTGGTTGGGTGAGTTATGCACGGTTGACGCGGGGACAAACCTTAAGCTTACGTAATCGCCAACATGTACTGGCATCAGAATCGCTAGGCGCAACACCGTTACGCATGATGTGGCGGCATATCTTGCCGTTATTGCTTTCAGTCTTAATTGTCGAAGCGACTTATAGTTTGGCGGGTATTATGATTGCCGAAGCCAGCCTGTCATTTTTAGGGCTGGGCATTCAGGCGCCAAATGCCTCGTGGGGCGCGATGCTACGGGATGCGGTGCGTTATATGTTGGTTGCACCGCATTATGTGTTGTTGGTTGGCGCTAGTTTGATGAGTCTAATACTCGCAATAAACCTAGGAGGGGACTACCTCCGTGATAAACTAGACATTGCTTCATCCATAAACCAAAAATAACGTTGTTGTTCCGACTTGCCGTACTAAAGTACTGTCTGCGTCGAAACGCCTAATTATTTCCTATTGATGAACAAAACCGCACACTAAACATTTCAATTTTATATATTTCAGTACAGGACTTCCTTTGACACAACCTATCATCACTTGGCAAGAAGACAAGAAAACCCAAGAAGCGATTTGGCAATCTGCTGCCGATAATCAATCACCTAAAAAAATCCAAGTGATTGACGATACGCTTAAGGCCGATGCGGCTTATAAGTTGGTCTGCGAAGGCACCGCTTTGTTGTGGCGTGGCGACTTTCAAAATGCGAAGCATATGGCACAAGCTATTTCACGCCGCATTGATAACCGTTACTTAAAACCAAAAGCACGACACAAACGCAATAAAGAACAAAAAACAGGTGCGCCAATTAGTCCAAAAGACCAGTTCCATCTGTATCGTAAAAGCCAAATTGAACGCGCGCGCACCTTGGGCATGTTGTTGGTTGAATTAACAGGCGATTATCAATTACCTTATAACCGCGCCCCTGATATTACCGCCGCCTGCGAACATGCTTATGGCAAAAGCGAAAATAATGGCACACGCTTAGTGTCACTACGCGAGATTCTCGGTTTAATCGGTGCTTATGAGTGGCATAAAAAAGGTGTAGAGATTCCACAGCTCGGCGCTAATATCACCCCAAGCTATGGTGTGTATTCACCTGTGCGAGGTGAATATTTAGAGCTCATCAATACTGCACCTATCGAGAATGTCGATGTAGCATTTGATATTGGTACAGGCACTGGCGTCATCGCAGCGATTTTAGCCAAGCGTGGTGTGAAGAAAATCATTGCTACTGAGCTAGCCTCACGCGCACTCGTTTGCGCTAAACATAATATTCAAAAACTAGGCTATACCGAACAGGTCAAAATTGTTGGGGCTGATTTATTTCCACCAACCAATGCAGGACTAGCTGATTTAATCGTCTGCAACCCCCCTTGGTTGCCAGCTAAAGCGAATAGCGCGATTGAGCAAGCAGTGTATGACCCAGATAGCCAAATGCTTAAAGGCTTCTTAGCTGGCGTTAAAAGCTACCTAGCCGTGAACGGAGAAGCTTGGTTAATTCTATCTGACTTTGCAGAACACCTAAAGTTGCGTAGTGCAGAAGAATTGCAGCAATGGATAACAGAAGGCGGCTTAAGTGTTGTCGAAAAATTAGATATTGAACCGAAACACGGGAAAGCCAGTGATACGTCTGATCCGCTGCATAAAGCACGATCAAAAGAGGTGACTTCACTTTATCGGTTGAAGACGATTGGCCATACTAAGTTCCCTTATGGGGATGTGCCATGCGGAGATAAGCACGAATAAGTAAGTGTAGGGCGGACTCGTTTACAGCCCGCCGTATGACAAACTTCACAACTACCTGCGGCGTACCGCAAGCGGGTACGCCCTACAATTAACAAGTAGTTTAAAATAGCGTTATTCCGTTATAGAAAGCGCATATGTCTTTAGGTCCAGTTATGTTGGATGTTGTCGGTACAGAGCTTACTGCCGATGACATTCGCCGTTTACAACACCCATCAGTGGGTGGCGTGATTTTATTTGCACGTAATTTTGAGAATTGCGCACAGTTGAAAGCGCTCACCGCGAGCATCCATGAAGTACGCCAGCCGCCACTACTGATTGCCGTTGACCATGAAGGTGGCCGCGTACAGCGGTTTAGAGACGGTTTTACCAAGATTCCACCAATGCGTGAGTTTGGTAAGATTTGGGATAACGATCGTAAAAAAGCGAAAGAACTGGCGGTTGAGGCAGGTTTTGTTTTAGCCGCTGAGTTACGCGCACATGGCGTTGATTTTAGTTTTACGCCCATCTTAGATATGGATTATGGCGATAGTTTGGTGATTGGCGATCGTGCTTTTCACCTAGACCCACGTGCGATTAATGAGTTGGCTTTTAACCTCATGCAAGGTTTGAAAAAAGGCGGCATGGCAGCGGTGGGTAAGCATTTCCCTGGACATGGTTTTGTGACAGCGGATTCACATGTCAGTATTCCCGTCGACGAGCGCGAGTTTGACCAAATTGCACAAAATGATATGCAACCATTTAGACAAATGATTGATGAAGGCATTCCTGCGATTATGCCTGCACATGTGATTTATCCTAAAGTGGATGACAAGCCTGCTGGCTTTTCAGCCAAGTGGTTACAAAAAGTCTTACGCGAGCGTTTGGGCTTTAACGGCGTGATTTTTAGCGATGACTTGAGCATGGAAGGCGCGACGGTTGGCGGCGATGCGACGACGCGTAGCTTGGCTGCATTGAATGCGGGTTGCGATATGATTTTGTTATGCAATCAACCTGAAATGGCGGATGAACTTTTAGCGAATTTAGAGTGGAAAATGTCTGCACAAAGTATTGCTAGATTAGCTCGGATGCATGGACATCAGCCGCATGATGATGTTGCACAGCCTGCTTTTAAGGATGTTGCGAAACGTGTGGCGATGGTTGGCCAGCCAGTAGAGGGCGACTTGTTCGCTTAATGCCTTTGTATTAAAGCGTGTTTAATGAAAAATTCACAATTTGTTACTTGAAACTTTTAGCGATTGCAGCTATCTTAGTAAGTAATACTTCTCAGTAATTTTAAAGGATTTTTGCAATGGCAGATAATATTGAAGTTCTAGGTCGCGAGGCCAGTGTCGCTTCACCAACGAATAAAGTGCTGCGTAATACTTACGCATTGCTTGGTATGACCATGATTCCAACCGTGCTTGGCGCGATGCTTGGGATTAGTATTAATTTTTCATTCTTATTTGCAGCGAGCCCTATTGTTGCTTTTATCGGCATCATGGCGGTTGTTTTCGGTATGAGCTGGTTGGTGGCTAAAAATGCGAACAACGCAGCAGGTATTTGGTTGCTGTTTGGGTTCACATTCATCATGGGTATGTTGTTAGGCCCAATTTTACAAGTCGCTTTAGGCTTAAGTAATGGCGCACAACTCATTGGTTTAGCCGCTGGTGGTACAGCCGCCTCTTTCTTAACGCTGTCAGCTGTGGCAAGCAACTCGAAGCGTGACTTTAGTTTCTTAGGTAAGTTTATTACGATTGGCTTTGTATTGATTGTGTTAGCGATTCTTGCTAACTTCTTCTTCCAAATCCCAGCATTGTCACTGACCATTTCAGCAGGCGTTGTATTATTAATGTCAGCTTACATTTTGTATGAAATCAATCAAATCGTACGTGGTGGTCAAACGAATTATGTGATGGCAACATTAAGCATCTACATTAGCTTGCATAATATGTTCAGCCATTTATTGCATTTGTTAATGGCATTGATGGGTGGGAATGATTAGTTCTTTCTAATTATTCTTCACAATAAAAAACCCGCTCTGGCGGGTTTTTTATTGTTTATGAGTTTTGTTTAACCTTTCTGACGACGCGCCTTAAAGAATGTACTGAGTAAGCTACCACATTTCTCCGCTAGTACACCACCTTCCACTACGGCATGATGATTCAGTTTCGTTTCTGCCATTAAGTCCACGACGCTGCCACAAGCACCTGTTTTTGCATCGCTAGCGCCATAAACCACCCGTGCGATACGTGCATGCTGCATCGCACCTGTACACATGGCACAAGGCTCTAATGTGACGTATAGCGTGCAATCAACTAGTCGATAGTTACCAATGCGTTGCGCCGCATAGCGCATCGCGATGATTTCTGCATGTGCGGTTGGGTCGTGTGTGTCAATTGGTGTATTGCTACCCTTGCCGATGATTGCACCATCTTTAACGATAATGGCACCAACAGGCACTTCGCCTTGCTCGGCCGCTTGTTGAGCAAGCGCGATGGCCTGTTGCATATAATCAATATCGGTTTGTGTTGATGCCGTCATATGACTATTCTATCGGCATTAAGGCTTCAATTGAAATTTGTTCTAAGCGTTTTAATAACCACTGCTGTGCTTTACCCGATATTTTGTCTGCATTATTACGCCAAGCGATATAAGTGGGGGCAATGTTTCTGGATTCGGCGACTGATTTAATGATCAACTTACCTGCTTTGGCATAACGCAAGGCAAGGTGTTTAGGTACGTAACCGACGCCAAGTCCCATTATTTGCGCTTCAAGCTTGCTTTCCATATTGTGGACAGTCAGTACATCTTGCCCTGTCAGTATGCCAGCAGTGCGGGGTGGTAAGTTGCGTGAACTATCGGCGACGGCAACGGCGCGGTATTGAATAATGCTCTGACTGTTCAGTGGTTCTTTTAAGCTAGCCAAGGGGTGTTGTGGCGCGACAGCAAAGACAAAGTTAAGGTTGCCAATGAGTTTGGTAGCGTAACCACCGCCAGAGGGTATATCCCCTGGTGCGCCCATAGAAATGTCGGCACGACCCGTAATCAGTGCATCCCAACTACCACCAAACACCTCTCTAGTGAGTTTGACCCGTGTACCAAAGTCTTGCAGATAAAAGTCTGCTAAGGCTTGGAGGATGACGGTATTGCTAAATAAGTCGCTAATCGCAATGGTAATGTCAGTTTCTATGCCTGTCGCAACACGTTTAACTCTGCTCTCTAACACTTGCGCCGCCTCTAACAGGGGGCGGCCTTCTTTGAATAGCTCTTCGCCTGCTTTTGTGAGTATTGCGCGATGGCCGCTACGATCAAAAAGCGAGAGGCCTAAATCTTCCTCTAGTTTTTTTACCGTATACGTGAGTGCTGAAGGTACGCGGAATAGCGATTCAGCTGCGGCCGCAAAGCTGCCTTTGCGAGTAATCGCATCAATCACTTCTAATGATTCTATGGATAGTTTGATGGACATGGTTTTAATACTTAAATTTAATAAAAAGATACATTATTGAAATTAATTGAATGAGTTTAGCAAAATTATCCGCTGTCCATTCAATTTTATTAAGCATAATATAATCAAAATTATTAAACTACATTGAAAGGTTGCACATGATTAACATTAGAAAATCAGAAGAGTGTGGTCATGCAGACCATGGATGGCTCAATGCGCGCCATTCTTTTTCGTTTGCTGAATATCATGATCCAGCCCATATGCAGTACTCCGTTTTGCGGGTCATTAACGAAGATGTGATTGCGGCTGGTCGTGGTTTTAGCGAACATCCACATCGTAATATGGAGATTGTGACCTATATTTTATCTGGCGAATTACGTCATCAAGATAGTATGGGTAATGGTTCCGTGATTGGTGTTTGTGATGTGCAACGCATGACTGCTGGCACTGGTGTGCGGCATAGTGAGTTTAATGCCTCTAGCGAATCGCCTGTTCATTTATTGCAAATTTGGATCATGCCATCAGAAAGTAATTTAACGCCTAGCTATGAAGAAAAACATTTTTCTGTAGAACAAAAAACCAATCAATGGTGTCGAATTGTGGCACCCAATGAACAGCAAGGCGCTATTAAAATTCATCAAGATGTGACAATTGATGCGGCTCATTTAGCAGCGGGAAAGGGTTTGGTTATTGTGCTTAAGGAAAATAGGTGTGCTTATTTGCAAGTAGTAAAGGGGGAGGTTTTGTTTGATGGAAAAGCACTGTCAGCCGGTGATGCTGCCATGGTCGATGCTGGGTATTATCAACTTACTGCGCAACAAGCAGCCGAGTTAATTCTTTTTGATTTGCCTGTAGTGGAGACAGGCAATCAGTAATCTTTGTCATGTAAATTAAAGGAATAAAAATGAAAAAGTTATTATTAGCGGTGGGCTTAGTGGCCTTTACAAGCTTGGCCTCGGCTGAGGTGGAGCAATACAGTATTGATAGTAAGCATAGTTTTGCAAATTTCAGTGTTCGCCATGTGGTGGCTAAAACATCGGGTAGTTTTAGTGATGTGGCTGGCATGATTATAATCGATCATGATAATCTAGCCAATTCCAGTGTACATGCCACCATTAAAGTAGCGAGTGTGAATACAAACTTGGCTAAACGAGATGAGCATATACAAAAGTCTGAATATTTGGATGCGCTGAATTTTGGTGAAATCACCTTTGTGAGTAAAAGAATTGTAGCGAAGTCAGCGACACAAGGCTTGATGACAGGTGACTTTACGATGCATGGTGTGACAAAAACAATCATCATCCCTTTTGAAATTTTAGGTTTTGGTGCTGACCCATGGGGAGGGAACCGTTCTGGTTTTGAAGCAGCGACAGTGATTAAAGCGTCTGATTATGGGTTTGCTTGGATGAAAAAAGCTAATGCGCCAGTTGGGGACGATATTGAGGTTACCTTATTAATTGAAGGCATTAAAGCGAAATAACATAAAGGGGTTTGCAATGGATTTATTTTCAGCAGGAAAGCTCGGCAGTATTGCACTAAGTAATAGAGTGGTTATGGCGCCATTAACACGTAATCGCGCAGGTGAGGGCGGCATACCACAAGACATGAATGCCACTTATTATGCACAACGGGCAAGTGCAGGCTTGATTGTGACGGAGGCGACACCAATTTCAGCAATGGCGCATGGTTATCCTGCATTGCCTGGCATTTATACCAATGCGCAAATCGCTGGCTGGAAAAAAGTGACTGATGCCGTGCATGCTAAAGGAGGCAAGGTCGTGATTCAACTATGGCATGTTGGCCGTATTTCACATCCTAGTTTATTGCCTGATAGTACTTTGCCTGTTGCCCCATCTGCGATTAAACCTGCGGGACAAGCTTTCACCTATGAAGGTTTGCAAGATTATGTAGAGCCACGTGCCTTGAGTGTTGATGAGCTACCTGTAATTGTGCAAGATTACGTGCATGCTGCGAAGTCTGCTATGGCGGCTGGTTTTGATGGTGTGGAAATTCATGCTGCGAATGGTTATCTACTTGATCAGTTTTTACGTAATGGTAGTAATCAACGAGCCGATGCTTATGGTGGTAGCTTCGAGAATCGTGCGCGCTTATTAATGGAAGTGACGCAGGCAGTGGTTGATACCATTGGCTCAAATCAGACGGGTGTTCGTCTATCGCCTGTTAATCCATTTAATGATATGAATGACAGCAACCCACAAGGCCTGTTTAATTATGTCGCGACTGAACTGAATCAATTTGATTTGGCTTATTTGCATGTGGTTGAAGGTGGCATACACGGCGGTGGTGAAGCTGGCCCGTTCGATTTTAATACCTTTAGGAAGTTATTTAAGGGTGCTTATATGGCTAATTTGTCTTATGATAAAGCCCGTGGCAATGCTGCTATTGCATGCGGACATGCGGATTTTGTCGCCTATGGCGTCCCCTTTATTGCCAACCCAGATTTGGTGGCACGTTTTAAAGCAGATGCGCCGCTGAATGAAGCTGATAGCAATACGTTTTATGGCGGTAGTGAACAAGGCTATACGGACTATCCATTTTTATAAAATTATATTATTTGTTACATACATTACATTGGAATAAACACATGAAAAAACCAGTAACAACACAAGCACCTGTTCACGACATCATTGCTAACCGTTGGAGCCCTAGAGCTTATGATGCGAGTAAGCCAGTGAGCCAAGCACAAATTATGAGTATGCTAGAGGCCGCACGTTGGGCGCCCTCTTGTTTTGGTGATGAGCCTTGGCGCTTTATTGTATGGGATAAAAATAAAGATGCGGCGGCTTGGGGAAAAGCATTTGATTGTATCGTGCCAGGCAACCAAGGTTGGGCAAAGGATGCACCAGTGTTTGTCTTGATTTGTGCCGACACTTTATTTGGACAGAATCAAAAGCCGAATCGTTGGGGTGCTTACGATACAGGTGCCGCTGCCGTTAGTTTGTCGTTGCAAGCAACGAGCATGGGTTTAGTGACCCATCAGATGGGAGGTTTTGATGGTGAAAAAACACGTGCTGCATTTAATATTCCTGAGCAATTTGAAATGATGTCCATGATGGCAGTTGGTTATATTGCCGATGTGGATGCACTACCTGGAGAAGAGAAAGAACGTATCTTAGCAGGAAGAAAGCGTAAGCCGCTGGGTGAACTCTTTTACGAAGGCGTGTGGAATCAATCGATCATCTGATAAAATAATGTTTTTATTTATTTCATAGGAATACCCCATGGCGGTTGCTAAACTGACTAAAGAGAATTTCAAAGAGACGATTACGAATAATGATTTTGTGATTATTGATTTTTGGGCACCTTGGTGTGAACCTTGTGTTGCATTTACGCCTACATTTGAAGCGGCAGCAGAAAAAAATGCTGACATCGTATTTGGCATGGTCGATACGGAAAAAGACCCAGAAATTGCTGAGTATTTCGACGTGAATAAAATCCCAGGTATTTTGGTGATTCGTGAGCAAGCTGGCATTCATGCACAGCAAGGTGAAATTGGTGCACCAGCATTTGATGAAATCATTAAATGGGCACGTGATTATGATATGAAAACTGTGCATCAATACTATAAAGATGAAGCTGAAAAAAGCTGATCATTAGTCATGATATTAGACAAATAACAAAGCCGAATTATGTGGCTTTGTTATTTGAAATCAATTGATTATGTTTAATTAGTTTTAGAGTCCACCAGTCATTATTAGCCGGAAAGCATAATCGGCACCGACTAGCACTATGATATACATCGGGAGGTTGCCACTCTTTTTTGTTTAGTTTTTACTTGGTGTGCTAATCCACGGGTTAAGCAACCAGAGCGCGAAGAGAATTAGCGGAATCAGCAGCACCAATTGTATTGATTGGAATAAGTAAGAGGATGCCTGCCCAAATAAATCAATGCCATTAAAAAATTCTAAAGCGATACCAACAATCCCAAGTACCATCAACAATATAGAGGTGACTGAGGTAATGGTTTTCAATAGTGATTCTGGACGAAAATTCTCGTTTTGCTTGTACTTGTTTCGATGCGTAACAGTTTGTCTTTCAGGTTTTACTATTAGTCATTAGCAGCGCGCAGATATTAGCTTTTTGGCAAGAATTGCTCTGGGTCAACTGATTTACCTTTTTGACGAATTTCAAAATGTAATTTCACTTTGTCAGTATCCGTGTCTCCCATTTCTGCAATTTTTTGGCCTGATTTTATAATCTGGCCTTCTTTTACGTTAATTTTACTATTATGCGCATAAACAGATAGTAATGTTTTATTATGTTTAATAATAACGAGATTTCCATAACCGCGTAAATCAGCACCTGTATATATAACCTTTCCTGCTGAGACCGCTGTGATGGCTTGCCCTTTTTTGCCTGTAATATTAATACCTTTATTGCTTGCGGCATTGAATCTTGCGCTGACTTTTCCCTGTGTGGGCCAAGACCATGCGACACCTTCTACAACAGCTGGTTTAGCTTTGGTTGGTGCTGCTTCAACAGGTTTTGTTTTCAGGCTTTCATCCTCTTTGGGTAGCGGTGCTGCTGCGACTTCGGCCGGTGGTGCAGGCGTTGGTGATATGCGATTTAATGCTTCTAAGCTATATGGTTCGCGAATCGCTTTAGGTTCAGTGAGTATTGGAGTTACCGCTGGGTCTGTAGCGGATATTGAAGGTGGCGTTGTTTCTGAGTTGGACTGAGCCTCCTCCTCTGTGTCTATTGGAGAGACAATGACGCCGTCTTCATTTTCATATATGCTTGGCTTTGCACCATCTGTCGAATATTTATTGTTTAATCTGGAAAAGTTGAGCTTTTTCCCAATTTGAATCTTGAAAGGGGCGTAGATATTATTAGCAGCAGCAATTTCTCTATAATCATAACCGTGCTCCAAGCCGATGCTGTATAAAGTATCCCCTTTTTTGACGGTGTATGTGTTTGGACGCCAATCGTTAGTGCTACTCGCTTGTGGTGAACGGTTGATAACAGGGGCAGGGGTATGGCTTGCACAGCCAGTAAAGAAAATAGCGGTAAAGGTTATCAACCATATGTGTTTCACTATTTCACCCCTCCTAATAAAGGGACAAATTTAACTGCTTCTAGTTCTGTTTTTTTGAACTCACTATGGTGCCGCTCTATCAAATACAAAGTTTGCGTATCTGATCCAACTGGAATCACCATTCTGCCACCTTCGGCTAATTGAGCGAGTAGGTCTTCTGGTATATGGCTCGCTGCAGCGGTAACGATAATGCCATCAAATGGCGCGTAGTCTTCCAAGCCATTACCACCATCCGCATGGTCGAGTTTTACATTGATACATTTCAGCATACGTAAGTTGTCACGTGCTTTCAATACTAATGGGCGTATCCGCTCAACGGATAAGACTTCTTTAGCAATACGTGATAAAACAGCGGTTTGATAGCCGCAACCAGTACCGACTTCAAGTACTTTATTTAACGACGAGCCGTTACGCAAAACCTCTGTCATTCTTGCAACGATGTACGGTTGTGAAATAGTTTGACCATAACCAATCGGCAAAGAAACATCTTCATAAGCACGGATGGATAAGGCTTCATCGACGAAAATATGCCGCGGAATATCACTCATCGCCGATAATGTTGTTTCGTCCTTAATACCATGTTCACGTAAACGGTCTAACATGCGATCACGTGTCCGTGATGAGGTCATGCCAATACCAGGTTTTCTATTGAGATTGTTGAGTACCATTAATTATTTGAGCCAATTCTGTATTGCATCTAGTTGTTCATGTTTCGTTAAGTCTGCGTGAATAGGGGTGATAGATACTTGGTTGTTTGCAATAGCATAAAAATCTGTCCCTTCACCACCATCATTGGGCTGACCTGCTGCGCCGATCCAATAAATCTTTTCACCACGTGGTGTGCGCTCTTGAATCACTGGTTCTGCTTTATGTCGTTTGCCTAAGCGCGTCACAACGCGACCTCTTAGCTCGGCGTAAGGCACGTCTGGTACATTCACATTCAGTAATACAGCGGCCTTTAAAGGATTCTTGAAGTAATGCTGCACTAGATCCACAGCGACTTTCGCCGCAGTTTCAAAATGCGTTGCATCATGTTGAGACATGGAAATGGCGATGGATGGAATGTTAAGTAAATAGCCTTCCATTGCCGCCGCAACTGTGCCGCTATAAATCGTATCATCGCCCATGTTGGCACCATCATTAATACCAGAAATGACTAAGTCAGGCATTTCGGCAATCAAACCTGTGAGAGCGATATGGACGCAGTCGGTTGGTGTGCCGTTAATGTAGAAGAAGCCATTTTTTACTTCTCTGATTGATAAGGGCCTATCTAAGGTGAGGGAGTTGCTTGCGCCGCTACGGTTGCGTTCTGGCGCGACCACGGTAATTTCAGCGATCTCACTTAGATGGGCAGCCAGTGTGGCAATGCCTTCTGATAGATAGCCGTCATCATTAGATATTAAAATATTCATAACGTTATTATAAATGACTAGCTTACTTTACGCGTATGGCGCGCGTAAAAAATTGCACAGGTGAAGAAGGCCACGCTGAGTGCAATTTCTATCGCCGCTAACTGGGCGGAAAGCCCTTGGTCAGACCAAGTGCGTACAACGCCTTCAATAAAGTAAAGCAGAATAAGCATGCTTGCCCATTGGTAAGTGTAGCGTTTGCCTTTCAGAATACCAAAGAGTGGGGCTAGTAAAGGTAATGCTTTTAAAAACAGCAAAGAGCCATTTTCGTTTAAAGGTGCGAGGAATATTTCCCAGGCTAAGCATAAGAGAGTCAGCGCAATCAAGCTAAAGGATGCGCCCAGTTGTAGTTTTTTAACTAGCTTCGACATATTTTTGCCATTTGTACTAAGGCAACCCGCGCCTCTTGCGCCGTGGTCACGGCTTCTTCAAATGCAAATCGTAAAGTTTTTGGCTCGTCTGATTGATCAGCTGTGTGCCAAACGCGTACATCAAAGCCTAGACTATCAATGCCGATCATTTCGACTGAAGCCGACGCGACTTGATGGTAATGTAGACAATAAGCCGTTAAATTCTCAATGTGATCTTGATTCATATGCGTCAAAATATCTGGCTCTTCTGTCATCAGTGGATAAGTTTGAATTTGCATATCAACGGCATCAACCCAGCCCATTTTACCAAACCCAGCGATATAGCGTGCTTGGGTAATATAGAGAGTGTAAAACGTAAAATCATGTGCATCAAAGTAGTTTTCTGCTTGCGGGATATAACGCAAATAACGGGCGCGCATTAAGGCGTTATCTTTATCCGTTTGCTCTGCCTTGGCCAGTAAAGTAAGTCGTGCACTGGCTTGCAGGTCATCTTCATTAGTAAAGATCAGTAATGAAACGTTGCTGTTTTGAATGATGTTTTTGGTATGCTGCGCTAAGCTGCTAATTAGTATCACAGGCATGCCTTGATGATTTAACACAAAAGGCGTTACCGAGCCGAAAGGGTAGCCTTCAAATTTGGCCGAATGTGTGGAGAGCACACCTTTTTGTGTGCTGAATAAAAACTGCTGCGCTTTAAGATTTAAATTCATAGGATTAAATACGTCTATGCAAGCCTCAAGCGTTTAATTTCAATGCAATTTTCGCTAAACGCTTACCTAATGCGATGCAGAGCTTCTTCTCATCTTCGCTAATCGGTTTGTCATTCATTGCGCCTCCAATATGGCTAGCGCCATAAGGTGTGCCACCTGATTGCGTTGTAACTAAACTGGCTTCGCTGTAAGGTATGCCGAGGATGGTCATGCCATGGTGTAGCAGCGGTAACATCATGGTGAGTAAAGTGCTTTCGTTACCACCATGTAGTGAACCACTAGAAGTAAACACACACGCAGGCTTACCGATAAGCGCACCTTTCAGCCATAAGCCAGAAGTGCCATCTAAAAAATATTTCATTGGCGCTGCCATATTGCCAAAGCGCGTCGGACTGCCTAGCGCTAAGCCAGCACATTCTTCTAGATCAGACAGCACGACATAAACATCACCAGTCTCAGGAATGTCTGGCTCGCTGGCTTCACAATTAGTGGATACTTTTGGTACTGCGCGTAACCGTGCTTTAGACCCTTGCACACTATCAATGCCACGGGCAATCAGTTGCGCTAATTCGCGCACTGAACCGCCTTGTGAGTAATATAGGACCAGTATTTCCATGAAGACTAGCTGCTATGTTTCTTTGTCAATTCAACCGCCTTGCCGATATAGTTTTCTGGCGTTAACTCCAGTAATGCTTGCTTAGCTTCAGCTGGAATCGTCAGTGTTTCGACAAACGTATGTAAAGAAGCCTTATTAATGCCGCCTTTACCACGTGTTAGCTCTTTCAACTTCTCGTATGGATTTTCAATACCATAGCGACGCATCACCGTTTGAATCGGTTCAGCTAAAACTTCCCAGCAGTTATTCAAATCGGCATCCAACTTAGCGCTGTTAATCTCTAGCTTGTTTAAGCCACGTAAGCAAGAGTCGTAACCGAGTAGCGTGTAACCAAAGCCAACACCCATATTACGTAAGACGGTGCTGTCGGTTAAATCACGTTGCCAGCGTGAAACCGGTAGTTTTGCCGCAAGGTGACCCAAGATGGCGTTTGCCATGCCTAAGTTGCCTTCTGAGTTTTCAAAGTCAATTGGGTTCACTTTGTGTGGCATGGTTGAAGAACCAATTTCACCTGCTTTTACTTTTTGTTTAAAGTAACCAACTGATATGTAGCCCCATAGGTCGCGGTTAATATCAATCAAGATTGTGTTAGTACGTGCCAGAATGTCATAGATTTCCGCCATATAGTCATGCGGCTCAATCTGAATCGTCATTGGGTTGTAATCTAAGCCCAAGCTTTCGACAAAGTTTTTGGCGAAGCTTTCCCAATCAAAATCTGGATATGCAGATAAGTGCGCATTAAAGTTACCGACTGCACCGTT
Organism: Methylophilaceae bacterium; assembly: GCA_047634755.1. GTDB lineage: Bacteria > Pseudomonadota > Gammaproteobacteria > Burkholderiales > Methylophilaceae. The sequence goes on from JBLIIL010000031.1 coordinate 14,905, forward strand.
GATTTTCCCTAACACTTCATTGTTCGCTAATTGTTTTTGTTGACGTTTTAAACGGTAAGCCACGTTAGCCAGCTCTTTACCCATTGTGGTTGGAGAGGCTGTTTGACCATGCGTGCGAGACAATAATGGTTGCGCTGAAAACTCAAGTGCTAACTCAGTTAAACGGTTAATCACTTCGTCTAATTTTGGTGACATTACACCGTCACGCGCAGATTTCAACATGATTGCATGTGATAGGTTATTAATATCTTCTGAAGTACAGGCAAAGTGAATGAACTCACTCACTTTTTTGATTTCAGGGTTGCCAATAAATTTTTCTTTCAGCCAATACTCTAGCGCTTTCACATCATGGTTGGTACGGCTTTCAATCGCCTTGACTTGAGCTGCATCTGCTTCGCTAAATTCAGCAATGGCCGCATTGAGTTCTGCAATCGCATCCGCACTAAATGGTGCAATTTCAGTAAGTTCTTTAGCAGCACTCAGTGCTTTTAACCATTCCACTTCAACCAAAGCGCGGTATTTGATTAAGGCGTACTCACTAAAGAAGGGGCGTAGTACGTCTAATTTAGTTTTATAACGACCGTCTAACGGGGAAAGAGCATTTAAATTGGTAAGAGGCATAGAATAAAAACAGTTGAATTAAAATAAAGCAATATTTTACCCTAGACCGCCCACTGAAAGCAGCTTTTATCGATTAAGTTAATGAGGGTGATGGTTAAACTTTTTATTTTTAGTGCCGATTGTTAAGTTGTGACACATTAATTTTTAATCATGGTTTAGCTGGGTTGAATGATGCAAAAAGAGAAGAACAGTCGTGCAGTGCTAGCGAAAATCGTAATCAATTGATGGATTTAATGTTTAGCTCGAAGTTAAAACATGCAAATGAGGTTAAAGTCTATAAAGAGTTTGCTAGTGTGGTTACGTTTATTGAACGTAAAAATAATGAACAAGCATTGATAGGTCCCCCCATTCTCACAGACAAAGTGGTTGATGAAAGCGTAAAAGATAAGCCAAGTAAAACGACTTCATTGCCTATTGGCAATGAGGTTGACAGTAACGAGATGAATAGTAGCCAAGTTACCGTTGAATTAGATGATGAGCCAGATGGAAAATGGAAAAGTAATTATTGGGATAGAAGGTATATTTGATAAAGCTAAGAGTGTTACTTATCAAGTCGCTAAGGGAAAGGTTAGCATTCATGCTTGTTACTACAACCTTTGTGGAAGGAGGTAGTAATCATTGATTTAATTAACGGAAAGCATATCCGTAAATTGTTGTACTGGTGTAGCTTCTAATTGTTTTTGATCTAAACATAGCGCCAATACATCTTTTTGTGTGCGCTCGTTAAAGCGACTAGCTAAGTTTGTTTTGAATTTTTTCACCAGTTCAGGAATGCCTTCATCACGAAGACGACGATGACCGATTGGGTATTCTACGGCAACCAGACTAGAGCTTGTTCCATTGGTAAAGAAGATTTGAATGGCATTGGCTATTGAGCGTTTTTCTGGATTGAGATAATCGGCAGTGTATTCCACCTTCTCTACACAAATCATTTTTTCACGAATGGCATCAATTCTGAGGTCTGCAGCTGAAGCATCCTCATAATCAAGTGCTGTTAAGTTGCCTTTTAGTAAACCAGTTACCGATATATGTTGGAGGCAATGGTCGCGGTCAGCGGGGTTATCTAACGGACCAGTTTTATCAATAATGCGAATGGCGGACTCATGTGTCGTCATCACGATTTTATCTATATTCCATAAGTATAGTCAGTTAGAAAATGTAAGTTATAGGGTGATTATATAAAGGTCTTTCTTGAGCTGTAAACATTTATCTTATGTCTTATATAAGATATAAAATACTAGGCTATTTTATTTTGCTATGTTTAAATAGTTTTGCCTGAAAGAATAAGGGCATTAAAGATGAAATTAAGGATAAAAATGTGATGGTAGATATAAGTTCACCTAATTACAGACCGCTATACGAGCAAATAAAAGTACTGTTAACGCAGAGCTTGATTAGTGGTGAGTGGCGTCCGGGTGACGTGATTCCTAGTGAGATTGATTTAGCTGGCCGCTATAAAGTCAGTCAAGGGACGGTGCGTAAGGCAATTGACAGTCTTGCCGGTGAAAATATTTTAATTCGCAGGCAAGGAAAAGGAACTTATGTTGCTACGCATAATGAAGAAGGTGTTAAGTTAAGATTTTTGCGACTAACAGCAGCTAGCGGACAAAAAGAGGTGCTTAATAGTGAGCAGGTTGGCTATAAAAAAGTAAAAGCAGATGCACGTAAGGCGGGTATTTTGCAAATAAAAGCAGGTTCTACATTAATAGAAGTAAAGCGGTTGTTAACGTTTTCTGGAAGGCCGTTAATTTACGATCATATTGCAATTCCTGCAGCGCCATTTAAGGGCTTTAATGCAGCGCGAATAGAAGAGAGTAATGGCTCCATGTATAGCATTTATGAAACAGAGTACGGTGTTCGTATGATTCGTGCGGAAGAACGATTGACTGCTATAGCGGCTTCTGCGGAGGTGGCTGAGGCGCTGCACCTGGAATCGGGTGCACCCCTGTTAAGTATTGAGCGTGTTTCATATACGTATGGGGATAAGCCAATGGAATGGCGTTTGGGTTTGTGCTTGACTGATGACCATCATTATATAAGTGAACTTGAGTAGGGCAATCGAAAGGCTAAACAATGGATGATTTAAAAAAACGCGCGCTTGATTATCACCAGTTTCCGATACCAGGGAAGTTAAGTGTGGAGTCTAGCAAGCCCTGTGAGACGCAAGATGATTTGTCGTTAGCCTACACACCTGGTGTCGCTGCACCTGTACGTGAGATTCATGACAATCCAGAGAATGCCTATAAATACACCAATAAAGGTAATTTGGTAGCAGTGATTGCTGACGGAACTGCTGTTTTGGGTCTGGGAAATATGGGTCCGCTTCCTAGCAAGCCTGTCATGGAAGGTAAAGCTGTTTTGTTTAAGCATTTTTCGGGTATTGATGTGTTTGATATTAAAATTAATGCGAAAACGCCAGATGAGTTTATTCAAACAATGGTCAATATCGCGCCCACATTTGGTGGTATTAATTTAGAAGATATTGCCGCTCCACACTGTTTTTATATTGAAAATGAATTGAAAAAAAGATTAGATATTCCTGTATTTCATGATGATCAGCACGGCACGGCAGTGATTGTTGCAGGTGTGTTATTAAATGCACTTGAAGTACAAGGAAAAACGTTACCAACCGCAAAAACTGTATTTTTAGGAGCAGGTGCTGCTGGTTGCTCATGTGCGAAATTGCTCAAACTAATGGGCGCAACCAACATCACTATGGTCGATAGAACGGGGGTGCTGGATACTGACCGTAAAGAATTACATGACAATAATCGCGAGTTGGCGATTCAGTCAACAGGTTCAAAAACACTGGTAGATGTCATGCCTCAAGCGGATGTGTTTATCGGCGTATCAGCTAAAAATGCATTGAACCCAGCGTTGGTAAAAGGAATGGCTAAGAATCCAATTATTTTTGCCTTAGCTAATCCCGATCCTGAAATTGTACCTAGTGTAGCGCATGGTATTCGAGATGATGTTTTGATGGCGACAGGGCGTAGTGATTTCCCTAACCAAGTGAATAACGTTTTGTGCTTTCCCTATTTATTTAGAGGCGCGTTGGATGCAAAAGCGACAAAAATTACCGAAAGAATGAAAATGGCTGCAGCTTATGCGTTGAGTGAGTTAGCACGTGAGCCTGTGCCAGCCGATGTTCTGAAAACGTATAACTTGAAAGCACTAGCCTTTGGTAAAGACTATATTATTCCCAAGCCTTTTGATAAACGTTTATTAGACAAAGTTGCAGGTGCTCTTGCGAAGGCAGCAGGAGTGGAATGATGCAAAGGAAACGGTCTGTTAAAAACCTTGATTTATTCACCATTCGCTTACCCATTAATGCGGTAGTGTCGATTATGCATCGAGCAGCAGGTATTATTTTATTTTTGCTACTGCCTATGATGTTAATCGCATTTCAACAGTCGTTGGTATCCGAAGCTAGCTACTTGACGTTGCAGCAGCTATTTAACCACTGGCTGATTAAACTATTTTTTATTGCTTGTTCTTGGGCTTTTTTCCATCATTTTTATGCGGGTATTCGTCATTTTTTGCAAGACATTCACTGGATGAGTAGCTTACAAAAGGCACGATTGACTGGCCGTGTTGTGTTGGTGCTGGTTGGATTATCTGTTTTGTTGTTTGCATGGAGTATTTTTTAATATGTCTTTAGCCCCCTTATATTTGGCTACTAAACAAGGCTGCAAATGATTATTGAATTGTTAACGAGCAAGTATCCAGGCATGCGTATATGGTTGTCGCAACGGATAACGGCAGTCGTGATGGCCGTCTACAGTGTGGTACTTATTGTTGCTTTATTGATAGTTAGTCCAGGTGGCTATGCTGCATGGTCTGATTTTGCCAGTAGTTTGCTATTTAGGATCAGTACTTTTTTATTTTTTATTTGCCTGAGTGTGCATGCTTGGATCGGTGTGAGGGATGTGTTGCGTGATTACATTTTCAATCAAACTTTACGCACCTATCTGCAAGTCATGGTTGATTTGTTGCTGGTGATCTATGTGGTTTGGCTTTCAATTATTCTTTGGGGTTTATAAATGGCATTAGAACAACATCAGTTTGATACCGTTATTGTCGGCGGTGGTGGCGCTGGATTGCGTGCTGCTTTAGAGTTGGCAGAATCTGGTGCGGAAGTGGCTGTGCTTTCCAAGTTGTTTCCTACACGCTCACACACCGTGGCGGCACAAGGCGGTATTGCAGCATCGCTAGGCAATGTGGCTGAAGATAAGTGGATTTGGCACATGTATGACACCATTAAGGGTTCGGACTTTTTAGGCGACCAAGATGCGATTGAATTCATGTGTAAAAATGCCGCAAAAGCCATTATCGAGTTGGAGCATTTTGGGATGCCTTTTGACCGTTTAGAGAACGGTAAAATATTTCAGCGGCCATTTGGTGGCATGACGAAAAACTTTGGCGAATCAGAGATTTCACGCACCTGTGCGGTAGCTGACCGAACAGGTCATGCCATGTTGCATACACTTTATCAGCGTAACGTAAAAGCCAAAACAAACTTCTTTGTGGAGTGGTATGCCTTAGATTTAATTCGCAATCCAGAGGGTGATGTGCTCGGTGTGCTTGCTTTGCAAATTGAAACAGGCGAGATTCATATTTTTCAAGCAAAAACAACGTTACTAGCAACCGGTGGTGCAGGCCGGATTTTTCAAGCGAGTACGAATGCATATGCGTGTACTGGCGATGGTTTAGGCATGGCAGCACGTGCTGGGATACCATTGCAAGACATGGAGTTTTGGCAATTTCACCCAACTGGCGTATTGCATGCAGGTGTACTGGTTACGGAGGGTGTGCGCGGTGAAGGCGGTTACTTGGTTAACAGCGAAGGTGAGCGTTTTATGGAGCGTTATGCGCCAACCGCAAAGGATTTGGCTAGTCGCGACGTCGTTTCACGCGCATCAGCTACTGAAATTAAAGAGGGGCGAGGCGTCGGTAAAAATAAAGACGCCGTGTATTTAAAACTCGACCATCTAGGCGCTGATATTATTGATCAGCGTTTACCTGGCATACGAGAAATTGCGAAAAAATTTGCGAATGTTGACCCTGTTAAAGACCCTATTCCTGTCGTACCAACAGCGCATTACATGATGGGTGGTTTGCCAACCAATATTAATGGACAAGTCGTGGTACCTGATGGCAATGATGAAAAGGTTGTGAACGGGCTATATGCAGTGGGTGAGTGCGCTTGTGTATCGGTGCATGGCGCTAACCGGCTTGGATCTAACTCATTGCTAGATTTAGTGGTGTTCGGCAAACAAGCTGGCAACCATATTGCAGCATTTGTTAAAACCAATAAAACGCATCAACTGCTGCCAAAAGACGTTGGTGAGGCGACTTTGCAAAGAGTGAATCGCTTCCATAAGGCTGAGGGTGAAAATATGATGCAAACACGGGTTGATATGCGTAAAACCATGCAAAGTAATTGTGGTGTGTTTCGATTCCCAGACTTGTTAGCTAAAGGTGTGGCAGAAATTGATACCATCGCTAAACGAGTAGAAAGCCTTGTGATTAACGATAAAAGCAAAGTGTTTAATACGGCTCTAGTAGAGGCATTAGAACTCGACAATATGATTGAGGTTGCGGTAGCCACAATGCATACAGCACACAATCGCACAGAAAGCCGCGGCGCACATGCGCGAAAAGACTTTGAAGCACGCGATGATAAAAACTGGCTGACCCATTCTCTTTATTATAAATATGGTCAAAAAATCAGCTATAAGCCTGTGCGCTTGCAACCATTCACTGTTGCGTCATTTGAACCAAAAGCGAGAGTTTACTGATATGAAACTATCTATTTATCGGTTTGACCCTGATGTTGATGAAAAACCCTATATGCAAGATTACGAAGTCGAGCTAAAAGAAGGCGATAACATGCTATTGGATGCATTGTTACGTGTGAAGCATCAAGATGATTCGATGAGCTTGCGTAAATCTTGTCGTGAAGGTGTTTGTGGCAGTGATGCGATGAATATTAATGGTAAAAATGGTTTGGCTTGTATTACCAGAATCGCAGATTTGACGGAGCCAGTAATCGTCAGGCCATTACCAGGGTTGCCAGTGATACGTGATCTTGTGGTCGACATGACGCAATTTTATGAACATTTTAATTCGGTTGACCCATATCTTAAGAACGACGACCCTCTGCCAGAAACTGAACGCTTACAAAGCCCAGAAGATAGGGCGAAGTTGGATGGCTCGTATGAGTGTATTCTGTGTGGTGCTTGCACGACTTCATGCCCTAGCTTTTGGTGGAATCCAGATAAGTTTGTTGGCCCTGCTGCGCTGTTACAAGCCTATCGATTTATTGTTGATTCAAGAGACCATGCAGAAGCTGAGCGTTTAGAGAATCTAGAAGATCCTTATCGTTTATATCGTTGTCATAACATTATGAATTGCGTTGAGGTTTGCCCTAAAAAGTTAAGTCCTAATGCAGCGATTGTTGCGATTAAAGATTTGAAAATCGAACGCTCAAAAGAGCGTGGTGAAGATAAGCCAGCAAAAAAAATATTTGGCATTAAGTTGGGTTGAACATGAAAAACGCTGAAAGTATCAAAGACGCTGAACAGCGACGTCTAGCTTGGCGTTGTAGGCGAGGCATGTTGGAAATCGATATCGTTTTACAGAAATTTGTTACTACTTATTTTAATGAACTCACATTAACGGAGTTGAAATCATTTGATGAGTTGTTAGCCATGACTGACAAAGATCTTTGGAATGTGCTCAGCATGAAAAATCTACATTTAAAAAGTGAACTGCAGCAATCAATTGTTGATAAGTTGCAGCATTTACAAACGGTTGAGTAATGAGCAAGTTCCTCATTAATCAATAACTAGAGAGAGTATTTTATGAGTGAAAATAAAAGAAAGGCTAATACAAATTTAGGCGATTATTGGCCAGGCATTCAGTTATATTATCCACCTGTAAAATATGCCCCAAGTTTAGGTATTTATGAGGATATGGAGCAAGCCGCTGCTAGGATGGTTAGGCATGCGCACTATACGATCGCCCATACACTTATTTTTGATTTGGAAGATGGTTGTCGCCAAAAAGAAATGAGTGAGTTTTCCTACTATTTAAGCCAAAGCCAATATCGACCAATACAACCAGGATCGGCAGGCTTTCCACAGCCCTGACACTATATTAAATTGCTTAATCCTGATATCTTGGAAGAAGTCGAAATAGGTGTTGAGGGAATAATTAGTGTGCCATTAGACGATCCGGGTATCTTTTTAAATTACTGGAATATGCCAGAAGAGACTGCTAAATATAAGCATGATGGCTACTTCTTTACAGGAGATTATGCAAAATACGATGATAAAGGCTATATTTGGTTTTTAGGTCGAAAAGATGACATTATTAAAAGCTTTGGTTATCGTGTTTCGCCTTATGAAATTGAGCGCGTTTACAAAGGGCACGCTGATGTTGCAGATTGTGCTGCCATTGGCGAGGAAATTGAAAAAGACAAGTTGCTAGTGGTCATTTATGTGATTCTAAAACCAGAAGCAAAAACAACACCTGATGAATTGCAGGCTTATGGCAAACAGCATTTAGCCGCATATAAATCGCCTAAAACGGTTTATTTGGCTAACGATTTTCTACGTACAAAAAATGGTAAAATCTTGCGTAAAGACATTAACCCTGAAATGGCGACTGCAAAATCCTCAAGATGACGACAATTAAACAATCAGACTTTATTCAAAGTATCGCAGACGCACTGCAATACATTTCCTATTATCACCCTAAAGACTATATTGATGCCTTGGGTGATGCTTATGAGCGAGAAGAGTCAACAGCGGCAAAAGATGCGATTGCGCAGATTTTGACCAACTCGCGAATGTGTGCGGAAGGTAAGCGACCAATATGCCAAGACACTGGAATTGTTGTTGCTCTTGTCAAAGTAGGTATGGACGTTCAATGGGATGCTACCTTAGATATTGAGCAAATGGTGAATGAGGGTGTGAGACGCGCTTACTTATTGCCAGAAAATAAATTACGCGCCTCTATCGTTAATAATCCTGCGGGAAAGCGTGTCAATACGGGTGATAATACACCAGCAGTGGTGCATGTGAGCTTGGTTGCAGGTGATTGCGTAGAAGTCAAAATTGCTGCCAAAGGTGGCGGTTCTGAGAATAAAGCCAAATTCGCGATGCTCAATCCGTATGACAGCATCGTGGATTGGGTGTTAGACGTTGTGCCCCAGATGGGTGCAGGCTGGTGCCCTCCGGGAATGTTGGGTATCGGTATCGGCGGTAGTGCAGAAAAAGCCATGTTGATGGCAAAAGAATCGCTAATGGAGCCGATTGATATACAGGTGTTGAAAGAAAAAGGTGCGAGTAACCGTATTGAAGAGTTGCGGCTGGAGTTGTACGAAAAAGTGAATAATTTAGGTATAGGCGCACAAGGATTGGGCGGATTAACGACCGTATTGGATGTGAAAATAATGGATTACCCAACCCATGTCGCTAGTTTACCTGTGGCGATTATTCCGAATTGTGCGGCTACACGGCATGTGGAATTTACGTTAGATGGCACAGGTGTTGCTGCATTAACACCGCCAAGTTTGGATGATTACCCCAAGGTGAATTGGGCGCCAAGTGCAGAGGCAAAACGAGTGGATTTGAATACGGTCACAAAAGCCGAAACGCAAACATGGCAAACTGGGCAGACCTTGTTACTAAGTGGGCAATTATTAACAGGACGTGATGCTGCACATAAACGCATTGCAGATATGATTGCCAAGGGTGAAACGTTGCCAGTGGATTTTAATAATCGATTTATTTACTATGTTGGCCCAGTTGATGCAGTGGGTGATGAAGCGGTTGGCCCCGCTGGACCGACAACAGCAACCAGAATGGATAGCTATAGCGATATGATGCTAGATACTGGTTTGTTAGGCTCAGTCGGCAAGGCAGAGCGAGGTGAAGCGACATTGGCTTCAATAGCGAACCATCAATCAGTGTATCTAATGGCTGTTGGTGGTGCTGCGTATTTGGTCAGCAAAGCGATTAAACAGGCTAAAGTGCTGGCCTTTGCAGATTTAGGCATGGAAGCAATTTATGAGTTTGATGTGGTGGATATGCCAGTGACAGTTGCAGTGAATGCAACAGGTGAGTCAGTGCATCAATCTGGGCCCGCATTTTGGAAAGAAAAGATTGCACAACAGACCATTGATATTAAGCCAGTTGATTGAATCAAGCGCAATGTGTCTAAGGTCACATTGATTAGGCACTAAATAGATTAATCTCGGTCAAAATGGTAGTATGAATTGAGGTGAAAACATGAATAATTTAGCGAAACTATGGTTGCTGTTGGCTTTGTTGATGAGCGTATCGTTCGGGCATGCTATTGAGATGCTGGATTACTTAACTGATGCTGATGGAAAGTATGCTGGCCCTAGTGTGGAAGACAATATTGCCAAAATGGATACTGATCATAACGGCTTTGCAGATGTAGCGGAAGTGCGTGCTTTTTTAGAGCTTAAACACGGAGCGGGTTATCAAAAATCATTGCTAGATAGGTGGGAAGTAGCTGCCAATACAACAAGTTGCGGTACATCATTTGCCAAAGAATTAATTGAATAGAAACGATAGAAAAACCATTTTAGAAACTTAGTGTAGAAAAAGAAATAAACCTTATGATTGAAGTATATCAAGACCATGTATTATCGCGCGAAGCACACAATTTACCATCATTGCTAACTGTTCATTTTGCTAATAGCCAAGTGAACATTGAAATCGAGATGTGGCAATGAGTTTATATCAAGCATACTTAGATGAAATAGCTGCCCGCAAAAGCGAAGGCTTAAATCCTAAGCCGATTGATACCGCTGAGTTATTGGCCGAAATCATTACGCAGATTAAAGAGCCAGCGCACGAACACCGTGAAGATTCACTCAAGTTTTTTATTTATAACACCTTGCCCGGTACGACGAGTGCCGCAGCAGGTAAAGCCGCATTTTTAAAAGATATTATTCAGGGTAAATCTGTTGTTGAAGAAATCACGCCAACCTTTGCGTTTGAGCTGTTATCA